>NZ_PYNV01000003.1:0-275423 GCF_003026095.1 Photobacterium sp. GB-72 | reverse complement strand
GATATATTATTGGTTATTACAGCCAATTACGACCACATCAATATAATGGCGGATTAACACCGAATGAATCAGAACGATTATATTGGTTAACCTCTAAAACCGTGGCTAGTATTTGTTGACCACTACAATATTCATGATAAAGATTATGAGTTATGGGATAGTTATGAGGCTCAATTCCAACAAGAACATAAAGTCGCATTTTTTCCTCGTCGACTTTCAACGATGACAGCTTGGACTCATAGTGCCTATTTTCATCAGGCGATAGGTTGTTTAATTTTGGGCTTTACTTGGGTACCTCCTAAAAATAAGAATGAAGAGTTTCTTCAGCAACATTACATATCATCCATTGAAGAGCCAGATCTTGACGTGTTAAGTGAAGTTCATCAATTAGATGCATACTCGTGTATAACATCTGAACATGAGGCTGCTCGTGATGAGTTTTGGGCTTATGCAACAGATGGGAACGATGATAGAGGTGATAGGCGCGGTGGCTCTATTGATGCATTGCCGTTAGTTGGCTGGCAGGAGCGGCGCTTTTAAAAGAAGCGATGAAGAAATAAGATTATGTATTCGGAGAGTCATCCTTATGACTCTCTTGATATTACTAATAAAAAAACCACAAATACTGCTATCTATAAATGTGTAAAGTAAAAAGGCTGCTTGGCAGTATTTATGCTGTAAGATTTCCTAATCTTGCGTTTTAATCTGTTGTTCTTGTTTTTCTTTATTCTTCAGTTTTCTGTCTTGGTCGAAGTGCCACTTGATCGCAAAATATCCAGCAACCATTAACGCAATGACTTTAATCGCCATAGCGACATAAGGGAAAAAGTCTGTCCAGTGATTCATCGTAAATCTCCATTCCAACCGATATCAGATTAATAACAAAGAATGTGTTATCAATGAAATTCAATAAAATCTGTCATCGTTAAATTAATATCAAAAAATCGCATGCAAAATATCAAAATATATCCAATTACACATAGGATATGGTGCACAGATATAAAAATGGGTTGTATTTAATTGATATAAAAAGCCCCTCTAGTCACATATTTGGAATGAGGGGCAATGGTTATGATGAACCTAGACACTTGCATATAAATTTATAGTTACGCTAATGCTTTTTATCAAGTGCATTTATCAAGTTGCACCTTCAATCTACTTTTATGTCTTACTTTTGATTAACTCGACAGGCACTGTCCCATAATGATAAATGAGCAGCCGATTGCTATCGTCCAAGCGATGGAACGTAAAACACCGAGATTTATTAGATACAGTATGTGGTAGACAACTCTAAAGCTAATGTGGAGAAGTGCCAATAACTGAATTTTTTCATTTGTGGTGCCTGTTGCGATTGCTAACAAAACGGCCATGGAAAAAATAATCAGTGATTCAAAGGCATTTTGATGTGCTGCTAATGCTCGCGCACCAAAACCATGCAATTTTGCTTGTTGGTCTCGGGGATGGTTATTATCGTAGCCTCCCACTTTATGCATTGCGACGGCGAGAGGTATTTTGGCTATGTAAGGAAGTAATGCTGCGGCAATTAAACTATAAATTAAAATATCCAATGAATCGTCCCTGGTTTTATCAACTCGCTATTTGATTTTATATTAATAAGTATACTTGTTCTTTACCGTGATCATCAGTCAATTAGGTATATGAAGGCAGAATCTATTGCTAAATGAAGACTTTTCTTGAGGGCGTTGAAATAAGTTTTTAGCTGTTTTTCAATCACAAATACTGTTCATCCCTGACGATTTATTGATAGGGTATATATTGAATTAGGATTTAAGAATGCGAAGGAGTTAACGATGGCACAACAAAAAGCGATACTTGCTGGCGGCTGTTTTTGGGGGATGCAAGATCTTATTCGTCGTCAAACTGGGGTAATAACAACCCGCGTTGGCTATACGGGCGGTGATGTGGCAAATGCCACTTATCCCAATCATGGTACTCATGCTGAAGCGATTGAAATAACTTTTGATGATGACCAAACCAGTTTTGAAAATATTTTGGCGTACTTCTTTCAAATTCATGATCCAACAACGACCAATCGCCAAGGTAATGATATCGGTACTTCTTATCGCTCTGCGATTTTCTATACTTCAGAGGCGCAAAAAAACACGGCCCAAGATTTGATTAAGCGTATCAATGCTTCTGGCATTTGGCCGGGCACGGTAGTAACAGAAGTCGTGCCAGCAAGTGATTTTTGGCAAGCAGAGCCAGAACACCAAGATTATTTACTTCACCGACCTAATGGCTATACCTGTCATTTTCCGCGTCCTGATTGGGTATTACCTGAAGAATAAAGGTGAAGCGAAGTCATTTTTTGAGTATTAATATTACTTTTTTAGGATGAGACTTTTTTTATTTTTAGGCTTACATTCAGTGTCAGATATTTAAGAGAATTACTGAGGTGTATCATGAGCTTAAAAATCAAATGTGAACATATGGAACTAACTGATTCAATCAAAGCAGTAGTATCTGATTATATTGAAAAGATGATGGTTATCGATCCTGAATTTAAACATCTTCATGTGGATATCATCAAAGAAGATACAGGCTATGCTGTTGATTTGAAAATGGATACTGAAGTGTTCCATAAAGTGAGTGCTAAAGCGCATAACGTAAATTTAGAAGAATGTATTAAAGAAGCATTTTTCCATTTTGAAAAAGTGGTTGAGAAGAAAGCAGCGCATCAATAATTTCATGCGATTGCATTTCTTGTCATCAAAATTAAAGGCTCGTAATG
Source organism: Photobacterium sp. GB-72 (assembly GCF_003026095.1). Lineage (NCBI taxonomy): Bacteria > Pseudomonadati > Pseudomonadota > Gammaproteobacteria > Vibrionales > Vibrionaceae > Photobacterium > Photobacterium sp. GB-72. Next base: position 272,671 of record NZ_PYNV01000003.1, on the reverse strand, counting down.
AGCCTTTTTTATTGTCTGCCTATTACGGTTATTGCTCTTAAATGTATGCAATACCCAATCACATAATGATAAATTTAATTCTATGTTTATTGTCAAAGCCCTTATACTGTTTGAATAGTAAAGGTTAAATCATCTATCGCGTTAAATATTCAGCTTCAAGTCATTGTTTAGCGAATAAGATAAGATTGTTATCTCTTTTATAACGTATATTTTGGGGAGTTATATGATGAAATCACTATTATTGGTTGCGCTATCTATTCTCGCTTTTCAAGCACATGCACAAGATAGGTATGTGTGTAAAAGTGATCATTCTGAGCGTGTCATCGAAGTTGTTTATGCTAATCCAAATAGCAAAGTACCGTGTGAAGTTCGCTATACTAAGCCGGAAGGCACTGCTGTATTATGGGATGCGAAACATGAGGTCGGTTACTGTGAAGAAAAAGCGAAATCTTTTGCTGAAAAATTAACCAGCTTAGGGATGTCATGCTCTGGCGTCGATGTCGCATCAAGCGCTCCTGTTGTAACGGAACAGCCTACAGAGGCACAAACCCAACAAGATTCAGCTACACCTTTAGCAGCACCTTTAATCGATACTCCAACATCTTCAACACCAGAATCTACCAATGCAGCGCCAGTTGTAGAATCACAAACGCATGCTGACTCACCAACAGCAACGCAAATTCAGCAAGATGCGGCAGCACCCTTAGTTGATACTCCAACCTCTTCAACACCCGCATCTGCAACAGAAGCTGCACCATCTCAAGCGGAATAGGTCCGTTATTCATGGTTGATATAAATTGAGTGGGTACTAACTTTCTCGCTCATTTTATTTCAATGTGATAACGGATAACATGGTTAAACTATTTTAGAAATAAATAACACTGTTTGAGATTTATGAGTTTTGAAGAAAAACCTTACCTACGAGAAATCGCTTTAAAGCGCGAAAAAATTGATAATTACGATCAATTTCCGTTTTGTATTCCAGCCCTCAAAGCGTTAGATGTCATTGAATTTCATCCTGATGTTACTTTTTTTGTCGGTGAAAATGGTTCAGGAAAATCTACGCTAATTGAAGCGATTGCAGTCGCGATGGGGCTTAATGCGGAAGGGGGGAACAAGAATACCGGTTTTCCTACCGCGCAAACGCATTCTGAGTTAGATCGCTACATTAAAACCGTGAAAAGTTTTAAACGCCCGAAAGACTTCTATTTTTTAAGGGCTGAGAGTTTTTATAATGTTGCCACTTATTTAGATCAGCTTATGCCGCCACCGTTGCAAGGTTATGGTGGGCAATCACTACACCATCAATCTCATGGTGAATCTTTCATGGCAACGATCTCTAATAAGTTACGCGGTAATGGTTTATACATTATGGATGAGCCCGAAGCTGCTCTCTCACCAGCTAGACAAATGGCTGCGCTTTCAGAAATGCATCGTTTAGTTGAAGCAGGTTCGCAATTTATTATTGCTACTCACTCACCGATTTTATTGGCCTACCCAAGAGCTAAAATCTATCAGTTCAGTGATAGTGGCATCGATGAAACAACGTATGAGGATACCGAGCATTATGAGATCACTCGAAACTTCCTGAATCACCATCAGCAGATGATGAAAATCTTAATGGAAGAAGAGTAATTGAGCTTAATATTGCTCGATGAATCGCTTGAGTTTACCTATTCAAGTTTACTTTGAATAAAGTTAATAAAACAGCGAGTCTTGGCGGGTAGTAACCGTGTTTCGGTTATGGCGTATATCGGCACAGGAGAACTTTGCCAGTCCGGTAATATGCGTTGTAATGTTCCTTGCGCTAACTCATCTGTGATCATTTCTTGTGGGAGTAATCCCAATCCCATATTGAGCACTATTAATTGCTTGATCATGCCAATACTATTTACAAATAGTTTGCTGTTTACCTTAATATCTGCCGATTTATCTTTGCTATGTAATGCCCAATGGGCTGATTTTACGATACTAAAACACTGATGTTGAGTAAGTTCGTCTGGTGATTGTGGTTCGCCATATTGTGCCAAATAAGCGGGAGAACCATAAACATAGTGATGGAAGTTAGCGAGTTTACGAGCAATTAAGCTTGAGCTTTCACTTTCACCTGCTCGAATTGCTACGTCGAAATATTCCGATGTCATATCCACACGCCGTGAAGATAAATCAAATTCCAATTCAATATCGGGATATTGTTTTGAAAATTCGGGTAGTAATGGCGCAATGAAGTGGGTCGCAAAATCAATAGGGGCAGACACGCGAACCGTACCACTAGGATTTTCTGCTATATCACTCAATTGTTGATGGGCGAGTTTGGCTTCTTCAACAATACGACGACAACGCTCGTAATACAGTTGACCGGCCTCTGTGAGTTCAATTTTTCGTGTTGTACGGTGGAGCAAACGCAGCCCAATGGCTTTTTCTAATGCACTGATGCGCCTTGAAAGGGTGGAATTAGGCACTCCAGTAATCTCTGCGGCTTGGCGAAAGCTCATTACGTTGGCGACTTCTACAAATAACGCCATATCATCGAGTGATTTCATAATTATCCCATTTTTGAACCAATCATTTCCATTTTATAGTATTTAATCCAAATATAGAATTATATAACATGGCTTCAACGTCAGAGATTAACGAGAAAATGATTATGCAAACTCAAAAGAAGAAAGTACTTGTTGTTGGTGCCACAGGTTTCCTAGGTCGTAAAATTTTACGTAGTTTAATGCAGCATTCAAACGTCGATATTAAAGCGATGTCACGCCGTGGTGCACCAAAAGGTGAATTTTCAGAGCTAGAGTGGGTACAGGCTGACATGATGGATCCTGCTTCTTTAGATGCTGCATTACAAGGTGTGGATGTGGTGATTAGCTCTGCTAACGGTTATATGAAAGAGAGCCTTGATGCCGATTTCCAAGGCAATAAAAACCTCGCAGAAGCGGCAGCACGAGCAAACATTGAACGCTTTGTTTTCTTGAGTATTGTTAATAGTGATGAAGCGCAAAGCGTGCCACATTTTCATGCTAAAAAAGTTGCAGAAGATGTGATTAAGCAAGTCGGCATTCCTTATGTATTTGTGCGTGCACCAGCGTTTTTAGATCAAACGTCTGATTACATTGCGGATGGCTTTAAAGCGGGTCGTTTTTACGCAATTGGCGATACAACGACTAAGTGGTCGTACATTTTGACTGATGATTTAGCTGATTATCTTGCTAAAGCTGCCGCATTTGAAGGTGATGAAATCAATAATAAATCGATTGATGTAGGTTGGAGTGATGGTGCTAAAAGCCAAGCGGAATTGGTGCAATTAATTAGTGAAGTGACAGGTAAGAAGTTATCAACATGGACTGTGCCATGGTTTGTTTTCCAATTACTTGTTCGCCCAATCAAACTATTCAGTGAGCTTGGCTATGACATGCTTGAAATGTTCTTGTTCTTCAAAAAAGGGCGTTTTGTTGCTGACATTAGCGATCAAGAACGTTTCTTTGGCCCTGCGCCATTAGCAAAAGAGGTGATCACTCGTTGGGCTAAGAATAATAAGTTTATTGATTAACATACAACATTTTCAATAGAAGCTGACTTAATGTCAGCTTTTTTATTATTGGTTTTATTCACTGTCATCAAAGGCATAAATCCAGCCAATAATGAAATTCAATTTTGCAAATAAAGATTAAAGAAAAATAGGAATGATTTCTATTTTAATACGGCAATTTTTTCTGAGGAATAGGATAACCACTCTCCGTTTTATCATTTTTTGATTATTTTTATTATTAGTCAATTTCGTGAAAATTAAGCTGTTGATAGTAGTTATATTATCCATTTTCAACGATGTTTATTTTTTCATAACTGCTCATACTAAGTAAATTTTTCTCTTATTTTGTTTGCTTGTTTAAATTTAAATGTTAATAGAAAGAGAATTTATTTAAATGTTAATGGTTTTATGTGCTTTATGCATAGACTAAATGCAGATGTATCATTTTACTGAGAATTACCGCTGTAGTAATTTCATTCAATATTAGTTAATTGCCTTAGTTCTTATTTTAAAAGCTACTTAAATTTAACTGCTTATTTAGTGATTTTTAATATAAGTATTAATTATTATTGGAATATGAATCAGTGAATAAATTAACAGATGAAATTCAATTAGGCTTATCACAAGCCAAATTCAAAAACCGCATTGTTATGGCACCAATGACCATTCAATCTGCATTTTTTGATGGTGGTGTTACACAAGAAATGATCGACTATTATGCCGCTCGCTCTGGCGATGCTGGCGCAGTCATTGTTGAAAGTGCGTTTGTTGAAAATTACGGTAGAGCATTTCCCGGTGCATTAGGTATCAATACCGACAGTAAGATTGCTGGACTCAAGAAGTTAGCATCGGCAATTAAAGAGAAAGGCTCAAAGGCTATTCTTCAGATCTACCATGCTGGCCGTATGGCAAATGGCGAATACAATGGTGGCCATCAGCCTATATCGGCGAGTCCTGTCGCTGCGCTTCGCGATAATGCAGAAACACCACTTGAAATGACGAAAGAGCAGATTGGCTTCATGATTGATGCTTTTGCTAATGCTGTTCATCGTGCAATTGTTGCGGGCTTTGATGGTGTTGAGATCCATGGCGCTAATACATACATCCTTCAACAGTTTTTCTCTCCACACTCAAACCGTCGAAATGATAAGTGGGGCGGTGATATTGAAAAACGTACGACATTCCCTCTTGCTGTTTTAAATGAAGCGAAAAGAGTTGTCGCTGATCACCAACGCGATGATTTCATTATTGGTTACCGTTTCTCTCCTGAAGAAATTGAAGAGCCTGGTATTCGTTTTGAAGATACCATGTACTTGCTTGATAAGTTGGCTGCGAGTGGTCTTGATTATTTCCACTTTTCGATGGGTAACTATACTCGAAATTCGATTGTAAACCCTGAAGATAAAGAACTACTTATTCGTAAATACCATGCGCTTAAATCTGACAATGTTGCCAAAATCCCTGTAATAGGTGTTGGTGGTATCGCTCAGCGTTCAGATGCTGATCAAGCGTTAGCACAAGGTTACGACATGGTGAGTGTGGGTAAAGGTTTCCTTGTTGAGCCAACATGGGCGACTAAAGCGATCAATGGTGAAGAATGTGCCGAGTTCGCTGATATTGAGCAACAACATCAACTGAAGATCCCAACACCACTTTGGGAAATCATGGATTACATGATTGTTGATAGTAAAGCTGAGGCATTAAAGCACCAGCGTATTAAAGAATTACAAAACGTTGAGATCACCTTTGAGCCTGGTGAGTACACCGCTTATGGCTACGGTCATAATGGCAAATTACCTGTAACGGTGACGTTCTCTGAAGACAAGATCCTCGATATTATCGTTGATTCATCAAAAGAGTCAGACGGTATTGCTAACCCTGCGTTTGAACGTATTCCACAACAAATTATGGAAGGCCAAACGCTAAATATTGATGTGATTTCTGGTGCGACAGTGAGTAGCCAAGCGGTTATTGACGGTGTATCTGATGCTGTTGATTTAGCGGGTGGTAACTCGGAAGCGCTTCGTTGTAAAGCACGTGAAGCGGTTGAATGGTCTACGGAAGTTATCGAAAAAACTGTCGATGTTGTTGTTGTCGGTGGCGGTGGTGCAGGTTTAAGTGCAGCGCTTACTGCTTTAGATAATGGTAAGTCTGTTATCTTGCTAGAAAAATTCCCTGCTGTTGGTGGTAACACTGTACGTACAGGCGGTTGGGTGAATGCAGCAGAGCCTAAGTGGGTAAAAGATTTCCCTGCGATTGCTGGTGAAGTGGATTATCTTAAAGCAATTGCCGATACACCTGAATCAGACATTGCAGAAGAATATCTTGCAGATTTCCGCACACTAAAAGATCAATTAGCTAACTATTTCCTTGATACTGAAAGTGGCAAAAATTACCTGTTTGATTCCGTTGAACTGCACCTAATTCAGACATACCTAGGTGGTAAACGTACTAACCTTGATGGCGAACCAATTCATGGTCAATACGATTTAGTACAGACGTTAACAAGTCGTGCAATGGAATCGATTGATTGGTTAACGGAAAAAGGCATCGACTTTAACCGTGGCATGGTGGATATCGCTGTTGGTGCGCTATGGCGTCGAGCGCACAAACCTAATCGCCCTAAAGGTGTTGAGTTTGTCGAAAAACTGCAAAAGCAAGTAATTGCCCAAGGTGGTCATATCATTACGGATGCGCGAGCTGAGGAATTGATTGTTGATGATGGAAAAGTGGTCGGTATTAAAGCAACGCATTCAGACGGTACAAAATATGTGCTAACCACTCATTGTGGTGTTGTACTGGCGTCTGGTGGTTTTGGTGCTAACACCAAAATGCTGCAAAAATACAACAACTACTGGAACGAGATTGCCGACGATATTAAAACAACCAACTCACCTGCGCTTATTGGTGATGGTATTGAAATCGGTGAAAAAGTCGGTGCTGATTTAGTGGGCATGGAATATGTTCAGTTAATGCCGATTGGTGATCCTAAATCTGGTGCGTTATTAACGGGTCTTATTGTTCCACCTGAAAACTTTGTCTTTGTTAACAACCAAGGCAAGCGCTTTGTCGATGAATGTGAAAGTCGAGACGTGCTTTCTCGTTCTTTCTTCGACAATGGTGGTGTGATTTATATGATTGCTGATGAAGCTATCCGTCAAACAGCAGCGAACACCACAGATGAAACCATTGAGCGTGAGATCGAAGAAGGTATTATTATCAAAGCAGATTCCATTGAAGAATTAGCGCAAAAAATTAATGTACCGACCGAAGCGTTAACAGAAACGATTCGCCGTTATAACAGCTACGTTGATGAAGGGCGTGATCCTGAATTCCACAAAGGCGCACTTGGCTTAAAAGTGGAAAAAGCACCGTTCTATGCAACGCCACGTAAGCCTTCAGTTCACCATACAATGGGTGGCTTGAAGATCAATACTCAAGCGTGTGTATTGGATAAAACGGGGACACCAATCTCTGGGCTATATGCAGCCGGTGAGGTGACTGGTGGTATTCATGCTGGTAACCGTTTAGGTGGTAATGCGTTGATTGATATCTTCACTTATGGTCGTATAGCGGGTGATAGCGTATCTAACCGCGTTTAATTAGATATATACCCAAGCATCTTGAAGTTACTTGGGTACAAAGGGAAGCCATGTGCTTCCCTTTTTACTATTTAACGAGAACAGAGTTAATGGCAAGTTATAAAACGCGTTTTCCTATGATGGGAACCTTTATTGATCTTGTGGTTCATCATGAACGTGGTGAAGCATTGATCAAAGAATGTTATCTGCAACTTCAAGAATTTACTCAACGTTTTACGGTTAATCAGACGCAATCTGAACTGATGCGCGTCAATAACTACGCAGGCATTCGAGCTGTCCGTGTAAAGCCGGATCTTTATGCGCTGATTAAGAAATCAAAAGCGATCAGTGTCGATCCTCAAAATCCGTTTAATGTGGCGATTGGGCCACTGGTTAAAACATGGCATATCGGTTTTAAAGATGCCAAGTTACCCACCGATGTGGAGCTTGCGGAAAAATTACAGCTTGTCGATCCATCAAACATTATCCTAGATGATGACTATCAGTCGGTATACCTTTCTCAAACGGGTATGCAGATAGATTTAGGCGCTATCGCTAAGGGATATTTTGCTGATCGGATCAAAGATTTTCTTACCGCTAACGGGGTCGAGCATGGCTTTATTAACCTTGGTGGTAATGTACTGACCATTGGTTACTCGCCTGAGAATGCTTCACAAACATGGAATGTCGGTATTCAAAACCCGCTGGCAGCTTCGCGTGGCGATATCTGCCGAGTTGTGCCTTTAAGAGATTATTCAATGGTAACGTCTGGCATTAATGAACGTTATTTTGAATACCATGGGCAGCGATACCATCACCTTCTTGATGGGCAAACGGGCAAGCCTATCTCAACCAATATCGCGAGTGTGACGATTATTTCAAAGCTCTCTGTTGATGGTGAAATATGGAGCACTGCTGGTTTTTTATCATCCATTGATGATGCGCTTGCTTATCTTAATCGTCAGGCAGGGATTGAGGCGGTATTGATCTCAAATCAAGGTGACGTTTTTGTCACTCATGGCCTAACTGATAACGGTACAGTTATTCAGATGCGCTAAATAGCAATATTTGACTATTAAAGTGAAATACAGCTCTATGTTTTCCTGTTTTTACCACTTAAAACAACAAAAAATGTGTAAGTTGCATTTCCTACATTGCTCCATGATGATAAGTTTCTCACACAGATAGATGACTGGCTGGTATTTGAGTTTGTCAGTGTTTGTACAAATGAAACGATATTATTCAATTGCCAATTATTCGGTATGGAGAAATGAACATGGCGTGCTCAGCGATCAAAACAGCGGTTATTGGTTATGGTTTTTCAGCTCAAACCTTTCATATTCCATTTATTACAAGCCTAAAAGAGTTTGAGCTAACGGCGATAAGCACAAGTAAGCAACAACAACTTCAAGAAGATTGGCCATTAATTCAACATTTTGATAGTGCAGAAGCGCTGATAACCTCCTCCGATGCTGAATTAGTGATCATTACCGCGCCAAATGATGTCCACTTTCAGTTAGCGAAAGCAGCCTTAGAGAATGGTAAACACGTCATTATTGAAAAGCCATTTGTCACCAAGGTTGAAGATGGAGAAGTACTGATCGCATTAGCAAAAGAAAAGGGGCTAATGCTGAGTATTTACCACAATCGACGTTGGGATGGTGACTTTCTTACCGTGAAAAAAATGATCGATGAAAAACGTTTTGGAGAGTTAAAACATTTTGAATCTCACTTCGATCGCTTTCGTCCTGTGGTTCGCGAACGTTGGAAAGAGCAAGCCGCAGATGGTGGCGGCATATTATTTGATTTAGGATCACATCTGCTGGATCAATCGATCACCTTGTTTGGATTACCAGACGCGATCACGGCAGATTGTAGAGTCACGCGTAAAGGCTCTAATAATGTTGATTACTTCCACTTACTTTTACATTACTCAACTCACCTTGTTGTGCTTCATGGCGACATGATAAGTGCTGGCGAAAATAAGCGTTTTACTATTAAAGGTACTGGTGGCTGTTATGAAAAGCTGGGTATTGATCCGCAAGAGCAATACTTAGTTTCTGGTGTTATGCCTGTAAATGAAGATTGGTTAGCAGAATCACCTTCTCAATATGGTCACTTTTATGATGAGCAAAGTTGTACGCCTGTGCCAACAGTGAAAGGGTGTTATCAGGAATATTATCACCAAGTGGCTAAAGCCATTCGCCAAGGTGTGACATGTCCAGTTAAAGCAGAAGATGCGCTTTTAAATATTAAGTTAATAGAGTTGGCGTTGGAAAGCAGCCGTTTAGGTAAGAAAATACAACTTAAAGATGCTGTCTAAATACACTCTCAATAGGCGTTTAGATATTTAAGAACGCTAATCAGTTTTAAATAAAAGCCAAACTTAACTTTTTAAGTTTGGCTTAGTTTCTCCGTTCAATGAAATTAGATTGGTCTAATTACACCGTTTTCATCTGTACTCCAGTCGACCATAGCATTATTTTTACCCACTAATCGACTTATGCTACTGACAAAATGACTTTCATCTGTGTTGGTATTATGACTATAAATTAAACCATAGAATTCATGAGCAAAAGCGTCAACGGTTTTGATACCATTATCATTTGAGAAGGTAAAAGTACCACCTAAATACACTTGGTCGGATTCGACTTCTTGAATATTGGCTTCTTGATCTGTTGCCTCTGGTATTTTAATAAAATTTGTTTCTTTTTGTGTGTTAGCAATATTATTTTGATTGAGCTTAAAAGTATTTGTGTTTTGATTAATTAAAGGTGCATGAAATTGTATGTCTTTAACCGTGCTTATCTGAATCTTATCAGCTTGCTTTTGAACAGATAAAGTCCCTGATATCTCTTCAATACTCAACCCTTCATTATGATTGCCACTATCGATAACTGCACAAGTATTATCGGTTTCGCCAATGTTAAGATCTTTTGCACAGTTTAGGGCGCTTTCAGTAATAACTAAAAAAGTATCATAGTTAACTTGTGCGTATTGCTTTTTAACATCAGATGTTAAATTACCAAGATCAAGTGGAGTAGCTTTGTCTGTACCACCACCACCACCGCCACCGCTATTATTATCGTCATTACCGCCGCCACCGCCACAACCCACTAATATTGTTGAAATGAGTACGAATAGGCATAACTTTTTCATATAAAAACCTTTTTAAAAATGTGGGAAAATGTCATGTAAATAGATATATTTGAAAGATAATCAGCAAATAAATGTTAATAAATCAATTTTAAGTGACTGATTTAATTTGGTTATCGTTTTTAAGTTGGCTGTATTTTATTATTATCTATTGTCATGATATATAAACAAGCATTTATATAACCCATAACGAAATATTATGTTTTACATTTCTAATTATTCTTGATAAGAAAATTAATTAGTGGTTTTTTAAATGAGGTCGTGAAAATATTTAATAAGCTTAAAAAAACAAAGGTTATTGGTGATGTTTTTTTACCAAGTATATTTTTACAGAAGTATTAAATAATAAAGACGTTTTCTTATGGTGGAGAGTATATACAAATAGCCGACATTACATCGGCTTTTAAATGTATTATTCAAAAAACGCTGGATGATAGTTTACTTCACCTGTCGGAATTGAACCTTTAACAGGCAGAGCTAAGAAGTATTCAGCTGGCACACCTGTAAGGGTTAATTCTGGTTGGGCTTTAAAGCCAAATCGACCATAATATTCAGGCTCACCTAATATTACGAATCCCTCTGCACCATGTTCTTTTAACTGGGCTAATCCTTCGTTAATTAACGCTTTACCAATCCCTTTTCCTTGTTGTTCTGGCAATACTGATACAGGTGCTAAACCGTACCAGTTTGTAGCTTCACCATTGATCAGTACTGGGGAGAAAGCGATATGACCAATAACTTGATTGTTTACTTCTGCGACTAACGACAGTGTTAAAGCGTTAGCATCTCGTAGGCGGTTAACGATCAAGTGCTCGGTTGGCTCTGCCCCCGCTTCATGATGAGGATGATCTTTAAAGGCACTGTAAGTTAGCGTTTCAATCACAGTAATGTCTGACTCTTTTTCTGCTCGAATGATCATGTTTAACCTTTTTTCTTTAATACAAAGAATTGATAGCCGTATTGATCTAAATAGTGCTCATGGACATGGATTTCGTTCTTAATATCTTTAATGGCATTGGACGTGAAATGTTGATTATCCAATTGAGCGATCTTGTTTTGTAATGGCACTAGGTAATTTGTCCATGACTGATCACTCTGGGTAAAGTGGTTAATCGCTTCAAAACCTGCTTGCTGCATTTGTTTGATTCGCTGTGCGCTGGTGGTCATATCTGGATAGTTTTGTTGCCAGAAGTCGACCGCTTCTTGGCTTGGATTATCGGTTAACCACACTAAGTCGCTGATCACCAAATAACCATGAGTCTTAATTAATGACTTCCATTGTTTTAGTGCTTGCTCAACACCCATGATGTAAGCACTGCCTTCAGCCCACAGCAGATCAAACTGTTGTGCTTCAAAAGGCATGGCGGTCATGCGGGCGCAGACAGTAGTGATACGATGTTCGAGCCCGCTTTTAATAGCTGTTTCGTTTACACAACTTAAGTGGTATTCATCGTTATCTAACGCAGTGATATGAAAATCACCATGTTTAGCTAGCAGGGTCGCGACAACGCCTTTACCACAGCCGATATCTAACACTTCACCAGATCTAATGGATAATGTTTCAAGTGCTTTTAGAGAATCTTCATCACAACTAGGGCCAAGTCGCTCTAAATCATCAAAGATCGCTTCAAAATCTGCCATGTATTGCTCATGTTCGTTCATATCTTTCGACAGCCATTTTAATCGCAAGGCTTGTTTTTCACTGAAACCTTGCTTCATTAGCCATTCTAAATGAGCAGAGGGTGCGGCTGACTCCATTGATTGATGCCATTCTTTCATCGAATTCATACCCAGCATGGCAGAAAGCAAATTGCGGGCTTTTTGCTTTTGTGCGATCTCTTCATCGAGGATATTCAGCCTTTGTAGCAATAGTTCTCTGTCAATTTGGGCATCTAAACAGGCTTGGCACTCTTTTAGTGAAAGCCCACCTGCTTGTAGTTGCTGTAACAGTTTTACCCGTTGCACATCGTTGTCGGTATAGCCACGATAGCCGTTGCTTAAGCGTGTGCCAGCAATCAGTTTAAGTTTTTCGTAATAGAGTAAGGTGGAACGACTTAATCCCACTTTTTGCGCTAATTCAGAAATACGGTACATGGCAGCTTTCCCTTTGATTGATAAGCGCACTATAAACTATGAAGCTTTAGACAGGTCAAGAGGTTTTGAGATACAAAAAAGCCGACATCACGTCGGCTGTTCTATTTTTGTTATTTGTTACCCAATCCTATTAATCATCTGCAATTTCATGGGTCCAGAATAAAATGCCTGTCGCAATTAAGCTTAAGATGATAGGGAGAAGTAATGCATATTTGAAGGAGTAATCCATCACTTGTGTTCCTGCAATTGCGCCAAGAAAGATGGATAACCATAAGCTGAAATGGCGAAAAAACGTGCTACGATCGCCTTCACCCATTAATAGCATGGCAATAGAACGTCCAGTATTAACCAAAAAACCTGTTACGTAAGTGAGTGCGGTTGATTTTTCAATGGTTAATCGCAGTGCGATATTTTGAATACCCATAGCAAAGCTTAAGAAGAAATTGGTCACAATTGGTTTAGCGATAGGCTCAACAAACAATGTTGCTGATAGCACTAATGTGACTAGCGCCATGATCATACTGCGATAAAAAGGTTTGTTAGCTATCGCGATAGCTTCGCCGACGGCAGCACCTAAAACAAATAATACAATAACCCCAATGTAGTGCCACGCTTGTGGTGTATTGCCTGAGGTTAACAGTATGCCCACATGGGTTGTGTTACCACTCATAAAAGAGATAAACAGGCCATTTTTCAGATGGATAAAGCCAATAGCATCAACAATACCTGCAATAAAAAGCAGATAGAAGGGCATGGTTGAATGAAGGTGTTTTTTCTTAATCATTAGTCATATTCATAAAGTTAGGTGGTAAATGTCCATCGCATGAAGCTCAATTATAAAACAGTTTTTTCTTGTTTGTGGTTTTGTGTCGACACTACTGTCGAAATAAGGTGTCGATAGCAGTGTCGATAGGCGAACATCCTATGTTTATTTCCTTTTAGTAGTAATAAAAAGTGAAGAGTAGGAGAGCGCGCTAGGTATAAGTGAATGATCTTTAGCTAATAAAACACAAAGATACCTTATTGGTATGATTATTGCTTTTTGTGATGCTTTTTGCAATTAACTGGAAAGATCATGAAAAGCTTTGTTGTTGCAGATCCCGACAAATGTATCGGTTGTGGCACCTGCATGGCAGCGTGCTCCGAAGAACATAAAAAAGTCGGACTGCAAAGCCATCCTCGTCTTACCGTGGTTAAACATGACAATGCTACGGCACCTGTTATGTGTCGTCACTGTGAAGACGCGCCTTGTGCGGCTGTATGTCCGGTACAAGCTATTTCTAAACAAGCAGATCGTGTTGTTCTTAACGAGTCGCTTTGTGTTGGTTGTACATTATGTGCAGTCGCGTGTCCGTTTGGTGCTATCGCTTTTGATGGTAGTCGACCAATTGCGATGGCAAACAGTTACGATACCTATATCCCTTCTACTCCTCGTTCTAGTAACCCATCAACGTCAATACCTAGCACTTTTGGTCAAGATATTTTGGCATGGGAACCGGGCGTGAAAAGTATCGCAGTGAAATGTGATTTATGTGGTTTTCGTGAACAAGGGCCTGCCTGTGCACAAGTCTGTCCTACTCAAGCAATTGTGTTGATTGATGAGAGTAAAGTGATGAAAGCACGCCACAGTAAACGTGAAAGCGCGGCTGACAGTGCCGTTTCTGTGAAATCAGGAGCTATGAACAAATGAATCCGTTAGTTTTAGTTTTATTTGCAGTGATCAGCTACGGTGTAGCAGCCCTTATTTCTTGGCTTGGTCGTAAGGATGAACGTGATAGTTTACGTTTGGCGGGTGTGATTAGTGCATTTGGTGGCGTGTTTGGTGTTTTAGCGGGTGTGTCTACCATTGTGGGTCATTATGACTCAGCCGATTTTGCACTGGCGACGCGCTGTATGGTGAATATGGATATGCTTTCAGCCTTAATGGTGGTGGTAATATCCATAGTGACCATGGCGGCGTCTATTTATTCGATTAATTATTTAAAAGAATATCTGGGTAAATCGGGTTGGAAAATCAATATCCTATTTAACATCTTTGCTGCGGCAATGACGGTATTAGTGATTTCAGCCAATGTGATCACTTTTATGGTGTTTATGGAAGTGGTCTCAATCGCATCATGGTTGATTGTGATCAGCGATGGTAGTTTGGCAAGTCGTAAGGCTGGTTTGAATTACTTTATTGTCGATCATATTGCTAGCTTTTTGATCATGGCTGCATTTTTGATCCTATCGATAAATGCCCATAGCTATGACTTTAGTGCGTTCACTACTACACCAATAAGTGCTGGCTTTGCATCATTAACCTTCCTATTAGCGTTAGTTGGTTTCGGTATTAAATCAGCGGGTGTTGGTTTACACGGTTGGTTAATTAAAGCCTATCCTATTTCGCCTTCGTACTGTTCTACCTTGATCTCATGTGTGATGGTGAAGATTGGTATCTATGGCATCTTAAAATTCAGTATTATTTTCCTTGGCGCAACCCAGTTATGGTGGGGTTTCCTTGTTCTGATCTTCGGTGCGGTATCGTCTGTTTTAGGCGTAATGTATGCGTTAGCAGAACATGATATTAAGCGTCTATTGGCTTACCACACGATTGAAAATATTGGCATCATCTTAATTGGTGTCGGTGTCAGTATGATTGGTATCGCAAGCCATCATCCAGTGCTTGCGCTATTGGGCTTACTGGGTGGTTTATACCACTTATTAAACCATGCGATCTTCAAAGGCTTATTGTGTTTAGGCTCAGGCTCTATTGTGTATCGTATGCATACCAAAGACATGGATAAGATGGGCGGCTTGGGTAAGACCATGCCAAAAACAGCCATTGCGTTCTTAATTGGTACCTTAGCGATTTGTGCGTTGCCACCGTTTAACGGTTTTGTGTCTGAGTGGTTTATTTATCAATCACTATTTAGCATGGGTAAAGTAGGAACCGCAGCAAATATGTTGTTTGGCCCGTTCGGTATGGTAATGCTGGCACTAACAGGTGCATTAGCTTGTATGTGTTTTGTGAAGGTTTACGGTATCTGCTTTACTGGTGCACCGAAAACAGGACAAGCGGCGAATACTCGTGAAGTGGGTGCTGGCATGACAACAGCAACAACCATGTTAGCGATATTATGTATTGTATTAGGTGTGGGCTCGCCTTGGATTGCACCTTATTTTTCTGATATTGCATCTTCAATTCTTCATCTTGGCCCTGTTTCTGTTGCAACAGGCAGTGCGGTTTATCCTGCAGTGGCTGATCAAGCGATTCTCTCTACCCCTGTAATTGCGATTATGCTAGCGCTGTTAGCACTGGTTCCAGCGATATTGCTTTATGTGTTCCGTCAACGTCGTTTGGTACGTCGTCAACAAGGTGATCCTTGGGCGTGTGGTTACCAATATGAGCAGCGTATGACAGTTTCTGCCGAAGGTATTACGCGTCCAATGCGTCATATGTTTAGCCTTATTTATGACAACCGTCCAAAGCAATCTTTGATTGATCGTCATGTCTTACCACATTTATTTGCGGTAGCTGACGGTAGTCAACTTGATGGTCGAAAAGTCTGCATTATGTGCTGCGCTGCTGCGCTATTTGTGGTGTTGTTCTTTCCTTTCATTTCAGGAGTGAGTTGCTAATGTCCCCACTTGAAATGCCTTCTGCTAGTTGGATCACGCTAGCTGTTGTTCAGGCTTTATTGATGCTACTGCTTGCCCCTTTAGCCACCGGATTTTCCCGTGTTATTCGCGCTAAAATTCATTCTCGTAAAGGGCCGGGAGTACTCCAAGACTACCGCGATATTTATAAGTTATTGCAGCGCCAGTCGGTATCACCGTCAAATGCAGGCTTTATTTTCTGGATCACGCCTTGGGTAATGGTGATCACTATGATGTTGATCGGTATGGCATTGCCAACCGTGACGCAAGTGTCACCTTTCCCTATTTCGGGCGATATTATTACCGATATTTACTTATTGGCTATTTTCCGTTTCTTCTTTGCGTTATCAGGTATTGATTCAAACAGTATGTTTGGTGGCTTAGGTAGTAGCCGAGAATTGACTCTTGGTATCTTGGTTGAGCCAATGCTGATCCTGTCGATTGTAGTTGTTGCATTAGCAATGGGTACAACCGATCTTGGCTATATTAGCCATGCGATGGCAAATGACAGCTGGCATTCACCACTAGCGATTATCTTGGCAGGTCTTGTGTGTGCATTTGCACTGTTTATTGAGATGGGTAAATTACCGTTCGATAGTGCAGAAGCAGAGCAAGAGCTACAAGAAGGCCCTGTGACTGAATACTCAGGTGCTGGTTTAGCGATGGTGAAATTAGGCCTAGGTCTAAAACAGCTCGTTGTCGCTCAGTTCTTCCTTGCGATTTTCATTCCTTGGGGTAAAGCCCAATCATTAGGTTTCGGCAGCTTATTTTCAGCAACCGTGATCTTATTCATCAAGCTTTTTGTGGTTTTCTTCATTGCAGGTATTGCGGAAAACACCATGGCGCGTTTCCGCTTTATGAAAATCCACCGCGCTATTTTCCCTGTATTTTTAGTGGCCGTGTTGGCACTTATCTTTTTAATTTTTGGTTGGTAAGAAACAGTAATGACAAACAATACATTTGAACAATATGCCACTAAACCGCAATCAAATCGGATTGGCAAACAGTATGTCGATGGTGTGAATCATTTCTTTCCATCAGCCATTATTGATGAAGAGTGGCAAACGGATAATCAAGTGACCATCACGGTAAAAATGACCTCTTTGGTCGAAGTGATGAAGTGGCTTTATTACGATCAAGGCGGTTGGCTGACCGTTACATTCGGTAATGACGAGCGTACCTTAAATGGTCACTTTGCGGTTTATCACGCGCTTTCTATGGAAGGGGAAGTTAAAAGTTGGGTAACGGTAAAAGTACTGGTTGATGCCAATAGCCAAGAGTTTATTTCTATTACGCCAACTATTCCTGCTGCCGTGTGGGGCGAGCGTGAAGTACGTGATATGTACGGTTTACGTCCAGTAGGTTTACCTGATGAACGTCGTTTAGTCCTTCCTGATGATTGGCCTGAAGATCTCCACCCACTTCGTAAAGATGCGATGGACTACCGTCAGCGTCCACAGCCAACAACCGAAACAGAAACCTATAACTTTGATAACCAGTTAGGTGACGACAGCAACCGTATTGTACCTGTTGGTCCATTACACATTACTTCTGATGAACCGGGTCACTTCCGTTTATTCGTTGATGGTGAAGACATTATTGATGCGGATTACCGAATGTTCTACGTTCACCGTGGGATGGAAAAACTGGCAGAAACACGCATGGGTTACCACGAGGTCGCGCAGTTAACGGACCGTGTTTGTGGTATTTGTGGCTTTACCCATAGTGTGGGTTACAGCAACACGATTGAAAATGCGTTATCGGTTGATGTGCCATTCCGCGCCAAGATGATCCGTACTGTTTTACTTGAAGTTGAACGTCTACACAGTCACTTACTAAACATTGGTTTATCTAGCCACTTTGTTGGTTTTGACTCAGGTTTCATGCAGTTCTTCCGTGTCCGTGAAAAGACCATGGAGCTTGCTGAGCTACTAACAGGTGCCCGTAAAACTTACGGTATGAACTTAATTGGTGGTGTACGTCGAGATTTTCTTAAAGATCAACGCTTAAAAGGTATTGCGATGGTCAAAGAAGTACGCAAAACCTTTTCTGAGCTGGTGGAAGTGCTTCTAGCAACACCTAATATCGAAAGCCGTATTGCAGGTGTAGGTATTTTGTCGAAGCAAGTTGCTCGTGATTACAGCCCTGTTGGTCCACTTATTCGTGCTAGCGGCTTTAAGCGTGATGTACGTATTATTCATGGACAATCTTTAGAGTCTTACGGTGATGTTCCAATGGAATTACAAACCATGGACGGCGGTGATGTGCAATCACGTGTGATGGTACGTATTCGTGAAGTGTTTGATTCACTTAATATTGTTGAATACGGTCTTGATCACCTACCACCGGGTGCAATTCTCACTGAAGGTTTTAACTACGTACCGAATAAGTTTGCGTTGGGCTTTACTGAAGCACCGCGTGGTGAAAACGTGCACTGGAGCATGACAGGGGATAACCAAAAACTATTCCGCTGGCGTTGTCGTGCAGCAACGTATGCGAACTGGCCGACATTACGCTACATGTTACGAGGTAACACTGTTGCTGATGCGCCGTTAATTATCGGTAGTTTGGATCCATGTTACTCATGTACTGACCGTGTCACCATTGTTGATACCAAGAAGAAGCGTAGCAAAACTATTCCTTATAAAGCGATTGAGCAGTACAGCATCGACCGTAAAAATTCACCGTTTAAGCTGTAGGAGGCGTTGTGTTTAAGTTATTAAAGACCGTCTTAAAAACCGGTGAAGTCACAACTAAATATCCATTCGCACCATTGGAAGTGAATGAAGACTTCCGTGGTAAGCCAGAGCTAGATGCGGATCAGTGTCTGTCTTGTGCTGCCTGTATGCGTGCTTGTCCTGCCAATGCGTTAGTGATGGAAACTGACGAAAAAGCCGGTACACGCCGTTGGGAATTGTCGATGGCGCGATGCATTTACTGTGGTCGCTGTGAAGAAGTCTGCCCAACGAAAGCCATTAAGCTGTCGCAGAACTTTGAGTTAGCGGTAACCCGCAAAGAAGATCTGTATGAACATGCGGTGTTCCAACTGGCGAATTGTCGCCAATGTGAGCGTCCGTTTGTAGCGAAAAAGCTATTGGACTATGTGCTAGATACCTTGGCACAAACGGGTGTTTCAGCGGATCAATTAGAGTTACGTCGCCAACAATTAGAAACCTGTCCTGAATGTCGTCGCAGTAACAATATGCTAGATAGCGAAAACGTTAGCCATCTACGTTACCTTGAGGAGGAAATGTGAAAGGTATTAAACAGCTAAATGGTACAGCTCATACCCAAACTGTTCCTGTTCCATTACCGCCTAATAGCCAGAAATTAAAAGACGCGCTTATTAAGCAGATTCGTCGCTCGGCGTATGTTTACCGTGTTGACTGTGGTGGTTGTAACGCTTGTGAAATCGAAATTTTCGCAGCCACAACCCCTGTATTTGATACTGAGCGTTTTGGTATTAAGGTTGTTGCATCACCTCGCCATGCCGATATTCTTCTCTTTACGGGGGCTGTGACTCGCGCAATGCGTGCACCCGCGCTTCGTGCTTATGAAGCGGCGCCTGATCCTAAGATTGTGATTTCTTACGGCGCGTGTGGTTGTGATGGCGGTATTTTCCACGACTTATATTGTGTCTGGGGCGGTACTGACAAGATTGTACCTGTTGATGTCTACATTCCGGGCTGTCCTCCAACACCTGCGGCAACGATTTATGGTTTTGCAGTAGCATTAGGCCTACTTGATCAGAAACTGAAAGCGAAAACACACAATCCTGATGAGCAAAAAGCGAGCCTTAAACATACTGAAATTCCACTGGATATTAAGGTGATGATTGAGCGTCAAGCCCGCTTACTTGCCGGTTATGTTCAAGGCCAACGTATTGCAGATGAAGTGATGGATGTATTGGCAACCTGTAGTGCGGATAACGTTGATAGCAAGATTGCTGCTTACTTAGCGGAAAAAGACGATCCACGTTTAACCGAAATCGTGAATATTCTGCTGAGCAAAACCATGGCTGCATTAACGGGACAACCTGCGTGCGGGGCAGAGCAAAAAGCGTGCTGTGGAGGCGAAAATGCCTAATAGCAAGATTGCCGATTTACCTGAAGAGTTAACGCAATCTCGTCACCTTGAGCAGAATGTGTATTTCTACAGCTTGGGTCGCAAGTTTGTTGATGAAAGCTACGATGTACCAGAAGAAGCCAAGCAAATTATGTACTACAGCTTGGCAATTGGTCACCATCTTGGTGTGGTCGATTGCTTAGATGCGGTATTGAAATGCTCAGGCCATGAGTACCTTGAATGGATCAGTGGATTAGACCAAAGCGGTGAAGCATTTCGTAAAATGAAAGGCTTTCTGGTGTTTGGTGAAATCACGATTTATCCCGAGCATTTAAACATGTTGGCACTGGCGTTTGATGGTATTGATAGTGCGACTCAAAGCGAGAAGTCAAAGCTGTTAACCGATGGATTTATTGAAGCCTTAGGGGATATTCATCGCGAACCAACCATGTACATGATGATCCGAGGAGGACAGTAATTGTGCTAGAGGAAATTAACCTCTCTTCTGTCATGGGCGTAACGGTGTCGAATGACGATGTCGATCTGTCGGTCAGCAATATTGTATTGACGGTTGGTAACAGCATGATGGCAGACGATGGTGCTGGTCCATTACTCGCAAAGATGATGAAAGAGAATCCGATAGCGGATTGGAGCGTGCTGGAAGGTGGCTCGATGCCTGAGGATTGCTTACACCTTATTCGTAAAGCAATGCCGAAACGGGTGCTGGTGGTTGATGCTGCAGATATTGGTGAAGAAGCAGGGGAAGTACGAATTATTGATCCTGAGACTATCGTTGATATGTATGTGGTGTCGACCCACAGTTTGCCGTTGAACTTCTTAATCGATGAATTAAAGACTTTTGTACCAGAAGTGATCTTCATTGGTATACAGCCTGCGATTGTTGCTTTTTCATTCCCTTTAACGGAAATGGTACAACAAGGTGTTGAGCAAATTTATCAACAATTACCAACTTGGCAAGGCTCGGGCGGATTCACCCACTGTTAGCAGTAAACTGCGACAGTGACGATGCTTAATCGTTGGCCTGTCGATAAGGTGTCGATGAGATGTGACGAAGTGTGTCGATGATAGTTATTGATACATATCAGACATATTCATTGCTATAAATAAAGCCTGATTTCGATCAGGCTTTATTTTTTTGTCTTAAATATTAATAGTTTGCGTTTTTGCTGTTCAAGGTGTAAAAACTGGCACAGCTCATGCTTGTAAGGTATCGCAATGCGGATATGTATTGCGATGTATCGACATCAACAAGGGATACACCATGAACCGATTTGTTTTTGCAGATCCAAATTTGTGTATTGGATGCCGAACTTGTGAAATCGCTTGTGCGTTATCGCATCAAGCAGAAAATACGGTAGCAGGAATGGCACCATCGGATTTTTCACCACGTTTAACCGTCGTGAAAAATGCCCATGTAACTACGCCTGTAATGTGTCGTCAATGTGATGATGCGCCGTGTGCTCAGGTTTGTCCCAATAACGCCATCGTATTAGAAGATGGTTTTGTCAAAGTGATTCAATCTCGTTGTATCGGTTGTAAAACCTGCGTTATTGCATGCCCCTACGGTGCAATGAATGTGGTGACAACGATGGTTGAAGAGACAAAAGGTGCTGCGTTGTTTACGCGCAAAGTACCGCAAACCCAAGCATTAAAATGTGATTTATGTCATCACCAAGAGTCGGGTCCTTCTTGTGTTCAAGTTTGTCCTACTGGTGCGATTCGAATCATTGAGCCTGAGACGTTGACTGAAACGAGCCAACAAAAACGTGAAGCAGCGGCAATGAGCGCTGTAGTAGCAACAGGTTGCTAAGGTGATTGTTTAATCACAATGCTATTGACGTTTATTATTACAACCTAAGGTTAGTATGAAAAAATCAATTGTTGTTTGTCCCTACTGTGGTACTGGGTGCAAACTAAAATTGGTTGTCGAAAATAACAAAGTAATTGCAGCAGAGCCTGCAGATGGCCGTACCAACGAAGGTCAACTGTGTTTAAAAGGTTACTATGGCTGGGATTTCCTTAACGACACCAATTTATTAACTCCACGCTTGAAGCAACCGATGATCCGCCGTACACGCGATGCCGCGTTAGAAGCGGTTTCATGGGAAGAAGCTATTGATTTTGCCGGCGAAAAGCTAATGGCAATCAAGAAGCAATATGGCCCTGACGCGATCATGACAACGGGTTCTGCGCGCGGTCCAGGTAACGAAGCTAACTATGTGATGCAGAAGCTCGCACGTGCGGTGATAGGGACGAATAACGTCGATCACTGCGCCAGGGTGTGACACGCTCCATCAGTCTCCGGTCTGGAGACAACAGTAGGTAATGGCGCAATGAGTAACGCCATTCCCGAAATTCAAAAAACAAAATGTTTACTCATATTCGGTTACAACGCGGCTGATTCTCACCCAGTTGTAGCAAGGCACATTCTTAAGGCTCGCGCTAATGGTGCGAAGATCATTGTTTGCGACCCACGTAAGATCGAATCTGCACGTGTCGCTGATCAATGGTTAGCGTTGAAGAACGGTTCAAACATGGCACTGGTTAATGCGTTAGCGAATGTCATTATTGAAGAAAACTTATACGACAAAGAGTACGTTGCAAATAACACTGAAGGCTTTGATGCGTTCCGTGAGCTTGTATCTCGTTATACACCTGAAAGTGTTGAAATAACAACAGGCTTAAAAGCGGAAGATATTCGTTTAGCGGCACGTACTTATGCGGCAGCACCTGAAGCGATGATCCTTTGGGGTATGGGTGTTACCCAATACGGACAAGCTGTTGATGTTGTGCGTGGTTTAGCCGGTCTTGCATTATTAACCGGTAACTTTGGTCGTGAAGGTGTAGGTTGTGGTCCTGTTCGTGGACAAAACAACGTACAAGGTACCTGTGATATGGGTATGTTGCCACACCAGTTCCCAGGTTATCAGTCAGTAGAAGATGCCGACATTCGTGCAAAATTTGAAGCGGCTTGGGGTGTACAATTATCTGGTAAGCCGGGTTACCGCTTAACAGAAATTGGTCACAAAGTTGAGGAAGGGATCTGTAAAGCATTTTATGTTTTCGGTGAAGATCCAGCACAAACTGAAGCCGATCTTGCAGCGATGCGTGAAACCATGCGTAAGATGGAATTGGTGATTGTTCAAGATATCTTCATGACACAAACAGCAGAATTTGCTGATGTGATTTTCCCTGCGACAAGCTGGGGTGAGCATGAAGGTGTATACAGTAGCGCCGACCGTGGTTTCCAACGCTTCTATAAAGCGATTACACCACCGGGAGACGTGAAACCTGACTGGGAAATTTTCAGTTTATTAGCAACCCGTATGGGTTACCCAATGTCTTATCAAAATACCCAAGAAATTTGGGATGAGATGCGTCACCTTGCACCACTATATACAGGTGCAACGTACGAGAAGATGGAAGGGTTAAAATCTGTACAGTGGCCATGTCCAACTGAGGATCATCCGGGTACACCTTTCTTGTTTGAAGGTAATAAATTCAGTACGCCATCAGGTAAAGGTCAGTTCATTGCTGCGGAATGGCGTGCGCCATTAGAGCAACCAGATGCCCAATACCCGTTAGTATTATCTACTGTGCGTGAAGTAGGCCATTACTCTTGTCGTTCAATGACGGGTAACTGTTCTGCATTACAGACATTGGAAGATGAACCGGGTTATGTGCAGATGCACCCGGATGATGCACGTCAGTTAGGTATTGACGATCAACAATTGGTTTGGGTTTCATCACGTCGCGGTAAAGTTATTTCACGTGCAAACTATAATGAGCGTGTAAATAAAGGCGTGGTATACATGACTTACCAATGGTGGATTGGTGCATGTAATGAATTAACCATTGAGCATGTGGATCCGATTTCAAGCACACCTGAATTTAAATATTGTGCCGTTAAGGTAGAAAATATTGAAGATCAGTCATGGGCGGAAAATTACGTACAAACAGAGTACAGTAATTTGAAAGCACGCTTGAAGAGCCATGTTGTTAATGCTTAATAACAAAAAATGAGTGTATTTGTTTATTTTATTATTCAAATAAACCATTAATGAAAATAAGGTTTCCAAGATAGAATATTGTATATTTTAAATTTGGAAACCTTATATTTCATTGCTTTGCTGTATATTGCTACTAGTCATTCATATCGCTCAAATAATTAGCATTTACTCTGTTTTTCATCATTAGTTTGCATTTATATTTATTGTTTATTGATTGATATCAATACTTGGTTACTAAAATGGTTGAGAATTGTATAATAAATGCTTGAATTATTACTCTCTATTCGAGCGACATTATCAGCAAGAGTTAATGCCAACATGGAACGCTTTGAAAGTGATTTGATGACTTTTTCTAAAGCCTTATTATCAATCAATGATATTTCAGGCGTAATGGATTTTCTTAACAATGAAGATCTATTATTTATCAATGTTGAACGTGTGAATCTACTTTTAAAAAATGATCTTGATAGTCAACCAAGCCTTTACTACCTTGATCAAGATAAACAATGTCAGCAATTTGATTATACAGGCGCAAGCATTGGGCTGCATGGGGTTACCATGCGTGACTATTGCCATCAGATGGATGGTGAAACGCTATATCAAACTTTTCCTCAGCTAGAAAGTCATCCTGCGTATGACTCGGTTTTTAATTATTGCAAAATACCGCTATCTATTTGTAATCAACCTTTAGGTGCGATTGAATATATTAATCTAACAATGCCTGATGATAGTGAGAGCGAGAAGCAATTCAAATTATTTAATAATATGATTTCAGCAATGATTGAACATATTATAGAGCACCAAACTGCATCAACGTTTACTGAAAAACTAACAACTGAAAAAAACAATTTTCAGGTTCTGGTTGATGTGACGAATACTGTTATAAGTCAAAGTACAAAAAAAGAATTGATAGGCTCATTATTACGCTTTTTATATCAGCATTTTGGTATGACTGATCTATCGATTATTCAATTACAAGATGGGCATTACAATCAGCATTCTGCTTGTTTTATTAATAATGAAATTGATTATCAATGTCATTTCTTTACCAATGATAAATTAATTAAAAATGCAATTAAGTATAATCAACCGGTATTTTTAAATGCGATAGATATTAAGAAAATGCAGGATGATGATAATAGCCCGTATTTTCCTTGTCGTGTTAAAACCGCTTGTGTTATGCCACTCGTATTTAGAGGCATTGCAGTGGGTTACATCAGTTTTATGAAGCCTAATGAAGCCCCTTATAAAAACACGGATCTTGAGTTATTTAAACAGATAGCTGCACGTGTTGCCTTAGCAATGCATAGTATAAAAACACATCAAGCGAGCATTCCAAATCGACCTATAACTAAGTTTGTAAACATCGATGAAGGGATGGGTGAACACGTTATTTTTGACGATATTATTAGTCAAAGTGAAGTGATGAATAAAGTCCTTGAACAAGTCGCCCTTGTTGCCAGTTGTGATAGTACGGTGCTGATCTTAGGCGAATCGGGGACGGGAAAAGAGTTAATTGCTCGTGCGATCCATAAGTTAAGCCTACGTAGCAAAACGGATATGGTGAAGATGAATTGTGCCGCCATTCCTGCTGGCTTGTTTGAAAGTGAATTATTTGGTCATGAACGTGGCGCCTTTACTGGTGCTATTAGCCAGCGTGTTGGTCGTTTTGAGCAAGCGCATAAAGGTACGTTATTTTTAGATGAAATTGGCGATATGCCGTTAGAGCTTCAGCCTAAATTATTACGTGCATTACAAGAAAATGAAATCGAACGTGTGGGTAAAAACGCATTAATTAGTGTTGATGTGCGAATTGTTGTTGCCACGAATGTTGATTTATTACGCCGTGTGGAAGAAAAGAAATTTCGTAATGATCTTTATTACCGTTTGAATGTTTTTCCTATCCAAATTCCGCCATTACGTGAACGTGCCGAAGATATCCCATTATTGGTTAAACATTTTACCCGTGAATTAGCCCAAAAAATGGCCAAAACGATCACCGTAATTGCAGCAGAAGATTTAGCGGTTATGAGCGCATTTCCATGGCCGGGCAACGTTCGTGAATTGCGTAACTTTGTTGAACGCTCTGTGATTTTAACGCGTGGTAATGTGCTTAATGTTCCTGTTCATGAGTTAAAAACAGCGTCTCATTCTGCCTGTGTACCAACCGAGAATGCGCCTTCTGTCGGATTGGTTACCCCTGAAGCTACTGGTGTTATCAATACGCCAGAATCAACAGTGAAAGGTGACGTAGTTAAACCCATTATTAGTAAAGCAGACGTGATTAAAGCATTAAAGGCTTGTCATGGTGTGGTCGCAGGGCCGAATGGTGCGGCAAACCAATTAGGACTGAAACGGACAACCTTGTTATCTCGAATGCAGAAAATGGGGATTAAGAGCCAAGATTTTCGAGGTGGTATCTGATGCGTTTTATACCAGCCTACATTTTTATTTAATTATAGGATCACTATTTTGACCACTCTTGAGGTGCAATCAACCGATGCCGTTAGTGATGCTTGTCAGCGTCCGATCATTCGCTATCGCAAAGGAGAAAGCGATTTTAGAGAGATGGATTTCATTATTGAAGAAACGCCTGTTGCTCTTGCGTTTAATGGCGTTGCGTACACCGTGATGATGTGTACTCCTCATGATTTAGAGCCGTTTGCGATAGGCTTTTCATTGTCTGAGGGAATTATCGATCATCACCGTGATATTCACGATATACTGATTACCCATCATGATAATGGGATCAATCTTGATATTACAGTTGCAAATCGTTGTGCTGAGCGTTTAAAGCAGAAACGTCGTTCATTAGCGGGTTTAACGGGCTGTGGTATTTGTGGTGAAGAAAAATTGGAAACCGTATGTCGGATGCTAATGCCATTGCCGATGACAGTTGAGTTTGATTTAAGTCATTTAGAACAAGCGTTACAGCAATTACTTCAACACCAAGCACTTAATCAACTCACAGGTGCAGCACACGCGGCAGCATACATCGATGCCAATGGGCAATTACTCGCAACATTTGAAGATGTTGGTCGCCACATCGCGTTAGATAAATTAATTGGTTATATCCATCAACAGCGTTTATCTGGCGGTGCTGTGTTAGTTACCAGTCGCGCTAGTTTTGAAATGGTACAAAAGGCGGCCTCAGCCGGTGTTGAAGTGTTACTTGCCGTATCTTCTGCAACAAAAATGGCTGTCGATTTAGCGGATCGTTTAAATATGACGTTATTAGGGCATTGTCGCCGTGGTCGAGCCGATGCTTATGCTCACCCAGAACGTATTTTTGGCATGATTTGATCTCGTGCTTTCATCGTACTTTACGCTTAGTTATCGCGTGAAGTGTTTTATAACCCTCCGGATTTCCGGTTACTTTTATTAAGAAGATATTAATATGAAAATGAAACATCTAATGTTGGGCTTGCTAACTACTTCTTTTTCTCCTCTTGCTTTAGCACACCCTGGTCACATTGGTCCTCACGCTTCTGCGTTCATGAGTGGTTTTGTTCACCCATTTACTGGCATGGATCACCTAAGTGTTATGGTGGGTGTGGGTCTATTAGCAGCAATGATGGGGGGTAAAGCGATTTCACGTTTACCTCTTGCTTTCATCTCAATCATGATTGTAGGTGCTGCATTAGGTGTATCAGGTGTTGTGATCCCAGGTGTTGAGCTAGCTATTGCAGTGTCTGTGATTGCGATGGGGGGCATGCTATTAGCGGGTGGTCGTATCTCTGCAAAAGTAGCGACAGGTGCAGTAATGGCATTTGCATTATTCCACGGTATGGCTCACGGTATGGAAATGCCTTTAGGCGCTACGGCTGTTGAGTTCTTTATCGGTTTCGTACTCGCAACAGCAATTCTACACGCGTGTGGTGTGGTATTAGGTAAAGCTATCGCGTCTTCAGCTGCTAATCGCCGTGTTACTAATGTCCTAGGTGTCGTTATGGCGGCATTTGGTGGCATCTTAATGCTGTCTTAATTCAGGGCAGTTAGCGTGACAGACAACATTGCACGACAATATATTCATATTACCGGCATTGTACAGGGGGTCGGTTTCCGCCCCTTTGTCTACCAACTAGCGACACAACATGCGCTAGTTGGTTCGGTGATCAATGATTCAGAAGGGGTGAAAATTGATGTGCAAGGCTCTCTTGATACATTAGCTATTTTCACTTCGCAGTTAATTGACCAAGCGCCTCCTTTAAGTCGCATTGATGATGTGGCAATTCGCACTTTATCGCTATGGTCTGAATTGGAAAAGCCGAATACTTTTGATATAGAGCAAAGTCAGTGCGGTGAAAGCACAACGGTATCTATTTCACCAGATCAAGGGCTTTGTGATGCTTGTAAGCGGGATATTTCCAATCCAGATTCTCGATACTTTCAATACCCATTTACCAACTGTACTCATTGCGGTCCACGTTACAGCATTATAAAAGCGCTACCTTATGATCGTGCAGCAACCAGTATGCAGGATTTTTCGTTGTGTTCTGATTGTGCCGAGGCATATCAAAATCCAGTCGATCGTCGTTATCATGCTCAGCCCATTAGTTGTGACTGCTGCGGCCCTTGGGTAACGCTTTATGATGCACAGCAGCGAGTAAAATCGAGCGCAGAATTACCACTTGTTGCAACCAAACAAACAGCGATTGAGCAGCTTGCGCAACAGATTAAAGACGGCGAAATTGTTGCAGTTAAAGGCATCGGTGGTTTTCATTTAGTGTGTGATGCTACTAACGCACAAACAGTGGCGAGTTTACGTAAGCTTAAGCATCGGCAGTCAAAACCGTTAGCCATCATGGCGGCAAGTGATGACATTGCTCAACAATTCGTTGCAGGTTGTGATGCGGAATGGAGAGCATTAGCAGCGCAAGCGAGACCTATTGTTCTTATGAATAAGCGGTTAGATATTGTGGCAGAAGAAGTGACACGAACAGATGGCGTATTAGCTGAAAATGTTGCTCCGAATGTACCGTATCTTGGAATCATGCTGCCGTATACGCCATTGCATTATTTGTTGTTTGATGAATTAAAAGCAATCGATGCGACAAGTACACTTGTTATGACCAGTGCGAACTTATCAGGTATGCCTATTGCCACTGAGTTAGCTCAAGTCTGTACTCAATTTTCAGGGAAAATCAGTGGTGTTTTAGATCATAATCGTCCGATTGTGAGTGCGTGCGATGATAGCTTGGTACATTATGCTGGCGGAAAGATCCGTGTGCTACGTATGGCAAGAGGCTATGCGCCTGTGAGTCATTTCGGTACAGGTAGTGAACAAAGTACAGGTAACATCACCGTTGCTTTAGGTGCTGAGCAAAAATCAACCATAGGGTTAGCATTACCTCAGCAATGGCTAATATCCCCTTATATTGGTGATTTAGACGATCTCGATACCGAGTTACGTTATCAAGAAACGGTTAACCATTTAACAGCGCTTTATAATGTTAAGCCACAGCAGTTGGTGTGTGATAAACACCCTAATTATCATTCCTCTCAATTTGCTGAAAAATACCAAACCCAAGCCCATTTGGTCACACCACTTTTAAAGGTGCAGCACCACCATGCCCATGTATTAGCTGTGATGGCTGAGCATAATTTAACGGAGCAGGTTTTAGGTTTTACCTTTGATGGGACTGGCTGGGGTGACGATCACACCGTGTGGGGCGGTGAAGTCTTACTTTCTACGCCACAAAGTTATCAACGTGTCGGACATTTACGTCAATTTCGCTTAATTGGAGGCGAAAAAGCGATAAAAGAGCCAGCTCGTTTGTTGTTTGCCCTTTTATTGGAATGTTACTCAGTCGATGCGATTAAAGCGATGCAGTTATCAGCCTTTAAAGCGTGGAGTGATATTTATTTCAATAATTTATACCAATTATGGCTAACAGGTAGTCAATCGCCTTATACCTCATCGATGGGACGTTTAATTGATGCGTGGGCAAGTTTGTTAGGTTTAGTTGATCGCGTTGATTATGAAGGTGAGTGCGGGTTGAAACTCGAACAAGCGGCAATGAAAGATCGATGCCATCAACCTATTTCTTTTGCTGTTGATGCTAATGGCGTGATTGATTGGCAACCACTTTTGGAATATGCATTACCACTGTTAAGTTTAGTTGCCGATGATTATCGCCCAGCATGGCGAAATTGTTTGGCGCACAGTTTTATTAGTGCCATTGCGAACGTCATCGTCACCATAGGACAAACGTATAAGCCATTACCGATTGTTTTAGGCGGTGGGGTATTCCAAAACCGTGTATTAGTTGATGAAGTGTTTGAAAAAGCCAGCGCGCACAGTTTATCCCTTTTTTGTGGTGAATCACTCCCTGCTAATGATGCATCTATTTCAGCAGGTCAGTTGTGGTTTGCCATACATCAAAAATAAGAATGAAGAGATCTCGTCATGCATGAATTATCACTGAGTATGAATACGGTAGATACCGTGGTTGAACAGGCGAAAAAGCAAGGCTTTCATCGTGTAACTCGAGTGACATTATCGATTGGGACATTATCGTGTATAGAGCCCCATGCATTGGCAACAGGATTTGAATTTGCAACACGAGGAACGATTGCAGAAGGCGCGAAGTTAGCCATTGAGTCTGTACAAGCTCAAGTTTGGTGTATGGAGTGTCAGCGCTATATCGAAATGGATGAGCGTGGTGTCTGCTGCCCTCATTGCCAAGGTTATCAGCTTAAAGTTGAAACCGGTGACGAATTAATGATTAAAAATATTGAGGTAGAGTAATGTGTAATGTATGCGGCTGCGGAGATAGCCATGTAGAAGGTGTCGATCACCATCATCATGGTTCTCATCACCACGATCATCATGGGCATAGTGATCACAATGACCATCACCATGATCACGCGCACTCCAATGTTCATAAAGCGAGTAATGAACAGCCTGTTGTGATCCATCATCACTACTATCATCAAGGTGATGTTCATCATCATGTGCATTACACGTTACCTGCAACATCGCACCATGAACACAGCCACCCACATCATCAACATTCTCACCATGACCATGCATCGCACGTACATCACAACCATGCTCATGATAGCCATGACCATCATCAGCCTGAAACCTTAGATAAAGGTGATTTGCACTACGGTAAAGGCGAAGCTGAAGTGCATGTGGCTGGGGTTTCTCAACGTCAACTTCTGACGTTAGAGATGGATATTCTAGGTAACAACAATAAACTGGCTGAACATAATCGCGAGCATTTCAAAGCCAATAAACAGCTTGTGCTGAATCTAGTATCAAGCCCAGGCTCTGGTAAAACGACCTTGCTTACTGAAACCCTGATGCAGCTAAAACAGCAGTATCCATGTGCGGTGATCGAAGGGGATCAGCAAACCTCTAACGATGCGGATCGTATTCGTGCTACCCAAGTGCCCGCTATTCAAGTTAATACAGGAAAAGGCTGCCATTTAGATGCACAAATGGTGCACGATGCTTATCATCAATTAGCAATGAATGAGCCAGGTTTCTTGTTTATCGAAAATGTCGGTAACTTGGTGTGCCCTGCGAGTTTTGATTTAGGTGAGGCATGCAAAGTCGCGATTTTGTCTGTTACTGAAGGGGAAGATAAGCCGCTTAAATACCCTAATATGTTTGCTGCCGCTGACTTAATGCTGATCAACAAGGTCGACCTATTGCCGTATGTTGATATCAACATTGAAGATTGTATTGCTAATGCACGAAAAGTGAATCCCAATATTCAGGTCATAAAACTTTCAGCTAAAACGGGTGAAGGGATGGATGCGTGGTTAAATTGGCTGACTGAGCAACTTCAACAACATCAATAGTTATTACGGTTCAGTAGACATTTAAAACCACAGGTTCATGAAAAGTGCCTGTGGTTTTTTATAAAGATGCGCACAAAAGTATGCATTAAAATGTAATGCCCCTTATTTACCTTCCTCTCAATTCACATCCTCTGTGTTTAATTTTGCTATAACTAATCGTTTCATCAATAGTTTACAAGTTAAAGAAATGAGGTGAGATGATGATAAGTGCTACAGGTATTGAGTATCGCTATATAAAGCATCACAGTGCTAAAGATTGTGTAGTGATTAATACGGGAGCTAACGTTACCATTGAAGATAACCGATGGTTACAAGACGAGTTAGCAAAGCGTTACAGT
Organism: Photobacterium sp. GB-72; assembly: GCF_003026095.1. Classification (NCBI taxonomy): domain Bacteria; kingdom Pseudomonadati; phylum Pseudomonadota; class Gammaproteobacteria; order Vibrionales; family Vibrionaceae; genus Photobacterium; species Photobacterium sp. GB-72. The sequence goes on along the minus strand of NZ_PYNV01000003.1, from coordinate 240,423 downwards.
GTACTTTTATTTAATCGAGGTGGTTATGGCAGAAGTCCACTCAATACAAAGGTAAGGACACCAGAGGTTGTATCTCAGGAGTTGCATAGTTTACTTATAGAGTTAGATATTAAAAACGCCATCTTACTTGGTCCGTCCTTGGGTGGACTTTACGGTCGATATTTTAACTATAAATACCCTGATTTAGTTAAAGCCTTGGTGGCTGTTGATTCGCCAATTAGCTTTATTTTTGAGAAAATTGAAGCGCGCCTTCCAAAAGATATTAAGCAATTTGTTCAGCAAGAACTTTCTCTTTTAAAGCCAATAAATCCCGTTGTTGACTCTGAGCTGCTGGAGGTAACTCAACTGGAATTTACGGACTTTTCTTATCACCAAAAGCCGGTATTAAATTTTTATAATACCTATTTAGGCGATGGCGCAGAGTTTGTTAGTCAGTTGATTGTTGATGTTGCTAAGCAAGAAGCAGAAAAAGAAGGTTGCGTTAGATTGGCATTTTCAGCAACAGGACATGATATTATTTCTAATGATTTGGATTTTTTCTTGGCAACATTTCATCGTTTTATCGATGATATAAATAGTGACTCTAAATTTTAAATAACACAGTGACGTTAAGTATCGGCTTTGATTGAAGCCCTGATAAACAGGGCATTATTGCTTACTTTTTATAAATAACAGAAATGATGTCTTCAGGTTGCTGATGATTTAATTGTGCTATTTGTACAATGGACTGCTTAGGATTATCAATTGTAAAACCAGCCAATTTTATTTTATCTACTAAGTTATTAATGGGTTGATGAGTTAGCTCTGACATCAACGTAATTGGAGCATTATCGATAGAATCAAACAAGGCGACAGAGACATTGTTAGACTGTTCGACTTCTTTATCACTTTGGATCATTGCGATACCCAGTAACAAAATAGCCGCCATCATTACAATGTTATTCTTACGTGATAAGTGCTTGATAATTGAGTTCTTATATAAGAAAGCATGCCCGAGAACGGCAATGACCATTAAGATACCAATCCATTCATGCATAAGAACAATATTTTTCGAATTAATATCTAAAAATAGGAGAGAACCAGAAGTTAGCACAAGTAGTGCACAAACGAGTGTTAGTGGTGTCCAGTATTTTTTCATTTGATCTACTTTTAGTGTTTATAAAGACAGAGCAAAAAGTAGCATGATTAAGCTTTGCTCATTTTCGTTTGAGCGCCAATATCATCATTCTTTACGCCATTCCTATGAATAAAGACATTCTCTAAATTGTGTATCTCGAATAAGGTGCAATATTCATTAGCCTGTTGCTAATTGATGCAACTAAGCAAGTTGCGTTAGATTGTTTTTTTTCGATAGGACATGACACAATGGCTAATGATTTGGGCTTTTTATTGGCAACTCTTCATTGTTTTATCAGTGGCTTAATAGCTTCTTAATAGCTTCTTAATAGCATATTACTTCGATAATTAATTTCAGCAATGTTAAATTATCATATGTATTCGTTAAGCGTTATTTTTACAAGGAATTAACGTAATGCTTTATGAGAGTGACTGTCTTCAAAAGAATGATGATGGAGGTTAATTAACACTACCAATTTGTTTTTTTATCTATACAATTCCGCGCAACTTCGCTAATGGCATATCGTTGATATTCATTTTTCGCCTGCAATTAGTGACACATTTTGATGCTATGAATAGTCTACGATGAAAACTAAAATCTTACTGCTTGCTCTACTGCTTTCTGGCTGTGATATGACAGCAACTCCTTTTACTCCACCTTCTACCAATGATATCGAGCAGTGCCAAATTTTGGTAACGAATAAAACGCAATATACTGCTGAAACCATTATTGCTAATGATGTTGATAATCAATCTGAAAGTAATCGAGGCTGGGTGTTTGTCGATCATATAAAGCCGGCACATCGTGGTGATATTAACTTTCGTTGTAATTTAGAGAAAAATAGAGTGGAAGTATGGGCGCCGGGTGCCGCAATGTGGAATGAATTGTAATACTTTCATTGCTAGCGCTTAAAGTGAAGCCTAGCTTTTTGCTTGTATAGTAAAAACAACAGTAAAAAAACGGCGATACCCCAATATCGCCGTTTTTTATTAATCGTTATTTGCCGTTTTTAATCGGTAGTCAACACGCCCAAATTTTTTCTCTGCACTTGCTGTACGCCCAATCATCGCCGTCGTAATTAACATGAATAAAGACGGTAATAACCAACCTGCATGTGCGTTGTAAAGCGGTAATGCATCGCTGAAAAAGTCACCGAGATCTTTTGGCATCTTACCTAAGATATTAATCGCATCAATAGTACCGAAAAGCGTCGCTGTGATCAGAACCGCACTGTGTGTAAGGCGTGAAACGGTAAATGTTGAAGCCGCCAATGATGCTAATACTAATGCGATGGCAACCGGACAAAGTACAAGGATGGCAGGTAAACTTACTTTCAGAATATCGTTTAAACCAAAGTTTGCGATAACCCCTGTTAGCACAACAATGACTGTTGCTGTGAAACCAAACGAAGCTTTAAACGTATCTTGATAATACTCAGCACATGCATTGGTTAAACCCACCGTGGTGGTTAAACATGCCATTAAGATAATAGCGGCTAATAACCATTGACCATAATGACCAAACTCACCTGCAACGTAACGAGTTAAGATCACGCTACCATTAACACCATGTTCAGCAATCGTTGATGATGTTGCGCCTACGTAGCCCATAATGATGTAACAAGACGCCATTAACGTGGCGTAAATTAATGCGACTTTAATAGAAGTTGATGCAATACCTTGTTGTGTTGTAACACCCTTAGCTTTTATTGCATGAATGATCACCCAGCCGAAACCGACAGCAGCAATGGCGTCCATCGTCATGTAACCTTGGATCAAACCACTTGTAACAGCACCGACTTGGTAATCACCAGATGGAGCAGCAGGTGTACCGAGAGGGCTAAGAAATGCTGCTAAGCCTAATCCACATAGTAAAATAATCAGTGCAGGCGTCATGATCTTACCAATGTAAGTCACAAGGTTTCCTGGTTTAAATGCAAGAAATAGGGTAGCGGCAGAAAAAATGATAGAAAAAGCAACCAAATGGTCATGAGTAAAAAATGGTTGAATACCCATTTCATAAGCAACAGTAACGGCGCGAGGCATACCAAATGCAGGGCCAATAGCGGTAAAAAGTAATACCCAAAAAGTTGTACCTAGCCACTTAGGTAAAGCCTTGGTTAAATTATTGGTATTACCAATTCGACCTAGCACAATAATAGTAAATGCGGGTAAGCCTACGGCAGTAATTAAAAATCCGGCCATTGCGGAGGTCAGAGAAGTCCCGGCATCTAATCCCATTGCTGGTGGAAAGATCAAGTTACCTGCACCAAGAAAGAGGGCAAATGTTGTGAGACCGAGTACGAAGATGTCTTGTGTTTTCAAATGTAGTTCCTGCATTTTTGAAGTTATAGACAACCATCGCGATTAATGCGCAATGCGTTAAACGTCCATGATTGAAATCGTATTCCGCAGGTTTGCTGAAAGAAGATATTTGACTTGATAGTATCCTCCGCCAGCTCGGCTGACGGAAGCTTGCCCGCCAGCCTAGCGAATAATCACTAGGATAATAGCGGTAATAATTCGTGTTGTATGTTTTATATCAACAACAGAAGCCTCGCTCCAATTAGTAAATTGGCTCGATGCTAAGTTTTTTCGTGTTTTATGTTCGCAAAGTGCTGAATACATAACTTAACAACTTCTGTTTTGTGATTGAATTAACGCTTACAACATATAAAGAAAATATAGAGTTGTAAACGATTTTTTTATGGTATGCGTTTTATTGCGACTAAGTAAAAGCAATTAACTAAATAAAATCATATTGATAGTTAAATATGTGAGTTCTAGTGCTAGATTTTGTGTTTTTATGCTTCGATATAATAATTGAAAGCAGTGGTAACGCTGATATTGAAGCTATACCAATGGCATAGCTTCAATTTTAGTGTCAGTAGGTAGCAACTGTATTTCGATTACGTTGAATAATATGGGTCACTTTACTGATACAAATGGTTACTAGAACAGGGAGTAGCCATGACGCATGAGCATTAAACAAAGGCAACCATGCTGTTAGATCTTGATGAATAGCGGAAGGTATTTTACCCAAAATGTTTAGTGCATCAATACTGCCAAATAACGTGGCTATAATGACGATCAGTGTTTGGCTCATCGAGAATTTACGCTTTTCGTTACTCACAGTGTTCGGCATAAAAATAATGGCGATGATGAGTGATACAGCGATAGGGCATAAAATCAAAATAGCAGGTAGGCTGACTTCAATAATCGTTTCTAAGCCAACATTAGAGATAATGGCTGTTAAGCTCATGATCACAACAGCACTGATTTTAAAAGGGATGTTATAAGTATTTTTGTAGTATTCGCTATTAGCATTGGTTAAGCCAATAGTTGTGGTTAAACAAGCCATTAAAGTGATAGTTGCTAATAAAATTTGTCCAAATGTACCAAACTCACCAGCAGCATAGCGTGTTAGAATTTCACCGCCATTGGTTGAGTTGGGAGCAATCGAAGAGGACGTCGCACCTAAATAACCCATAGCTAAATAACACAAAGACATCAGTAATGCGTAGATACCAGCAATACGTAATGTGTAGTAAGAAATCGCTTTATTACAGCTAATACCCGTACTACGAATGGTTTGAATAATCACCCAACCAAATGCGACCGCTGCGATAGCATCTAATGTCATATAACCTTGGATCATACCGTTAACCGTCGGTGCTGCTTTATAAACAGCAATGGCATCTGTCGGAGAGCCTAATGGGTTAATCAAAGCGGCAATCACTAAGACCGCTAGCATCACGATTAATGCAGGCGTCATTACTTTACCAATATAGCTAACTAACTTACCGGGCTTCAGTGCCAAAATTAAGGTTAATAAGCAAAATAGCACTGAAAACAGCATTAACCCGTTACCGTGGTAGAAAGGTTTAACACCCATTTCATACGCCACAGTTACCGCTCGAGGTAGAACAAAGGCTGGCCCCAGAGTCGTTAATACTAAAAACCAGAAAGTACGATCCATCCAATGTGGTAATGAGGCAGTGAGTTTATCTGCAGATGACAGTCGACCTAAAACGATCAGTGTTAAGGCGGGTAAACCAACGGCGGTTAGTAGGAAGCCTACTATGGCAATTAACCAGTTTTCACCGGCTTGTTGTGCCATCATAGGGGGGAAAATAAGGTTTCCTGCCCCTAAAAATAAGGCAAAAGTCATAAATCCAATGGCGGCAAGTTCTCTTCTCTTCAAACGGCGTACCTTCTACATGAATGGTCAGTTTGGCTGGAAGATAAAAAGGAGAGTTAACATATCCGCCAGCAATAGTAACTGACGAATAAGCTTAAACGTCAGCGTTATTTGACGACGACGACAACAGAGACAAGCGCAATAGTATTCATAACAAATACAGTAGAAGATACTGCTAAATTGTTGTGCTTAACTGAATACATAAGTGATGCGCTCGAATGAAATAATTGACCTAAAACTAAAGCTATTTAAGATGATTGTAAAGTGATATTCGGTAATTATTCGTATTTAATACGGAATGTATAATGTATGTATCGCGAATATAGAATAAAAATTCGCGATACATATCCGTTATTATATTTAACCTGTTGTTTTTAAGCTAATATTTTTTCAAGTTCAGCCAGTGTTGAAACTTGATAGGTTGGCTTTATAGTATTTGGCAATAATTGATTTTGATGATTAAACCAGCATGTGTCTAAACCTGCATTGATACCGCCTAAGATATCTGATTGCGGGTTATCACCGACCATAAGTACAGAAGTAGGTGCAGGGTTGCCCATTTTTTCAAGACTATAATCAAATATACGGCGATCGGGTTTAGCGACGCCGACCTGCTCTGAAATAACGAGCAGATCAAAATAATCGGCTAGTCCTGTTTTTTCTAAGCGGATTTTTTGCAGTGCAGTAAAGCCATTAGTAATGATGCCTAATTTAACTCGACCATTAAGAGATCGAATCAGTGATGTTGTCCCCGGTAATACTTCGCAAATATCAGCCATTGCTTGCATGTAATCATCATTAAGCTGTTGTTCTGTTGTTTTTAGTTTTTTTGCCCACTCCCGAAAACGTGTTTGCTGAAGTTCACTGGCTGAAATATCGCCATTTTGATATTGCACCCATAGCGGGCGGTTAATTAATTCATATTGTTTGAAGTCAGCGTCACTAAAGGCGATATCATAACGAGAAAACATGAGCTGTAGCCCTTTAAAAGCATCAAAATAGAACAGGGTCTCATCAGCATCAAAAAGAATCCAATCGTATTTCATATGTATTATTGCCTTATAATATCTATCTATAGTCATCGAATAGCGCGCATATTACACTATAGTGAATGAATAAAAAGAGTGATTTTAGGTGAGAGTAATTTAAACGATCTTATGCCCTCAAAGTTAATCTAATCATATTTGGTATATAAGTTTCTTATGATTTTATAAACTTCCTGACAAAGAATTGAACTTCGTTAGCCGATACCTGTCTACACTTACCAATTATAAGTATTTACTATTTTTAAAAGTATAGGGGCTCTTAATGGGTATTTTATCTTGGATTATTCTTGGTTTAATTGCTGGTGCATTGGCAAAGTTTTTAATGCCTGGTAAAGATGGCGGTGGTTGGATTGTAACAATGGCATTGGGTATTGGCGGTGCATTTGTTGGTGGTTTTGTGGGTAAATTTATTGGTTTAGGTCATGCAACAGGTGTAAACATTGGTAGCATTATTACCGCTACCTTGGGTGCATTTATTATTCTGTTTATCTATAACCGTTTTATTCGTTAATCTAATGTAATAATACATTATAAAAGCGAGAAATTACCGCTAATATGACGGGTGATTTCTCGCTTTTTTCATTTTAGCTACTTAATGCTAAATGCTGCTCCGCCCCCCGAAGCATCGCATGTATTAATTCATTTGCTTCAAATTTTGTCAGTGCTTCTTGAGCACCAACTTGGTGTGCTTGAGACACACTTATTTCACTTGAAAGGGAGGTGTGTAAAATAATATAGGTTGAGACGAGCGCATCGGTGTTTTTGACATTGAATGCCAGCTCATACCCATCTAACCCTGGCATTTCGATATCACTAACCAAAATATGGAACGGATCGTTTGCTTGCGCAGCCGTTTGCATCATATTAAAAGCATCTTGCCCATTTTTGGCAACAAAGTAGGGCACACTGATACTATCAAGTGCTTGAGTTAATTGTTTTCTGGCGACGGCTGAGTCATCAACTAATAAGATTTTTAACGGACGTAAAATCTCACGTTCAATATCGGTAAGAGTAGGCAATAACGTTGAAGGATCATCTGGAAATATTTTAGAGAGAAGCAATTCAACATCTAGTAGTTGAATCAACTTATCGGCATCGCGCATAACACCAGTGACAAAAATATCGCTACCTAAATGTTGGGGAGGTGCTTCAATATTTTGCCAGTTACACTCGGTGATCCGTTCAATACCTCTGACTAAAAATCCAACTAACTTACGACGACAATCTGTAATGATAATAAAGCAACGTTGGCGCTCTTCAAGACTGATAGCGGGATAACCAATTGCTTTGGCCATATCAATAACAGGGACAGTGTCGCCACGTAATGTAGTGGTGCCAAGTACGGTTGGGTGAGATTTTGGGATAACACTTAAATTTGTATAGGGTACGATTTCACGGACTTTAAGCGTACCAATCGCAAAGCTTTGTAGTGTGGACAGCTTAAAAAGTAACATCCCTTGTGATGCATTCGTTGCATTCTTTATCATACCGAATCCATTGCATAGATAATTTATGTTAATAATTCATTATAATAACACTATCGTAATTTATACCAAACGTTTATAAATAAAAATTCACAATTAATATATTAGTAAATTTCGATATTGATTATCTTTTTTCTGTCTTAACTGGTTTTCTATGCGTTCGAAATAAAGGACATCAAATTGTTTTTATCAATGAAAACTTGAAGCATGAGCTGATTTTTCATATTAATGTTGATTAATTAGGTATGACGTATAAAGAAGTGATGTCGAATAATATTCTTTCATCCGATTTTATAACTTACCTTAACCATCATAGTTTAGCGACTGATGTGAGTGAAGATTCACAGCAAAGATTACTGAATGAAAATAAAAGGATAATACTCTCTATTTTGATATCATGGAATTTGACGCAATTATAAACACAGAAACTTTTTATTATACAGTTGAAAAGATATTACTTGCCTTTATAGAGAGAAAAAGCAATATCAGCATATCTCATTAATTGGTGAATTTAGTGGTTTATATAATAAGCGATTTATCAATAACTATCGTTTAACAAAAAAATATTAATTATCATTGATTTAGATGGATTTGGGCATGCGAATTATAATCGTAACGATATAAAAGTGATGAATTAATTAAAAAATCATCTTCATTGTTGTGTTCAACTTTTTATTCGGAGGGCTCAGCTATTCGTTATGGTGGAGTGAATTTGTTTTCATTACTGAAAAAATAATGCCTTGGGAATTAAATACATAATAAATTTTATTAATGAAAAATAAGTTATGCTTTTAGTGACTGACTATTTATTTATGGTACTGAAAGTTATCAAGGTGAACTTATTAAGATAATGAATGTTATAGATAAAAAATGTATGAGAATAAGAAAGCAAAATTGTAAAATAATTTACCTTGAATGAATTTAATTATTTGAGGTCTTGTTCATCTTCGATTAATTTAAGAGACATAATATATCTGTTACAGGTTATGCGTGGTCAACCAGTATTTTTGACCTTTTAAATTATGTCACTGTGCATAGAGGATATTTTATGAAACGTTCTATTCTAGCATTTGCAGGTATTGCCGCTGTAGCATGTATGAGTACTGCTGTGTGGGCTGCTAATAATACCACTGAAACTATCAAGCTATATCAAGAGCCTAATGTATCAGCTAAGGTAATTGAAACGATAAAAACAGATGTACCTTTGATCACTATCTATAAAAATGAGGGTTGGTCAAAAGTCGGTGATCCAAGTAATGGTCAAACGGGTTGGATTCAAACAGTTGATTTGAAGAATGTAGATAGTGCATCAGCTAATGTACAACCAAACCAAACGACAAAAACGGTAAAAACCGATAGTGGTGAAAAAACGGTTACTAAAGGGACAGTGCAGACTCCACAGGGCCCAATGAATTATGAGATTGTTCAATTTCAATCCAAAGGTGATAACGCCAAAGTAGATAAAGCATTCTTTAAACAGTTGCAGCAACAACAAATTGAAATGAATAATGTATTTGCAAACTCATGGAATGATATGGGGGGTATGCAAATGAATATGTCTAACTTAATGGCAAAACAACAGCAGCAAATGATGGAAATGCAAAAACAATTTCAGCAACTTACGCAGCAAACAACCGTGCCTTCCAATCATAAAATTGAATTAAAAGATGCAACACCAGCGCAGGTACAGCCAGCAGCGAAATAAGCTTATTTTTAGTTAAGCAAGAAAGCCTCCAATAGCTTTAACTCATAGAGTATAAAGGTTATTGGAGGCTATTTTTTACTGAAATTAACAAGCCGTTTATGCAAAGCTCAGGTTTCAGATTGATTGAGGTGCTTGATTTGCTGAAATAGTTCATCAGCTTCTGCTGTTAAGCGGGAATAGGTTCTGATATCGCCATTCCTTTGAGCATGCATGGCTTCTTCAAGTAGCATTGAGTGGCGTTTCTTTAATTTTTTAGCGGGATTATTTTTAAACCAAGAAAACATGTATATAACTCCAATAATTATATTTATATCGTATACGCAGTATGCGTAATAAAAGATTAATTAAGCTAGAGACTAACTTTAATTATGTTAAGATTTTGAATAGTAAGCGTTATTATTTTTTATTGTTTGTCTTATCTCGATTTGGAATACTACTGTGTTAATTGATATTCACTGCCATTTAGAAGGTGTATTAGCGGTCGATAGGGAGCGGTTTTTTAAGCAAAGCGGCAAAATAGGTGCCGTATCTATGACCAAGGCAAGTGCGTTAGAGTTGATACGCTTAAAACAACAATATTCAGAGCAGATTTATCTCTTTCTTGGTATTCACCCTGAGAAAGATGTCAGTGAACAAGAGATCCAAGCTGTTATCGATCTGATATACCAACATCGTCATTTATTATCTGGTATTGGTGAAATCGGCATTCCTTTTTTCTACTTAGACGAGAAAACAGAGCAAGAAAAACACCTTATTAAACAGCAGGGAAGTGAACGCTTAGCCCGTTTTGTTAAGATTGCAGCAGAGCTAGAACTACCTGTCAATTTGCATGTAGTAGAAGATGATATTCATTATGCGCTGCCTATTTTAAATACCTATCAAATCAAAGGGGCGTTGTTCCATTGGTATGAAGGCAGTGACGAAGACCTCGCCTTACTTCATCAACAAGCGCATTTCATTTCAGTAAGTCCTTGGATCTTTGTCGATCCTCATTACTTAGAGTTTGTTAAGAAAATTCCGCTTGATATGCTGTTGGTGGAGTCTGATTCGCCGTGTAAATACAATGGTGTGGAGGGGGAGCCAAATATGATCAATCAAGTGATTGACGTATTAGCAGAGCATCATCAATTATCACGGGATGTAATGGCGACACTAATCCATGAAAATACCCAACGCTTTCTGAGAATTTGAATCTGATGGTTTGCAGGTTGTTTTTGAGTGCGGATATCTAGTTGACATATGAAAAGCAAAGCCGCCTTTAATATATTAAATCATGGAATATATGAAAGGCGGCTTTTATTGTGCTGTGTTTAGCAAAGTAGAGGGTTGCGCTTGGTCGCTTTAAGTACCCCAAGTTTGCTCAATAACTGTTTTTCAATACGATTCGGTGAGCGTCTGAAATAGAACAAATACTCGGTCATAACAGTCAGTTCTGCTTTTTCATTAACCGTTAACGCATCTACGCTTGCTAGTAACAAATCAACAGACTCAAGCTCTGTTATTTCACATTGTTTCTTTTTATGAAGTTGCTCATAGAAGAACTCTAAATTGATATCACACTCTTGTTTATAGCTCTGTCTTACCGCAATTAAACGGAGTAAAGCAATAATGTAAGCTTGGCTCATCTCTTTAGCTTCAAGTTCTGCTAACTGGTTAAGTACGTACACGCGTGCCGAAATACGTAATCGCACTTCGCTAAGGGCTTTTTGTTGTACCCATGCGTCCCAAAACCCCGTAATTAAGGTAGAAACCAACGGAATGTAAACACGCACGCTACTACGTGATAGTGATTTTTGTAGTAATGCCTTGATAATAAAATTACTGAGTATGTCTTTACCGGTATACAAGGCAACTTTGATATAGCGAAATTTACTAAACTGTTTATAAGGTTTTATTCCATGAATATTCTCAACGGGCTCTGACAGCTCCATAACCGCACGCACTAATGATGCTTTCATTCTGTCACAAAACTGGTATTTAGCTGACGCACGATTGATGAGAATTGCAGTGGTAATAAATCCAACCTCAAATAGTAAAAATAATTCTAAGCTGATAAAGACAATGTTAATAACAACGAGTCTAAGTAGGTTATCTAAGGCTAACCAGTTTTCTCCGAGTAACTCTAAATAGATTTCGAAAGAAACGATAAAAAAGGTTGTGATGAATCCAATAAAAAAAGAAAGCACAACACATAACTGACACAGTTTTTTATCATTTATTGTTTTAAAGAGACCCTGAGTTATGGGTAAATAACGCTCAACACGTTTGAGTCCCCAGTTTTCAATTTTTGCTTCAATCATGTTGAATATATCAAGCTCTTATAGAACATAATAATAGGTGAGCATTTTAATTTGTTGAGGGTGAAACACATAACTAATTTCTATAAGCGGATTAAAAATACGCAGTTAGAAAAAATATCTAACTGCGATTTAAAATAATGAGTTGCTTTTAACGCATAATCACACAAGAAAAAGAATACAATGAAACAATGTTTATTGTAAGTGCTGCGTTAATTGCTACTTAGCAAGAAAACCAACGTGTGATAATTGTTTTTTTGCTGATTGTTCTGATGACTCATTTGATGATATTGGCGGTGTTTGTTCTGGCGTTTTCGCTGCTCGAGGAAGTAGACGGAACACGGGTTGACCATCTTCTTTTCTCACAAAAGCAACATCACGATAAAGTAGCTCGTTATCACTTTTAATGGCATCTAATTGTTGATCTTTAATCAGTGATAATGGGCCAATCATGGCTGTACAGTGATAGATTTTATGCTCGTAGTTATTAAATAATTTACAAGGTTGATCGAGTACAAAAGTTTCACCTGGTTCTAAATGACGGCTGTTTTCTACTGCGCGGTTGATGTCCGAGATGCTAGCAAATACTGTTGTTGATAAGCTTAATAACACAATACTCGCTAGCCTTGCTAAGGGATATTTCGATTTAAAAGTAGGCATAATGATTATCCAAACAAAAAGCCAATACCTTATTCATTTCGACTAAAATATTGGCTTTATTAGTATGATGGCTATTAAGACGGGAGTGTACTTCCGTCATGGGAAAATAAAAAGACAATTATCACAACGTCGTTTTTATTTACCACCGAGTGTTTGTTCTATAATCCAAACCCCGCCTAATTTTCTGAGTCTACAGCCCGTGAGATGCTAGCAAGTTATGGGTGTACATTGAGATACTAGCCCAGATTCGGGTGAACCAGCCGCCTTGCTGAACACTGTTGAGCGCGACAAGTGGTTCGGTTTTAATAACTTTGCCATTATAAGTGACAGTCATTTCACCTAACTTTTCACCCTTATCAACCGGTGCTTTGATGTCATGGTCAAATTGGAGATCAGTTTTCAGACCTTTTTCATCAACACTTGAAGGAAGAACCAAGGTTAATGGCTTCTCAAGACCTAAAGAGACTTTATCTTGTTGTCCTCCCCAAACGTGTTGTTCAGAAAGTTTGCTGTTTGCTGCATATAAAGTGTCTTGCTTGAAGAAGCGGAAGCCATAATTGAATAGCCCTTTGCTTTGCGCTGCGACATCATTCAGTGATTGCGTGCCCAGAACAACCGCAACCAACTTCATTGGGTTATCTGGCATTTGAGCAGAGCTTACCAGAGAGTACCCAGCGGCTTCTGTACTACCCGTTTTCATACCCGTCGCATATTGATAAGTGAACAATAAGCGATTGAAATTTGGTTGGCGGATATGATTGTATTCAAAATACTTCTGACTGAAAAAATGAAAGTATTGAGGGTAGTCGTTCATGATGTGCTCTCCGAGAAGACCAAGATCATAAGCGGTTGAGAAATGTGCTGGTGCTGGCAGACCCATAACAGTGGTGAAGTGGGTATTGTGCATACCTAACTTCACTGCCGTTGCGTTCATCATCGAAACGAATGAAGATTGCGATCCCGCGACGTAATTAGCCAGTGTTACAGCGGCATCGTTCCCCGATTCAACAATCACACCCTGAATAAGATCTTTCACTGACACATAAGAACCGGGCTTCAAGAACATTCTTGAACCACCAGTGCGCCACGCGACTTCTGGTACGAGTACTTTTGAGTCAAGTGAGATTACACCGTCAGCCAGTTTTTGCTCAACAATGTACATTAGCATTAACTTCGTGGTGCTGGCTGGGGCCATACGCATGTTGCCATTGTTGGATGCAATAATTTGTCCAGTATTGGCATCGATTAAAATGAACGCCCGTGCTTTAAGACTAGGTGGGAATACGCCTGTCTGAGCCCACTTCTGTACCATAGTTTGTGGGATCCCATTCGCACCGCCGGCTTCTGCTGGAGCAGGAGGCACTTGCACATTTTCTGGGATATTGACTTTTACGTCGATAGCACCAAAGTTATTGAGTGGAGCTTTTGCTTCTTTGTATTGTGTTGCCGCATAGTAATCACTATCAGGCATGGTGTTCGCCGCATCGTTGCTAGGCGTGGCAAATACTGTACTGGAGGAAAATAATGCAGCGATTGCTACTGCTAAGGAAAGCTGTTTAATAGTTGTCATAAGGGTTTTAAATTTACAGTTATTCACAAAAAGCGCGATATAAAAAAGCGATTAGATTGGATACTGACTTCAGCAGGTAATTACTGCCCGTTGAGTCTATCCATCACTACCACGGCAATGGTGAGTGCTTTTCCGTTCTATTCAGCTTTACGATGACTTTGGTCACGGACCGCATTATCCATAATGATGTCCTGAGCGAGTGACCTGAATACTGTTGATAGCTATAACCAATCATGGTGCTTAAGCCCTGCCTTCTCAGCAAGTCATGCGTTCCCCGTATTGGTTATAGCCCTCGTATCTTGTCTACTTCTATCCTACCAGCTGAATCATTATGGAAACCTGAACGATAATGATGTTTATGCAGCAGCAAATTCGGCAAGTAGTTCTTTTTGACGTTCACTTAGGTTTTGTGGTGTTTCAATGACTAATTGAACAATTAAATCGCCAGTGTTGCCTTTACGATCTGTGACTCCTTTGCCTTTTAGGCGGAATTTACGACCGGTTTGTGTCCCTTCAGGAATCTTAAGGCTAATCGCACCATTTAAGGTATTTACTTCAATCTTGCCACCTAATGCAGCAGTCACAAAGTCGGTAGTCGCTTTACAATGTAAATTATTACCTTCGCGCGTGTAACGTGGATGAGGGCGAATATTCATTTGAATAAATACATCACCTTGCGGGCCACCGTTGATGCCAGGGTGACCTTTACCACTTAAGCGAATTCGACCGCCATCTTCAATGCCTGCAGGGATTTTGATATTCAGCTTTTTATTTACTTGGCTTGTGCCTTCAAATACGGGTAAATCAATAACACGAGATGCACCGCTAATTGCATCTTCTAAATCAATTTCCATGGTGTATTGAAGATCTTCGCCTTTTTGTGGGCGAGTGGAATGACGGCTACCAAATCCTCCACGACCACCGCGAGCATTTGAGAACATATCACCAAATGCGCCACCAAAAATATCTTCAAAATCACCGTAACCGCCACCTTGGAAACCACCGTGATGACCGCCACCATGATGTCCACCGCCCATACCTGGGTTATCAAACGCAGCATGACCAAATTGATCGTAGGCTGTGCGCTTTTCTTTGTCGGTTAAAATTTCGTAAGCTGCTTTTACTTCTTTAAATTTGTCTGCAGCCGTTGGATCATCCGGATTTTTGTCTGGGTGAAACTTCATTGCGAGCTTTTTGTACGCTTTTTTAATTTCCTTTTCTGATGCCGTTTTGGCGACACCTAGAACTTCATAAAAATCACGTTTTGACATTAGTAACACCTCTTATCTCAACTGAGATAACTATCTGGAATATTCTTTGCTAATCATACCTAAAAACGATAGCTGATTTAAGCGTAATCAACGATTAAAGGCACAGATAGTTAGCCAAATTAGATTTACATTTTGTCTGTTGTTATTGTAGAAAAGGGCGAGAGATGTTGATCTCTTCGCCCGTCTCTATTCATTGCGATTGATTGCTACCAATGATAGCAAACTATCGTGAGTAATTACTTCACTTCTTCAAACTCTGCATCTACAACATCGTCGTCTTTTGCATTGCTCTGAGCATCAGCTTGTTGCTGAGTGTTCGCTTGAGTTTGGGCATGCTCCATTAGCTTTTGTGCTGCAGTCATCAATGCTTGAGTGTGTTTTTCAATGGCGTCTTTATCATCGCCAGATTTCACACTCTCAAGTGCAGAGATAGCTGCTTCAACGCTTTCTTTATCTGTTGCTGGTAAATTATCGCCTGCTTCAGTTAACTGTTTGCGTGTGCTGTGGATCATGTGGTCAGCTTGGTTACGCGCTGTGACCAGTTGTTCAAATTGCATATCAGCGTCTTTGTTCGCTTCAGCTTCTTGAACCATTTTCTCAATCTCAGCCTCAGTTAAACCACCTGATGCTTGAATCGTGATTTTTTGTGCTTTGCCTGTCGCCTTATCGGTTGCTGATACATTCAATATACCATCAGCATCTAAGTCGAATGTCACTTCAATTTGTGGCATACCACGAGGTGCTGCTTGAATACCTTCAAGGTTGAATTGACCAAGTGACTTATTGTGCATCGCTTGCTTACGTTCACCTTGTAGTACGTGAATGGTGACCGCACTTTGGTTATCTTCCGCCGTTGAGAACACTTGTTCAGCTTTGGTTGGGATCGTGGTGTTCTTATTAATCAATGCTGTCATCACACCACCCATGGTTTCAATACCAAAGGATAATGGTGTTACATCAAGAAGAAGCACATCTTTCACATCACCCGCTAATACACCACCTTGAATTGCAGCGCCCATAGCAACAGCTTCATCAGGGTTTACATCTTTACGTGGCTCTTTACCAAAGAAATCAGCAACGGTTTTCTGTACTAGTGGCATACGTGTTTGACCACCCACTAAGATAACGTCAGTGATATCACTTACATTCAAGTTAGCGTCTTTAAGTGCTGATTTTACAGGGCTTAAAGTACCTTGTACTAGCTCATCAACCAGTGATTCCAATTTTGCACGTGTGATCTTAATATTCATGTGCTTAGGACCAGTAGCGTCCGCAGTCACATAAGGTAGATTCACATCTGTTTGTTGTGCAGAAGAAAGCTCAATTTTTGCTTTTTCAGCGGCTTCTTTTACACGTTGCATTGCAAGTGGATCATTGCGTAAATCAATACCTTGATCTTTCTTAAATTCATCAACAAGGTAGTTGATCATACGAGTATCGAAATCTTCACCACCAAGGTGTGTATCACCATTGGTTGCTAACACTTCAAAGGTTTGCTCGCCATCAACGTTATCAATTTCGATAATAGAAATATCAAAGGTACCGCCACCTAAGTCGTACACTGCGATAGTGCGATCGCCACCTTTTTTATCTAAACCATAAGCAAGCGCTGCTGCTGTTGGCTCATTGATAATACGTTTAACTTCCAGCCCAGCAATACGGCCAGCATCTTTGGTTGCCTGACGCTGTGCATCATTAAAGTAAGCAGGTACTGTAATTACCGCAGCAGTTACTTTTTCACCTAAGTATTCTTCTGCTGTTTTCTTCATTTTTTTCAAAACTTCAGCAGAAACCTGAGGTGCCGCCATTTTTTGACCTTTTGCTTCTACCCATGCATCGCCGTTGTCAGCTTTAACAATTTTGTATGGCATAACAGAAAGATCACGTTGAATTTCTTCGTCTTCAAAACGACGACCAATTAAACGCTTAATAGCAAATAACGTATTTTCAGGATTGGTTACTGCCTGACGTTTTGCAGGTTGACCAACTAAGGTTTCACCATCTGTATATGCGATCACAGAAGCTGTAGTACGTTCACCTTCCGCATTTTCAATAACACGTGGCATGTCGCCGTCTAATACAGAAACACAAGAGTTAGTTGTACCTAAGTCAATACCGATAATTTTACTCATAAATCTTTTCCTCATTGTATCGCATTGATTAGTTATTCTTATCTGAACTATGTTCGATATTTTATTGGGGATAAGAATGTTGTTGGTTGAAGTGCTGACTTCAAGCCAAAGATCAATGCAATTTAAATATGATTTCCCGATAGGGGATGAATATAGTGAGCTATCAACCTGTCGAATTTAGGTCGAAAAAAGGTGATAGCTCTAAATATGTTATCTACTCAAGGCTAATTAATAGCGTTGAAATTATTCTTCAGTTGGCAGTGTCGCCGCTTTACCGATAGAAATTTTACGTGGTTGCATTGCTTCAGGTACTTCACGTTCTAAATCGATATGAAGTAAACCATTCTCTAAGTTTGCACCAACAACTTTTACGTAATCTGCAAGTTGGAATTTACGTTCAAAGTTACGCTCAGCAATACCTTGATAGATAAAATTTTTGTTTTCTTCAGGAGCCTTAGTTCCTGTTACAACAAGCATATTTTCATTTTGAGTAAGATCTAAGCGATCCTCAGAGAAACCAGCCACCGCCATTGTAATGCGGTAATTATTCTCGTCAGTTTGCTCGATATTGTACGGAGGGTATCCGGTTGCCTGTGCTTTGTTGTTGCTTGCTTCAACGAGGTTGAATAAGCGATCAAAACCAATAGCGTGGCGGTATAGGGGAGTGAAATCTACATTACGCATAATAACTATCCTCAATAATAAGCAATAGTCTTAGTGTCGACAGAAGGTATATAAAGTTGTCGTTTATCACTAAGTGGATCTGTCTAAGATCCGTAAAAACAAAACTAATAAGGGTTTCCCTAATAAGGCGAATCCTATTAGCATTTCGAACTCCATTTGGCAGTTCGTGTAATTAATATATGCTTCCGTGATTGTGCGGTCAATACTTTTTAATAAGTTTTTCTAATCTTTTTGTTGGTTGGTGTATAACTGATTGATTTCACAAGTTAACCATAACTAAAAAAGTTTAGCTTCTCTCTCAATATGTACGATTTACAGCTTTAATAAAGGTAAATTGGTTTATTCAAATGGTGTCTCTACACAAGAAATAAGGGTTGGAAAGTGATTTTCAAGGGGCTGTAATGCGTAAAGTTCAACCTTTAATTACTTGGGTTAAACGTTTTAAAAGTATGGTGTGTGCAGATAAAGTAGTAATGATAGATCACATAATTAACGATGGGATGTATAAATATTCAAAAATAAGAATGACATAGTGAACAAACTCACACTCTATTACGTACGGTTTAATATTACGTTTCTACTTTTGAGCATTCATCTATGCTCTACAATAGAAACAAGATCTGATTATTGAAATGCGCTGATTAGGGATTAAAAGCATGCATGTAATGGTAAGACGATTACTACCTTTGGTTATTATCGCAATATTTATTGTGGCGTCAGTGTTGTTGATAAATACCAAAAAACGCCCAGAGCAGCAAAAAGTTACAGTGCAGCCTCCTGTTTTAGAAGTGATTAAAATACAAAAACAAGATGTGCAACTCACCGTAGGTTCATATGGAATTGTTGAACCCAAGCAAAAAGCAGAAGTTGTCTCTGAAGTCGTCGGTTCGGTCAAATACATTTCTCCTGATTTTGCTGTGGGCAAGTTCGTTACAAAAGGAGAGTTATTAGCACGTTTAGATGATAGCGACTATCATGCCGATCTTGCTCAAGCTGAAGCGACATTGGCACAAGCACAAGCGAAATTAAAAGAAGAAATTGCGCGAGGGAAAGTCGCTAAAAAGATCTTACGTGATGTATCTGTGAATAAACAAACCTCTCTTGGTTTACGTGAACCGCAACGCAAACAAGAAGAAGCCAATGTAAAGTTTGCACAAGCGGCTGTAGAGCGTGCTAAACGTAATCTGACTAAAACAGAAATACGTGCTCCTTTTGATAGTTTAGTGACAGCGAAAGAAATCAATATCGGTAGTTATGTAACGAAAGGTAAGTTAATTGGCGAGTTGTATGGTACTCAAACGGCTGAAATTCGTTTACCTATCACGCCGCAATCAATGGCTTATCTTGATTTACCCCGTCTTGAAACCACAAAGATCACCTTAGAATCTCAATATAACGAAGTGAAAGTGATTCAATGGGCGGCACAGTTAGTACGTAATGAAGGTGTAATTGATAAAGATAATCGAATGATTTATCTCGTCGCAGAAGTCAACGACCCTTATAACCGTCATACATCCCTCGTTAATAACACATCCTCTTTTTCATTACCTATTTTGCAATTTGGTACATTCGTAACAACAAAGATCCAAGGGCGAAAAGTCAGTGATGTGATTAAGTTACCGCGCCACGTTGTTCGCTCTGAGCAGGTTATTGTGGTTGATGCTGATAATAAAACCACAACTCGAAAGGTGCATGTAGTCCGTTCAGATAAAGAAAATGCTTATATTATCGGGGGACTAAAAGATGGAGAGTTAGTTTCCTTAATAAGCCCTGATAGCTTAATAGATGGCACTGAAGTTACAACGGTGATGAGTAAAAGTTATTCCCCTGATATTTCACCACTAATGGCTGCCGATAAAAAAGTGGTAAATCCTAACGTCGTGAATAAGGGAGAATAGCAATGAAAGAAAAAGGATTAATTGCTTGGTTTACCCATAATCATGTTGCTGCCAATTTACTCATGTTACTTGTTATTTTAGGTGGCTTATTTTCTATTAGTTTAATTAATAAAGAAATTTTCCCCGCTTTTGCTTTGAATCGCATTATGATCACAGCAAGTTATCCTGGCGCGTCTCCTGAAGATATAGAACAAAGCATCAACATTAAAATTGAACAATCGCTCGATAATGTAAAAAACATCAAGCGGATTGAATCTGTCGCTTCTCAAGGCTTGGCTTCATTGACTTTAGAGCTTGATACGGGAGCCGATCTTGAGAAAGTGCTAGATGATGTCAAACAACAAATTGATGCCATTACGACGTTTCCAGTCAATATGGAAACGCCATTGATCAAGCGGGCTGAATTTACCAGTAATGTCATGTTCATTTCGCTTTATGGCAATCTCAATGAAAGACAATTAAAAGAATATGCCAAACAAGTTCGAGACGATATTTTACTCGAAAGCAGTGCTTCTGACGTTGTCGTTTCAGGCGTAAAAGATTATGAAATAGCGATAGATGTCTCTGAAAATGCGCTAAGAAAGTATGGTTTAACCTTTGAGCAAGTCGCGAATGTTGTTCAACAGCGATCTATAGATTTACCCGGTGGCATTATTAAAGCTAAAGATGGTGATTTATTGGTTCGAACTAACGGTCAACTGTATAGCGGTGATGCGTTTTCATCGATTGTTTTACGCACGCGCTCAGACGGTAGCCGATTATTATTATCAGATGTCGCCACTGTTTCAGACGGTTTTGTTGAAAATAGGGTTTTAAATCGTTTTAATCGCCAACGAGCCGCAGTTATTCAAGTACGAAACTTAACGGATGAAGATGCGACTAAAATCTCACATCAAGTCAGTGAGTATATAGCCAAAAAGCAAGCTCAATTACCTTCGGGTGTCTATCTCGACACCTGGGGAGA
The DNA here is from genome assembly GCF_003026095.1 of Photobacterium sp. GB-72. NCBI lineage: Bacteria > Pseudomonadati > Pseudomonadota > Gammaproteobacteria > Vibrionales > Vibrionaceae > Photobacterium > Photobacterium sp. GB-72. The sequence goes on along the minus strand of NZ_PYNV01000003.1, from coordinate 219,395 downwards.
TATGTCACATTATTTGGAAGGGCGTTTGAATATGATGCTTTCCAATATGCTATATGGTGGCATATTAGTCTTTGTTATTCTTGCTCTTTTTCTTGATATACGCGTTGCGTTTTGGGTCATATTAGGGATCCCATTTTGTTTCCTTGGTACGCTTTTGTTTATGCCAACGCCGTTTATTGCGGTATCAATTAATCTTATCTCGCTGTTTGGTTTTATTTTAGTGCTAGGGATAGTTGTTGATGATGCAATAGTGGTGGGAGAAAGTGTTTACAGTGAAATTGAAGACAAAGGGCAAGGCATTGATAACGTTATAGCTGGGGCGAAGAAAGTCGCTATTCCTGCAACATTTGGCGTCTTAACGACCATGGCGGCGTTTATCCCCATGTTGATTTCGGATGCGCCTCGCACTGAGTTTTTCAAAGCTATCGCATGGATTGTATTGCTGTGTTTAAGCTTTTCTTTGATAGAGTCAAAACTTATCCTTCCTGCACATTTAGCGCGTATGCGTTTAACGCCGCGGAGCAAGACACCTCATTTACTTTCACGCTTAAAATTGCGTTTTAACAATGCAGTCGATCGGTTTATAAATTATAACTATCGTCGATTTATTACCCTGTGTACGAGGCATCGCTATAGTGTCTTAGCGACGTTTTCTGGCATCTTAATGCTTGCTATCGCACTTGTGGTAAGTGGCCAATTACGATGGGTCTTTTTTCCTAATCTTCCATCTGATTATATTCAAGTAAATGTAGATATGGATGTGTCTTCTTCTGATGAAAATAACGCGCGTGTTGCGGCTCAAATAGAAGATGCATTGTATCAAGCAGATGCCAAAATATATCAAGAGCTGGGTGTGAATGTGGTAAAACACACTTTTATGAATATGGCGAATCGGCAAGATTTATTTATCTTAGCCGAGCTCCATAAAACAGAAACGTTACCGATCAGTAGCTTTGAAATATTAAAACAATGGCAAGCACAAATGCCACCTTTGGTCGGAGTGAAAAATATTACCTATGATGCCTCGATTGATCGTAAGCAAAGTGATTTACAGTTTAGTTTAAAAGGCGAAAATTTAACGCAACTTGCTGCCGCATCGAAAGCAATGCAACAACTGTTATCTGAGTATGATGGCACGTTAAATATTAAAGATGATCTCTCATCACCAATACCAGAAGTGAAATTACAATTAACCGCAGTAGGGGAAGCATTAGGCTTATCATTATCAGCATTAGCCAACCAAGTTCGTCATGCTTTTTTTGGTTACGAAGCACAGCGTGTTTTGCGTAATAATGAAGAGGTTAAAGTCATGGTGCGTTATCCGCAACAAGAACGCAGTACGATTGGATATTTGGAGAACATGAAGGTGAGATTACCAAGTGGCAAGTTTGTCCCTTTTACTGAGGTTGCCACGGCTAATATTGAATCTTCTTATACCAGCATCAATCGGGTTGATCGAAAACGATCTGTGATTGTGTCTGCCAATGTTGATAAAGCACAAACATCACCGTCTGAGATCTATAATGATATTCTGACAAATAAACTCGATACATTACAACAGCAATACCCTGATATTAAGATAGCGTTAGATGGTCGAGCAAAAGATGAAAAAAATACCAAAGGTAGTTTAATTCGTGATGCTTTACTGGCTCTTCTCACTATATTCGCTTTAATGGCGATTCCGCTGCGATCTTATAGCCAGCCATTGATTATTATGTCTGTGATCCCATTCGGTATTATCGGCGCAATAGCTGGGCACTATATTGCTGGGCTTACCCTTAATTTACTCAGTGTGTTTGGAATTTTGGCGTTAGCTGGGGTTGTGGTCAATGACTCGTTAGTGTTAGTTACCTTTATTAATCGAGCATTAAAGCAAGGCGTTGACTTACAACAAGCGGTTATTGATGCGGGGTGTGCACGATTTAGGGCGATTGTATTAACGTCATTAACGACCTTTTTTGGTCTCGCGCCTATTTTATTAGAAGATAGCTTACAAGCACAGATCGTGATCCCGATGGCAACATCATTAGCCTTTGGGATTTTATTTGCCACCGTTGTGACCTTACTATTAGTGCCATCATTGTATTTAATATTACAAGATGTTAAATCAGTAATAAGGCGGTTTTATCACTGGTGGTGGCAACCACGCACATCCGAGTAAATTGCGTCAAAGGATGGACGTGGTTACATTTAACGAGGTATTCGGTATGGATGGCCTAACCTAGAAACCAATACCGACACCAGCAGAGACGCCTGTATCATGCTCTGAGTCGTCAGATGCAGCAACAGTAATGATACCTCGTTGTCCAACATCAAATTTACCGCCTAATGCAATTGCAGATTGGTTATCGTAATTTGCCGTACCTAGGCCGATGGTATAGTGATAACCTTGACGGAAAGGGATTGCACTCATCGCCATAGCACTTGCAATACCCGCATTGGCTTCGTTATGTACTTTGTTAATATCTTGGCTAAGTTCACCAAAACGTTGATCGGTATAACTATTAGCTTTATTTAGTGTTGCTGTAGCATTTTGATCTGCATAATGGTCAGCCTTATTTACGGCATTATTAGCGTCAATATCTGCATAATGGTTAGCCTGTTTAACCGCTTCGGCTGTTTTATTATCGGTATATCCATTAGCTTGGTGTAAAGTGTTAGCCGCTGAAGTATTGGTATAACTCTTTGCTTGGTTTAATGTTGATGATACTTGAGTATCAGTATACTTATTTGCTTGTGAAATACCTTGGTGTAGCTGACTTACGTTAACCGCATCTGTTTGTGCTATACCTGCTTGTACATGCTCTAAACGACGTTGGATCTTATCGCTACCAAATGATACTTGGCCATCAGTAGAAACAGATTGATTGCCTATCGCAATAGAGCCTGCTTTACCTGATGCAGTCGCATAGTTACCAATAGTAATATCTTTTTCACCCGCTGACGCTTTAGTCCCCAGTGCCATTGAATAGTTACCGTCAGCATGGCTACTTGTACCCATAGCCATTGCATATGTACCTTTCGCGACACTACTGGTACCCAACGACGTCGTTGAATACCCAGTGGCTTTAGCACTAGAGCCAAAGGCAATAGAAGCATTGCCATCAGCATTGGCTGTAGAGCCAAAAGCCTCGGTTTGAACACCTTTTGCGGTTGCACCAGAGCCAAATGAAGAGGAACTATTGCCGTATGTTTGTGCATTAGAGCCAAAAGAGGCAGATTGATTACCTTGGCTTTTTGCCGCAATCCCCATAGCTATCGCAGCATTACCATTAGCACTTGATGAATAACCTTCAGCAACACTCGATTCCCCTTTTGCTGATGATGCGTAACCAATTGCAACAGAATTGTTACTTTGCGCAACAGAAGCACCTTGGCCCAAAATAACATTATTCGTATTCGTTGCTGCATTAGAAGAATTATCACTTAAATTATTACTTAAATTAAGGGGTTGAGCGAAAGCAGGTAATGAAAAAAGTGATATTAATAAATAATGTTTTTTATTTAATAGCATGGCATAACCCTAATAGTTTAATTTAGCGGTAGCATATACAATTTAATTAATAAAGTTAGAGTTAGGAATAGAATTAAAGTTACCAAAAATGTGATTTATGCATTGTGGTAGGGTTTATATTCATTAAATGCGAATATATATTAGTATTTGATGTTAAATGTGCCAGTTTTTTGACTTTTTAGGTGTTTTTTAAAATAAAGAAAAATATGGGTGTTTTTCAAAATTAAAAGAAAATTAATTAATCTTGACTGCAAATCTACATTTAAATTTTAGAATATATTTAATCTTTAACCTTATTTCTTTTAACAGTTAAACAAACCGAATAATCATTAATGCCATTTTCTTGACACTTGATAACATTTTCTTTTAATTTTTTTAACTCTTGTTGATTGCGGACAGAATAGACCATCCCGTTTACGCAAGAAATCGTGATCATGCCTTGCGGTGAGAATTGATAACCTTCTACTTCACTCCCACACGGGTTAAAGCCAATGCCTGCATTTACACTGACTTTTTTGGGTACAACTCTCACACTTTCAGTTACGCAACCTACCAGTAAAAAAAGACTTAAAATAATGCTTTGTGTCGTTATCAATTTCATGAGTATTCTCAGTTTGTTAATCTTGATGATGTTGTGTCTAAATTAGGATGCAGCAATGCTCAATAGAATGAATGCTAACGAACAACAATCAATGATTTTAACATCTCACTATGCCGTTTATCTATAATATGAGTTATTCATATGTTAATAAACGTTCAGCCTGATTAAACATTAGAGCCGTTTTTAATTTTTTCTAAGTTTATGAAAATATTGCGTTATAATAGATGTAATGCAAATGACGTTGTTTAAATTTAAAGGAGGAGAACTTAATGTTTAGCGATGTACTGTGGTTTGTTCCCTTCATGATTTTGTTTCTTATCTTTAATTTACTCTTTATAAGAAAACGAAAAAAGAAATCACATGGCAGTTATTTCTCTCATCTTAAAACGCGTTTGAACACTTATCAATCAATGCTAGAGAGTGAAAATGAAGAAGACGACAGTATTATTGAAGATGATTTCATCGAAGAAAAGCCGATAAAAAAACAAGGGACAAAAAAGCCTCGCCAACCTGATGCGACAGAGCCTGCGAAGAAAACAAGCCAGAGAAAAACACCACTAAGAAAGAATACCCAGATAGACAGTGACCATTGGTTAAATCAAAAAGCCAAACGAACGCCTGCCAATAAACCATAGAGGCTTGGTGTTGTTATAGGTATCACGAGAACGCTATACAGCTGCTATAGAAAAGGATAAAGGATAAAGGATAAAGGATAAAGGATTATGAAATCAAAGAATAAAGCACTCTGGGGAAGGGGGAGTTGGCTTGATGTCACGATAAGAGTGACGCTGCTATTAGCCTTTGCTTATGCGGTAAAAACGTTTCATGAATTCGTGACCATTGATCGCTGTTTAGATGCTGGGCATAGCTATAATTACATTGAAAAACACTGTAATACGATAGAGTAAACCGCTTACCACTGCCTATTGGTGGGGTATGGTTATCGTCTGATATCCCACTTTTAACTTCTCTACAATCACCTTTCCCTTCCTGAAGATTTAAATACATCAAATAAACCCTTTTTCACATTTCGTTCACTGTTGACATTAAAAGTAGATCTACATATATTAAAAATCATATATATGAAAAATCGCATGTGAATTTATGGAAACACTATCTTTCTTCAAAGCCATGGCGGATGACACTCGCCTTAAAGTACTTATGCTCCTTAGTTTGAAAGGGGAGCTTTGTGTGTGTGATTTACAACAAGCATTAGATATTAGCCAACCTAAAGTGTCTCGTCATTTAGCAGAATTACGTCGTACTGGGTTGTTGGTCGATGAGCGCCGAGCAAAATGGGTGTATTACCGACTGAATCCTGCAATACCACCTTGGATGAGCGAGATAGTTTCAACATCGTCACAAAACAGTCATCAATATTTAGAAGACTGTTTATCTCGACTCGAATCAGATTGTTCTAGTTGCTAATTACATATCGATTAGTGACAGAGTTAAAGACTATTTATACATAGGCCACAACATGGAAATTAAAGACTTATCGTTACCAAATCTTGATGAAAACCAGTTCAATGTTACGACGTCAGAAGATTTAGTTGCGCCAAAATCAACCCATAAACCACGTATTCTGTTGCTTTACGGATCATTACGTAAGCGTTCTTTTAGTAAGTTAGTGATTGAAGAATCAGCGCGATTATTAGTAAAAATGGGCGCAGAAGTCCGTATTTTTGATCCACAAGGATTACCACTACCAGATGCAGAAGATCCAACGCACCCCAAAGTCGCAGAGTTAAGAGATCTTGTGATCTGGTCAGAAGGGCAAGTGTGGTGTTCACCAGAGCGACACGGTTCGATGACTGGCATTATGAAAGCACAAATTGATTGGATCCCATTATCTATGGGGGCTGTTCGTCCAACTCAAGGGAAAACACTGGCGGTAATGCAAGTGTGTGGTGGTTCACAGTCATTTAACGTGGTGAATCAACTTCGTGTGCTGGGTCGTTGGATGCGTATGTTGACTATCCCTAACCAATCTTCTGTCGCAAAAGCGTTTTTAGAATTTGACGATAACGATCGTATGAAGCCATCAGGTTATTACAACCGCATTGTTGATGTGATGGAAGAGCTAGTGAAATTTACGCTACTAACCCGCGATAACAGTGATTTCTTAGTCGATCGTTATTCAGAGCGTGTCGAAAGTGCAGAGCAATTAATGCAACGTGTAAACCAAAAAGAAGGCTAATAAAATGGGACTGTTTGAACGTTACTTAACCGTATGGGTTGGGGCTGCCATTATTGCCGGTCTTATTCTTGGCAGTGCAATTCCACAATTATTTAGCGTAGTAGCATCGCTTGAATACGCGCATGTTAATATTGTTATTGCGGTATTAATTTGGTTAATGATCTTCCCAATGATGATGCAGATTGATTTCTCATCGATCAAAGATGTGGGTAAAAAACCGAAAGGCCTAGTGCTAACACTGGTGATTAACTGGTTAGTAAAACCATTTTCTATGGCGTTTCTAGGTTGGCTATTCTTCAAAGTTTTCTTCGCCTCTTGGGTTGATCCAGAAACCGCTTCTCAATACATCGCAGGTATGATCTTATTGGGCGTTGCACCTTGTACCGCAATGGTATTTGTGTGGAGCCAAATGACCAAAGGTGATGCGAACTACACCTTGGTACAAGTATCCGTTAACGATCTGATCATGATCTTTGCTTTCGCACCGATTGCTGCATTCTTGCTAGGTGTGACAGACATTACTGTGCCTTGGGATACCCTAGTATTATCAGTGGTGCTGTATGTGGTGATCCCATTAGTGGCGGGTGCTATTACTCGTAAAGCGCTAGATAAATCAAACGACCATTCTCGTTTAGATAACCTATTAGCCAAGCTCAAACCTTGGTCAATTATTGGTTTGTTATCAACAGTGGTTTTATTGTTTGGTTTCCAAGCTGAAACAATTATTGCTAACCCTGAAGCGATTGTATTAATTGCGATTCCACTATTGATCCAAACTTATGCGATTTTTGCCATTGCTTACTGGGCTGCAAAACGCATGAAGTTAGCTCATAACATTGCAGCACCCGCTTGTATGATTGGTACCTCTAACTTCTTTGAATTAGCGGTAGCCGTTGCGATTTCACTGTTTGGTTTACACTCAGGTGCCGCTCTTGCCACCGTTGTTGGCGTGCTGGTGGAAGTACCCGTTATGTTGTCTTTAGTATGGTTTGCCAACCGTACTCGCCATTGGTTTGATGAAAACGAAATGCCATCAAACACTATTTCAAAAGTACACGGAGAGTAAAAAAATGGTTGTTATTCACCATAATCCAGAGTGCGGTACCTCAAGAAATGTGCTGCAAATTATCCAAGATGCAGGCTATGAGCCAGTTGTGATTGAATACATTCAAGAAGGGTGGACAAAACCTCAGCTTCAAGCGTTATTTGCAGCGGCAAATTTAACCCCACGCACAGCATTACGTACCAGCAAATCACCAGCTAAAGAGCTCGGTTTATTAGATGAAAGCGTATCAGACGAAGTGATTCTAGAAGCCATGCTTGAGCACCCAGTATTGGTGAACCGTCCAATCGTATGTACGGCAAAAGGTGTAAAACTGTGTCGTCCTAGTGAAGCGGTATTAGACGTGCTAGAAAACTGGCCGAAAGGACCACTAATTAAGGAAGATGGTGAAGTCATCATCGATGCCAACGGAAACCGTCTACTGTAATTGCTTTTGCCACTACAACTTAAGTAAGTATAAATAGACATGTTTAAAGCTCTGATGAAAGTCAGAGCTTTTTTTAGTTTTTAGAATAAGACAATGCTCAATTTCTTAATTATCTCAATTTCATTAGCTGTGTTGATATATAGGGCTTTATTCATGGTTGTGTTTTTAATCCGACGGGTTAAAAACAGTTCTTACTTTTATCGAGAGCAATTAATCAATTAAAAGTGTTTTTTTGCGAATAAGTTAATGAAAATAAATGTTTTTATTTATTAGGATAATGAAAATTTGCTGTGGTCGAGCTATGGGTTTTCACTCTGCCGCACAGCGGCTTCGTTCAACAAACAATTTAAGAGTGATTCCCCACGCTTGGCTTTTTTTGGTTTGGGTCAAGTTTAGTGTCTACGGCGTCCAAGTTGAGTGTCGTTGTAGCGTGGCTCACACCTTAATGCGGCGTTATAACCCAAAGTGTCCATTTCACAATAGTTGTATGATAAAATTTCTAGAAAATAGGTTTAGGTAGATAATTGATGCTAAAAGGTTTTCTGAAGAAAAAGTCTGATGTAGTGGAACTCCTTTCTGTCGCGATGGTCGCGGCGGTTGGTGCGAGTCTTATTGCAACTTACTTATCTGAGTCGGTAGATTTTTTTGGGGAGAAATCCTCACTATACTTGGGGTTAGTGCTTACATCAGTCGTTGCAATATATTTGTTCAAAAAGTGGAAGCCTGTTGAGCCTGTAGAGGAGCATATTCAAGGATTCTTCTGTTACGATCCTGAGGTGAATTTTCCTGTTTACGTTCCTAGGTATAGATTCTCTCACAACTTATCTTCTTATCTTGAGTCTGCTTTCAACGAAAATGAGGAACTTGCTAAGCTATGGCATATTGAACCGCTTTCGCGGGTTCACGAAGTCTTCGAAGGTGAAATTCCGTCATTAAAAAGTGTATCGTTGGTAAGGGAAATTGTTGAGTATTCCGTTCTGGATATATTAAGTGGGCAATTTTTAAACTATATGCATAAGGAAGATAATGATCATTTTAAACGATACATGCACAATGATGCAGAGATACTAGCCCTCAATAACCGCTTTCTAAACCTTTTCGCTAAACCAATGAACGAAAGGGCATGCTTTCTCGATCAAGACGAGGGCGGTGAGCTCGATGGTGAACACTGGATTATTGCTGAGTGTAATGGTGCTTTGTATCAACAATTTGATTTTGCTCTCCCGAAGAACAGTACAATCAAACGCATTGAAGGTGACACTATTTTGATTGATACACCAAGAGCCAAGATTAAAATAATATCCATGTTTGATGGTAGCAATGCTTATATAGCTGAGAAATTCAGTGAGTTATATTTAGGTGTAGAGGATTTTTTAGCAGTTTCAGACCATGCGTTTGCAATCAAAGTTGAAGTTGAATTTAAGCCTCTTTCAATTATATCCATTTCAGATTGGGATAAGTATGAGTGGATTGACTCTTTTATTAAACAGCTTAAAGAAGAGTTTTCACAAGAGCTGTTCTTAAAAAATATAAATTGGGAAGCAACTCTTACTATGATTCGTGGAATTTCAAACTGGCAAAAGTTGGCAACACAAAAGGAACTTAATAGCTCAAAGTCTCAACAAGCCGAAGTAGACTTAGAAGAGCGCTAGTGGGCGTTTGAGTCAAAGTGTTATAACAGATAAGGATGTGTCGCGCAGCCGACACCTATCCGAAGTGTTGGATAAGCCCAAGCCACCTTATATAAGTAAATATTGGAAATAGCATGAAGGGTGATGCGAAAAAGAGGTCGAGCGTTATCCTTGGTGTGAACCAATCATTTTAACACGCTGATTGATAATAAAATCCTCTTTGCTTCTGAAGCGTTAACTCGATGACGCTATTTCTATTACGACCACACAGCAAACCATAATCACGTACTCGTCGAAATCCTTTTGGTAATACATAGTAAAACCGAATATTTTTAGTGTTCGATGACGAAAAGTTAACAATGCATGAAATAGATTATGGTGAAATGAGTGTGGTTGGCTTAACGGTATTTGATTGACTGTTTAGATAACTAGCTTGTTGCTGGCTATTATTAAATAATGGCAATGTAGGTGTAAAATTAAATCAAAAGCGAATGAATCGCGGCTTGCAGAATAAGGATATTGTTATACATGTCAATAAATAGAGTGATAGGTGCAAGTGTGATTTTTATCACTATTCTGACAGGGTGTTCGTCGCTGCCTAAACAAGCAGAGCATCTTGATGCGCCACTAACACCGAAATTAACCAGTGCGTTATCGACATTAAACGATCGCCACAATCCATTTATAACGCCACAAACACCAAGCGCAGTTCTGGTGCAAAATACGGGCTGGGATGCATTGGCGCAACGTCTAGCTTTGGTTGAAGCTGCCGAGCATACAATAGATATTCAATACTATATTTGGAATTCAGATAGTTCTGGTCGTTATTTAGCGAGTCGTTTAGTCGCAGCCGCTGATCGTGGTGTTTATGTGCGTGTGTTGCTTGATGATATTAACCTAAACGATCGTGAAGCACTGCTAACAAAACTCGATGCACACCCTAATATCGATATCCGCATTTTTAATCCGATCCCTACCCGTAATGCTGGCAAATGGATAAGTTTTGTAGGGGACTTTTCACGTTTAAATCGTCGTATGCATAATAAATCTTTCACTGTTGATGGTGCTTTTACTGTTGTTGGTGGACGTAATATTGGTGATGAGTATTTTGACCTTTCCCATGAACTGAACTTGCGTGATCGTGATGTATTAGCAAGTGGAAAAGTTGTCGCGGATGTTCAACGCAGCTTTAATGATTATTGGAATAGTGAATGGGCATATTCAGTTGATTTATTAAGGGATAAAGCTAAGCCACTACCACAGTTAATGCTTAACACTATTCCTGTACCTGAATATAAAAACTATCCGGCATTGCCTCAAAGCAAGAAGGCAGCCATGACGCACTTATCAACGCTGTTAAAGAAAATGATAGGAGCCAAAGCCACATATATTTCAGATAAGCCTATTCCAGATGATGTTGATAATAGTGATCAGCCAAAAGCAACGGCGCAGTATTTATCTACACTGGCGAAAAATACAAAAAATGACATCATTATTGAATCGGCATATTTAGTCTTTGATGATAAACAACTAGCAGGTTTACAGCAGCTCACGCAAAAGGGCGTGGAGATCAAAGCACTGACAAACTCAATGGCATCGAATGATCTTGTGACGAATCATTCTGGTTATGCTGGTAGACGGCAAGAGATGCTTGAAAGTGGCATGGATTTATATGAATTAAAGCCTGACGCTAAGTTATGCAAGATTGTTATTCAAGATAACGACAAATGTGCACCGAATGCGGTATACGGTTTACACGCTAAATCAGCGGTATTTGACCATCAAATAGCGACGATTGGCTCATTCAACTTCAATTTACGTTCTACCTATCTTAACACTGAGTCGCTATTGGTGATAGAAAACCCTAAGATTGCCACAGAGCTGGCTACGACCTTAGAGGGCGCAATGCAAGACACTAACAGTTGGCATTTAAGTCTGGATGATGGCGATGTGTATTGGCATTCGGGTAACGAAACATGGGACAGTGAACCGAACACTAAACAATGGGATCGTATGAAATCAGAATTATTACAGTTATTGCCAATAGAGAAGTATTTGTAAGCACTAATTTTAATAAGAGATTGCAAAGTCAGCCTCTGAGGCTGGCTTTTTGTTTTTAATGCAAGAGTTGCTCTTTTCTCTATTGTTTCACGGTTGGTTTCTAAGTTTATTTGTTACTCACTTCAGTATTAATAACATATTTATTAGTATCTGCTATGGGTTAATTATATAAAGGAGCATTTATGAAGGTTATTATTGTCACCGATATTTTTGGTTTATGTGAAACCACAGATAAGATGGCCTCATTTATTGCTCAACATACTAACAGTGTAAAAATCGTTGACCCTTATCAAGGTGTTCGCTGCGAATTTTCTAGTGAAAAAGCTGCGTATGAACAATTTATTAAAGATTGTGGGCATGATGATTACTTATCTTTAGTTTGTGAGTCAGTATTAAAAGATAAGCCTGATGTACTGATAGGTTTTAGCGCAGGCGCAAATGTTGCTTGGCGAATATCCGAATTAGTCGCATCTGATTGTAAAAGTATTCTTTGCTTTTATCCTTCACAAATACGTCATCACGTGGATATTGAGCCGAAAGTACCAACAGCGGTTATTTTTCCGAAAAAAGAAGCCTCTTTTGACGTTTTAACTATGAATACAGTACTTCTTCATCGAGTAAATGTAACGACTCAAATCATGCCTTATAAACACGGTTTTATGAATTGTTTATCTGGTGCTTATGATAAACAAGGTGAGACTATGGGGTTAGAGTATATTTTGAATGAAATTAGGTGATCTCATCGGCAGATAATAGGATGTACTTTGTATCTCAACGGATAGCCAACTAGTTTGTTTTAAACTTGGCGCGATCTCTAGTATTGAATACTTAATATGAAGGTGACTATTTTGGGTAAACAATTTTCTGAATTATCAGATAAACATGTAGAGTTTATCGAAAAGCAAAAAATCTATTTTGTTGGTACTGCCGCTGATAGCGGTAATGTGAATTTGTCACCTAAAGGTGGTGATTCATTGAGAGTCATCAATTCAAAGCAAATAGCGTGGTTAAATTTAACAGGTAGCGGTAATGAGTCTGCATCGCATGTTATTAAAAACGCACGAATGACACTCATGTTCTGTGCATTTGAAGGAGCTCCGCTCATTTTTCGAGTATATGGGAAGGCAAAAGTCTTACATACTAAAGATGAGGAATGGGGTCAGTTTGTGCAGCTATTTCCAGAAAGTGTCGCTTCTAGACAAATATTTATCTTAGATATTGATTTTGTTCAGTCGTCTTGTGGCATGTCGGTTCCGTATTTTAGCTATGAGGGGGATCGTGATGACTTGGCGAATTGGTCAAAAAAGCAAGGTGTCGAAGGAATAGAGCAATACTGGCTCAAAAAGAATCAAAAAAGTATCGATGGCTTTGAAACTGAAATAGCGAAAAGATCTGGCTTGGACGTAGAGTAATGAATTAAGCGGTTATTTCGCGCCTAATACTTCATCATACTACTCACGATATAACGTATTCATGGCCTGTTACGCTAGTATTTTGCTAGAAAACGCTCATAATCTTGCAAAACAACATTTAAAGAAGAAATTATCTATGACTGACTTTCAATATTACTTTCAGAAACTGCCATGTTTTAACTGTAAAAAAAATACAGTTAGCATTGATCTTGGTTGGTTAACCGCAGCGATGAAAGAAGATGTTATTGCACAAGCGTCTGCGATTATTGCGCAAGATAACGTTGAGCCTGAAGTGTCGGTGAACGTAACTTGTACAAAAGATGAAGCTCTTGATTATTTATTGCTTAATTTCTACGGTTATTCTGAAGAAGAGTTAGCGCATCAAGTTAAAGCTGAAGATGAACAAGAAGTAGCAGAAGAAATTGCTGAGCTTTTTGCTGATGGTGACGATGTAGGTGTATTTGAACACGAAATCGTACTGCTAAGTTGCACTGATTGCGGTATTGACGATTAGTTTAATTCAGCGTTGTAAGTATAAGGCAATGCTTTTGATAGCGTAATGCCAATGAAAAAGTCCGCAGTTAACTTATTACTAGCGCCTAGTAGTAAAAGATTGCGGACTTTTTGATATGTTTTTTAAGGTTGTTATTTGTCGACGTTTAACGCAATGGCGTTTTCAGTTGCAAATGCGGTTGCCACGTTACCTCCCGCAAGCGCTACATTGGTCGCTGTTAGCAATACATTGGTTGTCCCTGCTTCTGCCACGGCGAAATCGTAATTACCTTCACCCACGTTAAGTACAGCAGAGTCTTTGAAATTCACATTTTGTAATACCGCAGTATCGGCTGAGAATCCTGTACCGGTAGGGGCTGCGTGAATATCCACTGTGCCAGCTATTGGATTAGCATGAACGACTCTTAGTTTTGCATATGTCGCAACACTTCTTAAATCATCATCAATAATAACAGGTTCTATAGATTGAGCGGCAAATTGTCCGACGGCAAAAATGGTTGTTTCAGAGCCTGCTGCAAAAGGGGTGCCTGGAGCTTTAATGGCTTCAGGTGTTGTTGATCCAGAAGGAGTAACCGTTAAATCGTAAGTGTTCGGCGCTAAATCAAGGCTTTTAATTGTTTCATAGCTTATCGAATCAAGTCCAGACACAACATTGCCACTGGCTCTTACATCGACATCACCTAAATCAGCGACGGCATGACCAACACGCACCGTTGAGTTTTCGCCAGTGTTTCTCAGTACATTAACGGTTGATCCGTCTGCAACAAGAAGGTTGACAGGAGAAACGGCACCACCGCTTACATTGGGTACTGCTGTGACCATTAAGTCGCTACCACCATCTAATGCGATGTTGCCACTGTCATATACTACATCGGCATCAGTACTGTTACCTGCTAACGTGATCCTTATTCGGTATTCACCAGCGGGAAGTGTAACGGGGAGATTTGCATCGTCTTCTTTAAAGGTGAGATCGGAAACCGCAATTGTATCTGCACTGATACTAGGATCGGTCGTTACGTGAATATCAACACCACCAACGTTGGGGTGTCCATGTAACACATCGACGCGAATAGATTGGTCATCAGGGGCTTCATTAGACCGAGAAAGAATCACAGGCTCTATAGCATTCACATTATTTACAGCAAAGACGTCATACTGCATATCTGGTGCAAGGTTTACTGCGTTTGCTGTGATCACATCAGCGGTCGCATCGTTTGCAAGAAGTCCACGCACAATCAGATCATGACTGCCTGAATTAACAGGAAGTAATGGGCTACCTTGCTGATAATCAACGTTAGATAAGCCACTAACTACATCACCATCCATTAAAATAGAAACAAGCGGAGCATCCGCACTTGCATGCGTGACCCTTAACTGTGAAGTAGGCATTTCAGCTTGTTTTGTCTCATTTTCATCATGCGAATCGCTGTCACAACCGTTTAAGATTAATGCCGCAGTTGTAAGTAATGTAAGTGTTGTTTTTTTCATATAAAACCTCTTCCTTGCTTGATTAAGGAAAAATTTCTACGGCAATATGAATATATTGGTTCACAAGCAAAAAATCGTCACTATGCATCATTTGTCTTATTGTGAGGAATATCACTCAATAGCTATGAATTATTACTTTTTTCATATTAGAAACCTTGGATAAGTTGTTGTGAAAATTAAAAATAGATAAATATGCTTACGCTCTGTTTGTTATCATTTCTATTACATTGATCTAACTTGTTTGTATATGAAACTCATTTTTAAAAGCAACAAATTTATAAAATAGGTGATTTATTAATAAGGAAGTTAAATATTACTCTTATGAAGCGTTTTATTGGTCGCCTGTTAATTTAAATGTTCTGTATTTTATTATGGAGAGAGTCATTTATCAGGATGATTTATTGATGTGGGATTGTTACATTTATACTTTTATTTCATTAAAAATAACAATGCTTTATCACATGTTATTCTTAATTTATGTTTGTGCTTTTAAATTATTTATTAACAAATAATAAGAATAAAAATATATTATCATAATGTTGATTTATTGTTACGTTATAACATTAATAATGGGTAATGTTTGTTATTCATCCATTATTTTTAAGTAACCATATTAGTATGTGAATTTTATTGTTTTTTTTAAATAATGTCTAATTTTCTTTATTTAAATGTACAATTTTCATTTATATGCCTACACTATAAAAACATTAATAAAATGTTACGTAAATTCAAAATTACAAATAAATAAAATCTAATTTCACCGACTATTCATTGATTAATTAATAATAAGTGAAAAACTGAATTTTTATTGAATAAACAGTTATTTTCATATTATTACCATAAGTTTGAGATTGCTTCTATTAAAGATGTTGACATAAGATTATTATTGATATGCAACTTGTTTTTATTCGCAAATATAGTATTTTCTAGGTGAGAGTTATATTAGTTCATAAATTAAAAGGATTATTATGAATAACTTGAAAATATATGGACCGATGATTTTATACTCATCTTTAATTTTATTTTTTCCTACTGCATTTGCTGATACCAATAATGTTTCTAATAATTGGTATGTAGGACTAGATATCGGCAAAGGAAGTTATACCAACGCTGGAGATGAACATGCTTTATCTGTTGATCAAGATCATTGGGCGTTTGGCACGCATGTTGGTTATCAATTTAATCGGTATTTATCAACTGAAGTTGCGTACCAATACTTTGGTGAGGGAAATGCATCATATCCATTAGGAAATATTAAAGGTAACTTTCAACAATTAGTTTTAAAAGGAATTATTGGCAATTATTTAAATGATTTCTACCCATTTTTGAGTGCAGGTGTTGCTGCATGGTCAGGTAAAAGTAAAGGTTTAAGAGAAGGTACTGCTACAGGTTTTTCACCCGTATATGGCGCAGGTATTCGCTATTATATAAATTCACGATTGAATATTAAGTTGGAATATCAACGTACGGAATCAATGGGAAATAATGATATAGGGCATACCGATCATCAATTAGTTTCTATGGGCGTAAGTTGGGTATTTTAAAAGTACAAGGAAGAGCGTACTATGAAAAAGTCGTGTATACCTTTAGTTATATTATTAACAGCGTGTGGTGGCGAAGATGATGGTTTTCTCGATCAGGAAAAACCTTCGAACAATGGCAACGATACTTCTGAGTTTTTACCACCAATTACTAAAGATTATGAAATTATTACCTTTAATCAAAAAGCGATAACACTAAATCTTAATAATTTATTTTCAGACCTTGATACAGAACAGAAGCATTTAATTGTTAGCATTGGAAAAAACTTTCAAATTAAAAGCCCTAGTACATATGAATTATCGAATCATAACTTAACTTATATTCCTAATGGATTTATTGGTGAGCAGGTTATACCTTACAATGTTTTTGATGGTACATCGTCGACGATAGGCTATATCAAAATAACTAATGAGCCTTCTTCTGGCTCACCAATTACACCTGATATTATTGAAGTTCATACGCGAGATCTCATTATTTATATGGCGTCGTCTGCAACTCAATCATTTAGTCTTGGAAGTAAAGGTACTGTTATTGATTCATTATCAGGGGGATCGCTAGGTCGTATATCTACAAATGGGAATCAAATTACCTATACACCCAATATTAATGCTGATGGTGAAGACATACTTTCTTATGTTACGACAGATAGTAACGGTAAGGTTGTATCAGGTACCATTTCCATTAATGTAATTAACGATAAACCTGAACCTTTGGTGCCAATTACAAAAGACTATTTTGTTTCTATGGTTACTGGAACCGAGAAAATAATCTCATTGAATTCTGGCCCATCTAATATTTCAATAGACACAATTTATGGTGAAAAATTAGGTACAATTAGCTTTTCTGGTAGTCATTTTACCTATAAATCTATCGCCGGAAAATCAGGTGAAGATATTATATTTTACACAATGACGAATAATGATACGGGCCAGACATTCAAAGGAAAGGTTGTTATCGATCTCTCTTTACCTGCTCCCGTCACGAAAGATATTATTCTGTATGTTGATGCGGGTGAATCAAAAACATTTTCTTTGGGTGATGGTTCATCCATCAATAAGATCCAAGAAATTACTAACGAAAAGTTAGGCTCAGTTTCAATTAACGGAAGTGAATTTACCTATAATCCGTCTGAAAATAAGTACGGGCAAGATATTTTATCTTATACCATGGCTGATCCAAATAACCCGAATAAAAAACAAACAGGCAATATAATTGTTAATGTTGTACCACCTGAAAAGCCAACATTAACATATATAGGTCTTGATTTAGGTGGGGCGAGTTATGAACCTGGTGCCGAACTAACTTCTTCTTTATATTGTGAAAGGCATTGCGATAGTTATGAATATCAATGGATCATTAATGGAAAAGTGGTCGGGACTGATGAATCTTATACATTACAACCAGAAGATATAAATCACGCAGTTAAATTAGAGGTTGTTGGTGTTGATGAGTATGGACAAAAATCTAGTTCTGAGTATTCAATTTACTCTATAGCCACTGTCAATCAGATCCATAGCAATCATTATTCATTCATAGCGTCTAAAAGCCCTTCTTTAGATCCTTTTATTTCTTCATCAGATTTTATTGGTTGGGGAGCTGAAACATTAGGCGCTAAAGACCAATATATGCCAAGATCAGGAGCCGAATACAAACTCGTTGCAACGCAAATGGCTTATGTTTATGTACCTGAATACGATGCTGATGGTTGGGTGAAAGCTCCTGTCAATGCATGGGGAGATATTCGGCATGGTGGCGAGATGGGGATATATGATCCAAATTTCGGTACTAATAAACTTTATTATATTAAAGATTGTGTCGCATCACGTTTTGCATTTGCTTGTGTAACGGGTTTAGATTTTTATGATGACACTGGTGAGATACCATTTGGTAAAGTTTATACATGGTATGACCCTAATTATGACGGAAGCTATACCAAAGTCGTTGAAGAAGAGGTCCCTGAAGGTATTGACGTAATTTTTTCTGCTGAAAATGCTTTCGCTGCACTAAAAGGTGACGACCTTGTGTCTTGGGATGTTAGTGCAAACCCGACAGTATTAAAACTTAATGATGTTGTGAAAGTTTATGATTCAGGAAAGCAGGACTCAATTTGGAAAAGACGTCCTGGTTTTACCGCAGTGACTTCAACGGGGAGAATCTTCACTTGGTCAGGTGGAGAGACGTCAGCGAATGAGATTACTTTTAGTTCCGCAACTGGTACGCCTCTTAACGGTGATGATATTGTATCTGTTCATACAACCGACTCTGCATATGCTGCAGTAATGAAAGATGGCTCGGTGCAGGTATGGGGTAATACAGATGGGGGGGCGGATATTAATGGGCTCGAACATCATTTATCTTCTGGTGTTGTTGATATTTTCTCCACGTCATCTGCTTTTGCAGCCTTAAAACAAGATGGAAGCGTTATTGTTTGGGGTGATGAAAGCTGCGGCGGCAAAAATAATACAGGTGTAAACTTAACTGATATTAAAGCAATCTCTAGTACAACACATGCATTTGCCGCAATTAAAAATGATGGTTCAGTCGTCACTTGGGGAGATGTATCTGCAGGTGGTGACTCAAGTAGTGTGAGTTCCGAATTGATTTCAGGTGTTAAAGATATTGTGGGTAATAGGGAAGCATTTGCCGCTATTAAAAGTGACGGCTCTGTCGTGGTATGGGGATATAATCATGGCGGCGGTTTAATTACATCAACTGATGGTGTAACTGAACCTACAGAAAATGCTAATTTAGTTTCACGCTTAAAGTCTGGCGTAATTCATATTCAAGCAACATTATTTGCTTTTGCTGCACTAAAAGATAATGGAGAAGTCGTAAGCTGGGGACGAGATTATTTTGGTGGTGATACGAGTACTGTTGATTCAGAATTTATGCCAGATCCTAATTCGTTTTCACTTAGAGAAACATCTATTTTTGAGTCATATTGAAATTAGTATACCTATGATAATGCCCATTAATGTAGCTAGTTCATCTATAAATAAGCCGTTTTATTTTCTATATTAAATAATAATTAATGGTAAAAATATTATGTTTAAGTGTGATTTTAGTAAATCGTGAATATTAGATGATTGTTTTTACGTATGTATTAACTAAATATAATGAGTTTCGGAGGTATATATATTAAAAATCACATATTAACCTAACGCTATTGATTGCATTGTTATTTACATTGTTGCAAAAATATTGAGGTTAATATCATATTGCAATGATGAATTATTCATTGGGGGTATGTTTAGTTGATTTATGATAGCTGGTTGTTATAATAAAGACCTACAAAAAATATGGTTTTTAATTATTCACTTTAAAAGGTAACTGATCTGATGTTAATTAATCGCTCTGGTGTTAATTAATTGCTCTGGTGTTAATTAATTGCTCTGGTGTTAATTAATTGCTCTTATGTTAATTGATCGCTTTTATTTTAATTAAACACGCTGGTGTTAACTAATTTATTTTATTGGAAATAAATTTAATGTGAAAAATGAAATATTTAAAGGTAATACTTTAAATGCATTTTTGAACAACGAATATTGATAAGGATATAATATGAAAATGGATAAAAAGACTACATTAGCTTCTACTATCTTACTATCTACTGCTTTTTTTTCAGTATCAGCTTTGGCAAATCAAGGTGATGTTATATTTCAAGGAGAAGTAACGAAAGCAACATGTAATTTTGTTATTCAAGACAGTGCTGGTACAACGAATGCTTCTAACGTTGTGAATTTAAAGACAGCTACTGTTGATGAAGTAGAAGCTGGTAATGCCGAAGAAGTCGTTTTTGATATTGTTTCAGCAAAAAAAAATGATGGTTCTGATTGTTTCACTGCAGCTCATGATGTGACAGTTCTTTGGGTACCTGTTAATGGATGGGATGCTGATAATAACTTGGCTAATTTGGCGCCAAATGCATCAAAAGCACAAAAAGTTGCCGTAAGATTAATGAAAGGAGACGATGGCACTCAAATTACATCAACTGATTCACGTGTTCATTTTGAGAAAATAGCTCCAGGTACTGATGCTATTCACACACCTACAAGATATCAATTTAAAGCACAAATGGTAAAATCTACTGACGATGCGAGTACAGAACCAGCAGTGACAGCTGGTAACGTAAAATCGCAAGCTAAATTTGTTGTCGGCTATCGTTAATAAATTGGAGAAGTGCTTTATAAGTATTTTATAAGTACTTCTCAATTACTCTTATTAATAGTAATTATATTATTAATAACTTATATGTGAACATTACAGTAAGCATAATATCACAAGAACTCTATTAATTATTAGAGACCAATGATTACAAATTAAGATGGATTTAATTCGTGGTTGAAATGCGATGGAGATACGCATGCATATAAAAAATGTGATTACTATTTTAGCTGTTATGAACTCTTCTTTGTGCTTGGCACAAACTGAGTTTGATACTTCATTTATGAATGGTGGCAAAAATGTAAGATCAGATTTTTTAGACTATTCAAGTAGCAATGTTCCTGGAAAATATTTGGTTGATTTTTATCTAAATAATAAAAGTTATGGTCGTCATGTTTTAGTGATAAAAGATGATGATAAAGAATCTATTTGTTTGCCATTAACTTTATTAGAAACGTTAGATCTACCTATTAATTATGAAAAAATGATCGACGCTTTCAATCCAACAGATCATTGCTATAATTTAGAAAAAATACCGAAAGCTTCAGCTATATTTGATTTTTCTACGCAATCTTTATCGCTTCAATTACCACAACTTATTTTATTAGAAGATAATGAGTATAGCTGGGACTATGGTGCTAATGGTTTTATTCTAAATTACAATGCAAATGCAAGTCACCACTATTATCGGGATCATGGTAAAGATACATCTTCAGCATTTGTGAATTTTGATTTACAGATGAACTATGATCGCTGGGTATTTACAACACAGGCGAGTGGTACTAATAAAACAGGTATAAGATCTTCAGAATATCTTGTGTCAACAGCGATAAAACCAATAAAAAGTGCTTTCTCTATTGGTAAAACATATACCCGATCATCTGTACTCAATGATTTTAGTTTTGTCGGCTTAACATTATACTCTGATAGCTCAATGGAACCTCATAAAACGAGAGGTTATGCACCGATTATCGAAGGATTTGCTGATTCCAGCTCAACAATTACCATTAAGCAAGGTAAATATATATTACTTTCTCGTGATATCCCTGCAGGTCATTACTCTTTTAGTAATATTAACCCTATTGGAAGTAAAGATATTGTTGTGGAGGTAGAAAGTGACACTGGAAAAATTACTAAAAAAATATATCCAATGTCAACGTTACCAAATCTGCTTGCTGAAGGTGACTACGATTATAATATAGCAACGGGACGCAAAGGTGATTTTGATAACTATATTAAAAATCCATTTATATTTGCTTCTTTAGATCGTGGGTTTAGGTATGCAACGTTAAATACAGCTGTGGTTTTACATGATAAGTACCAAAGCTTAGGTATAGGAGCTGGAGTTCCTTTAAGCTATTTCGGTGCAATTTCTTTTAATGTCAATGGCTCTAGAAGCGAATATAACAAAACGGATAAAAGTCAAAAAAGAAGTCTAGAAGGGATCAACACAAGTTTACGTTATGTGAAAGATATTACAGAACGTACACATGTTCAATTTGTAGCGTATGAATACCACAGTACTGGTTATGTTGATTTTAATGGCTTTGATCCTGATTCTTATGATGAGTATGGCAGTGAGTCATTAAGAAATCGATTTGAAACAATTCTTACGCATAGTTTTGATCATTCATATCTATCTGCTTCTGGCTGGTACAGTAATTATCGAGGGATAATCGCTAGCGAATATGGTGGCAACGTATCATTCTCAACAGCATTTGAGAATGGTGTGACTGCAAGTATTAGTGGTTCAATAACATCGTCTGAATCTCTTGGTGAGGATTATTCAACGACTCTAAGTTTAAGTATTCCATTATCTTATAAAGAACGAGATATATTCACTAATTCATCAGTGACTTATTCTAAAACATCTGGGACTACCGTTAGTACCAATACGTCATTCAACAGCAGTGATAATATTTCTCATTCTGTAAGTGCAAGTGCTTCGAAGTACGAACGTTCTGCGTCATTTAGTACAAATGCCAACTTGAATCCTGTTGCTATCGGTTTTAATGCTTCAACGAGTAATAACTCAACGTCTGTTGGCGGATCTATCTCGGGCTCAGTTGCTGCTGCAGAAGGGGCTGGTATTGCTTATTCAAGCCGTCGCTCGCAAACTATAGCAATTGTGAATACAAAAGGGATAGATAAAGCTAAAGTTAACGGTCGTAAAGCTGATAACTTTGGAAACATTATTATTCCGCTTTCAACTTATACACAGAACCGTATTAATTTAAATAGTAAAGATATATCTCATGATATTGAGTTAAATAAAACGTCATATAATGTAATTCCGACTGATAAAGCAATAATTGTTCGTAAATTTGATTATAAGAAAGTGCAAAGATACTTACTTCGTGTGTTTGATAAGAATGGAACTGAATTACCATTAGGTTCACAGGTAACAACGGACGATAATGTTTATGTTGGTTTTATTGCAACACAAGGGGTGTTAATGGCAACGCTTGACTCACCTTCACATTACCTACATATCAAAACAAATACTCAAACTTGTAAAGTGGACATTTCGAAAATTAAGCCAGATCTTAATGAAGTTAAAGATATATATTGCCAATAATGTTGAGGTTTTAATGAAAAATTACTTAATATCATTTTGTTTAGTAAGTTGTATGCTACTTTCTAGCAGTGTATATGCTGGGCTTAAAATGAACAAAACGCGTTATATTTATAATGAAGGACAAGGTGATATTACCGTAAAAATTGTCAATGATAGTGATGTTAACTATGGCGGCCAAGTATGGATAGATAATCTGAATGAAATAAATACGAATAGTGTTAATTTTATTGTGCTTCCTTCAATGTTTAAAATAGTAAAAAATGGTCGACAAATTATAAGATTAAAAAAGATTGGAAATAATATAAGAAAGGATCAAGAGTCACTCTTTTTTATTAATGTTCTTGAAATGCCACCTCGTCCAAAAGATGCTCCTGATAGCTTTATGCAAATAGCGCTTCAAACAAAAGTGAAGTTGATATACAGACCAACATCATTACAAAAGACTCGTTTGGAAGCAGAAAAAGAAATAAAAATAGAAAAAGTGAATCATGGTTATAAGATAATTAACCCAACATCATATTATTTTGCTATTAGTAAAGTAATAGTGGATGGTAAATTGATTAATTTTAATAAATCCGTTGATAAAAAATTAGGATTATTTTCTCCAAAAAGTTCAATAGATCTATCTGGGATAAAGGTTAAATCTAGTTCAAAAATTACAATTTATGCACTCGATGATTTTGGCAGTAGTAGAGAATACATTATCAATGGGTAATTACTAAGACTTATTAAATGGTATTTATATGAGTGTGAATAAAATTGCTTTTGCAGTATTACTTTTATCATCTAATTACGTAATGGCACATATAGCTGAAGTAACTGTAAATATTAGCGGTAATATTATTAGTCCAGGTTGTACTGTTAATAGTAATAATGATGAAACCGTTGATTTTGAAACTGTTGATACGGGGCAGGTAATAACGGGTATTATAACAGAAACAGTGCCAGTTGTGATTCATTGCGCTAGGCCTGAAATTATTGACGGCATTAATATCAAATATGACCCTATTGATACATTAGGAAGTTCTGATGGAATACTTTCTACGAGTAAAGATGAACTTGGTATAAAACTCTTAGTTGAAGGCAGTAACTTGGTATTTGATCAAAACTACCCTGTTCCTATCGGTAATGAAACAGAATTTATCCATGATGTTACTGCTACACTGATTTACACGGGTAACGGTAATTATACAGATTTAAATGCAGGGGAGTTTACAAGCAAGTTAAGAATTACTTTAACTTATTATTAATCGTATTTTACTTAGGTTGATTCATGACATTCAAATATATTTTACATATTGGGCTATTTATACTTTTTTACAGTAGCAATTCGTTTGCTGCATTACAATTAAACGCAACAAGATATATTGTTAATGAAGGCGATAAAAGCGTTGAAATTAAGATAGAGAATATAGCAGATAAAACATACGCTGCTCAAATATGGATAGAGAACGAAAATAAAAAAGATAAAAACGTTAACTTTATCCCTATGCCTAACTTTTTTAAATTTAACAAAGGTGAAACACAAGTTGTTAGACTGCTAAATACACATAAATCGTCATCTCTTAATAATGAATCTCTGTACTGGCTCAATTTACAAGAAATACCACCTGTTGATAAGTCTAAAAAAAGTAGAATAACACTAGCTTTAAAAACAAGAGTAAAACTAATTTATAGACCTAAAGTTCTTTTAGGTAAAAGGGCTAATGCTGAGAAATTATTATCAATTGTTAAATCTAATGGAAATATAAAAATTACGAATCCAACACCTTTTTATCTAGCAGTAGTTAACGTTAAATTTAATGGTAAAGAAATAAAACTAAACAATGAGATGAAACAGCAGTTAGGTGTTTTTCCACCTGAAAGTTCAGTATTTATTAAAAACAATTATGTAGCAACAATCTCAAAATTTGAATTTGACGCTATTAATGATTACGGAACAGTCAGTCATTTTCAAGGGAAATTAGGATATTAAATACTAATTAAACGTTTTAATTATAGAATACATATTAGGCTATCAGAATGATTAAAATTAAAGGAATCATGTTGTTCCTAATTGTTACCAGTACTTTTAATGTATATGCTAATGATATTGATGTTTTTGTTAATCCAGGTAGAGACGTTGTAGTTCCAGTTGTGCTAGATGGAATTACTTTAAATAATCAATTAGTTAACAGTGAGTTCTTTTGGGCTCATGAACGAGTCGGTACTAGTGACGAATACTCACGATCTGAAACTAGAGGTAATATAACTCTTAGTATGGTAGGAACTGCATCAACATTTAGCTTGTTATTTAATGGTGGTGGAACAAATTGGAATTGTAACCTTGGCGGTAATCCACTTCCTGGTGCGTTTCCTGGCCATAATTTAGCGGGTAATATATTGCATAGATTTTGTGGAGGAGGAAGTCAACGTTTGGGGTTTCACCTCAGAAATCGGGTTTTGCGCAATAATTGGAGAGTTAACCTTCGAACTAGAGTAAATCAGGTACGTATAGTTGTACCCGCTAATGCTACCACTCAACAAGAAAGATTTTCTATTTTCCATCGAGTGCAAAGAAATAATGCTGATAGACCTATTAATGTCGGCACTGCTGATAGAATCACTGTACATATTATACAAAATACCTGTACGTTTGGAGCTAATAACGCTGATATAGATATTAATGTTGGCGATATTACACCCGGTATCGATGGACCGAGAACTCCAGTGGACCTTGATTTAACCTGTATTTCTGAAAATAATGAAGTTGGAACCGCTGTTAATGCTGGCTTATCGAATACGGAAAATACAATGTTGGCAAATTATCGTATTGAAGAGAATATAGCGAGTAATTTTAATGACAAGGCTGTAAATGTGTTCTTATTTAGACCGAATAATGTTCGTGTTAATTTAGGTCAAGTATATGATGATATATTTGAATTAAACAACTTGGAATATCAAGTTATACCAAGTCCAATTGATGAATTTGATCCTCATGATAACACGGCTGCTCAGTTTGGTGCTTTTACTCGATCATATAATGTAAGAATTGATTATTTTTAATCATGATATTGGTTTTAAAAAGGCTTAAGCTATATTTTAATAGCTTAAGCCTTTTTTTATCAATAAGTAAAGTATTCATCTTTATAGTTATTTTAATGATAAAGATAGTCTGTTTCCTTTTTGGAATTGAATGGTATCTTGTTATTCTCTATATTAATTTTTTATTACAATATAAACTGTGGTTGTTGTATATCGAGATTGTTAAATTATCTTATATTTTTAATATTAGAATATTTTAATAAAATTTAATCTTTAAAACGCTATATTTATATTGGTATTAATTAATGAATAAAAGGATTCTGTGTTTATCTTTAATTTCTTCTTTTTCACAGGATAATGAACAACATATTTATGTAAATCCGGGACGTACTGTTATTGTTGATGTCAATCTTGATGGTTATAACGGTGAGTTTGATACTGGTAAGAATCATGTTTGGAATGGCCTATCTTTAGCTAGAGAGCATAACTAGGTGTGCCAACATATAAATTTAAAGATATCCAAGCAACAATTGTGAATACATATAACCGTATGAGAATTAAGCGAAAGGGGTAGAGTTGGGGAAATATAAATAATTGTGATTATGATACAAAAAAATGTCGAAAACAATGTTCGAGCTGGTTTTAGTTTTAAAACAGGTAATGGAAGGCTTGATGGTTATAAAGCAAGTTACGATATTAAATTAACCAAGATTCAATTTGAAGTTCCTATCAGTCCTGTAAGTACAATTTATAGTATTCCGATACATACCAAAAGAACGACAAATAATAATACCTCAATAATTGATACAGATTATATACAGTTACATATTGTTCAAAATACATGTGGATTTGTTGATAGTGAATTGAATAATGATGTTGGTGATATGGCTCCCGGTGAGACTTCAAGTATGCGAGATCTAGATGCTGCTCTACAGTATACACATAGTGATATTAGTACTGGACAAGCAGGAATTTCTCCTGAACCGAATACGATGTATGCGACATATACAATGACGCCAAATGAAGTATTTGATGAAATTAACCGTGATGCAGTTGATGTTCATTTTTATCGTAATGGGTTTGATCCAATTCAGTTTGGTCATATATATAATGATAATTTATATGAGCTTAATCATTTAAAGTATCAAGTAATAGTAAAGCCGATTAAGGATTTTAATCCCCGTAATGATACCGGACCTCAGTTTGGACGGTTTTTAAGATCATATACAATAACAATAAATTATTATTAAAGTTATTATTTATAGAATTATTACTTATTTATTATTAGTCTGTGCAATAATTTATATGTTCGTTTTAAGTTAACAAAGCCAGCAATAAATGCTGGTTTTGCTATTAACCCGATGTGTTAAGTTAAGCGTTTAAGCAAGTAACAACATCTTCTGTAAAGTAGGGTTCTTGGTATCCCCAGAACATGTATTTTACTTTTAGGAAGTGCTGACTAAATGAGTGCAGCATCGGTACGATGTTGTTTCATTTTCAACTACTGCAGTTGTGTTTGTTTGCCCTATGTAATTACCGTCTTGAATGGCAATCCCTAAAGTGACGGAATACTTATTTTCATGCATCATAGCTAAAGCATGGTTTAGTTGTCCTCGACGCTTAACCATGAGATCAGGTGCACCTAATCCCACACCCATTTTTTCGCCATATCGATAAATACTTTTCAGGTAACC
Source organism: Photobacterium sp. GB-72 (assembly GCF_003026095.1). Taxonomy (NCBI): domain Bacteria; kingdom Pseudomonadati; phylum Pseudomonadota; class Gammaproteobacteria; order Vibrionales; family Vibrionaceae; genus Photobacterium; species Photobacterium sp. GB-72. The sequence continues at coordinate 191,483 of NZ_PYNV01000003.1, read as the reverse complement.
TTTGTCTTCCCAAGGAAGCCATTCACCGTTAACAAAGTTGGCATATTGCATGGTTGTTGAGGAAGGAAACGCCTGTTTCAAGGTCAGCATGTTTGCTTTGATACCTGTTATATAGTCTTTTTCATTAAAGCTTGGATCGGTTTTTACTGATACACCAATAGCGGTTTTTTGTAAGTTTATCCCTTCCATTTTTCGTCAAACTGGCGTCCTAATGCTTGCACTAATAGTGAGAAGGTATTTAGGTACGGCTTTATTTTCAGAATAGAAGGTTGCATCTTGAAGTTGAATAAACAGTTTTTTACCGTGCTTTTTTAGGTATTCATAATCATCAAAAATGATAGAGAAATCTTAAACGTCTTTTTGAGGTTCTAAGTCAGACCATGAATACATGATTTGTGCGCCTACAAAACGAGGTTTGTTGAGTAAAGGATGAGATTTAATGGCTTGTCTGTCTTTAGCAAAATAGACGAAATGTTTCATGTTATCACTAGCAATAGGGCAGCTTGCGCTTAAGTGTTTTTCATATTCATCTTTATAGCGATCTGTTGGGTTACCCCATGCCGCATGGTGTTAATACTGAAACAAAGTGTGAAGAGAAATGGAAATATTGGCATAGTAGTTAGCGGTATATAGAACAAAAGCTAGCATGTTATATGCTAGCTTTTGTCGTTAGTTTTTCGTTGTTATAACGGTATGTTTAGAGTTTAAAGCGACTGATTTCTTGTTGTAGTTCATGAGATAAATTTGATAGCTCAGCTGCCTGTTTGGCGGCTTCATTGGCTTCTACAGCAAGTTCATTAGAAACATCACGAATTCCCTCTGTATTACGGGTGATCTCAGATGTTACGGAAGATTGCTCTTCAGCGGCGGAAGCAATTTGTGTTGCCATATCATTGATCGTGGTTACGGCAGTCGTAATTTGTGACAAGCTTACTGCTGCTGCATTGGCATCATCAACACTGGTTTCAGAGAGATGACGACTATCCTCCATGATATTCACAGCTTGACCTGTGGTTTTTTGTAGGGTCTCTATCATTTGTTGAATTTCTTGAGTTGATGCATGCGTCCGTTGGCTAAGTACACGTACCTCATCTGCAACAACAGCAAACCCTCGACCTTGCTCACCAGCTCGGGCTGCTTCAATCGCGGCATTTAATGCCAATAAGTTGGTTTGTTCAGCAATCCCTTGAATTGTAGATAGGATAGTTGTAATGCTTTGAGCATGGTGATTTAGCTCACTGATCACAGATGTTGCCGTATCCACTTCTTGCGCTAATGTGCTGATGGATTGTTGGCTTTGGTTGACCTGTGTTGCACCGTGATTAGAAGCGGTTACCGTTTGCTCTGATGTTCTTGCTGTGTTTTCTGCGTTGGCAGCAATCTCTTGTGTGGCGGCTGCCATTTCATTGATTGCTGTTGCGACCATATTAATTTCATCTTGCTGATGCTGAATACGAGTGCTGCGCTCTTCGGCTTGTGAAGCGGTTATATGAGATTGATGATTAAGTGATTCTGAAACATGACGTAATCGAGTCACCATTTGGTGCATGTTACCGACAAACTGGTTGAAATTTAGTGCAAGCTTACCTACTTCGTCTTGGCTTCTTGGTTCTAAACGTTGTGTTAAATCACCTTCACCATTTGCAATTTCAGCCAGTGCTTTAGATACACGGTTAAGATCGCGAAGAAGATAGTTTACTAACCACGCTACCGCCATAACCACGATCAAAGTGATCACAATAGCGGTGATGATTAACTCTGTTAATAGTGAATAGTAGCTGGCTTCTTCTGTCGATTTATCCATTTCAAGGCCAAATATCCAATCACTATTTGGGATATTTGCAAAGTAAAATAGCTTATCTACCCCTTTGATTGAGATCTGCTCTAAGCGGTTTGTATTGGCACTTTGTTCAATGTTACCCATGTTTAACTGATTGCTATAATTAGCAATCGGTTTCAATAACAGTGACTTATCAGAATGAGCAAGGAAAGTTCCATTCTTTTTATCGATTAACATAGCATGAGCATTATCACCAACGTTCAAACTGATCACATCGTTAATGAGTTGATCAATTAATACGTCGGCACCGATAACACCGGCAAGTGCGCCGCTATGTCGAATAGGCTCGGCAATCGTCACTAAAAGGGCGTTAGTAATAGCGTCTTGATAAGCGGTGGTGATCACTTGTTTATTGCTGTTAACGGCATCACCGTACCAAGGGCGAGTACGAGGATCGTAATCAGCACGGTTACGTTCTGGGTGTGAACGCAGCATTTGTCCTGCAACGGTGCCGTAGTAAATATCGTCAAAACCGCCAGCATCGCGTGCTTGTTGAAGGAAAGGCACAAGATCTGCTTTTTGATAGGGTTCTTTTACTGAAGAGGTAATACTGCGACGGATATTAATCCAATCTTCAATACCGCTGGTAGCTGTGGTTGCTACGCTTTGTACGCGATCTAAGATATTTTCATTTGTTTGTTGTTGTAAATTACTGGCAGCAAGCCAAGTTAATACTGTTGCCATAAGGACAACAGCAGACAAGCTCGCGCTGATCAGCTTTTGTTTCAGTGATAGTTGCATTGTTGTCTCAGAAAATGAGGTGTTAGAAAGTGCGGCGAGTGTAAATAGTGTTTTATATATATGCACGTAAATAAATACAAAAATTAGAGGTATCACTTAAAAGAATTAAAATTGTCATTTTTATGACTGTGTGTAGTCTGATTGATGGCGTTTTATTCTAAATGTTAGGCTTGTATTGATTTTAATTTTTTTGGGAATAATTGTTTTTTGTACTTAGTACAAGAACTAAAACTCTAGCGTATATTAATAAAGAGTTGCGGCTGAATATAGTCAACCGTGATGTTAAGTTATGGATGTCGTATTGGGCTCATTCCACTGATTTATCAAAAGATAAATAACCTAATAGAAAAGTAAGATCGTGATTGAGCATAGTGTTAAACATTTAGCTTAGCTGACGTCTATTAATCAATTGAACAGCTATTACAACGGGATTTTCCGGTTAATAAATAGGAAATATGATAACGGTTTCTGGCAAAAAATAAGTATGCTTTATCTGCAACGATACGTATCACAGGAAGCCTGAGTATCTTTAACCATTTCTTTTTACCAACCAGGTTCCATGCTTTATAAGTGACATCAAGACCAAGTAAAAGCTGTTGTTCTGCGCCTATTTGAGATGAGAGTAAACCGTGTAAAACAGTGCTGGCTTTTTCTTTTGATATATCAGGAAAGCGTTGGATAAAATCAGGCGCAAGAATATCTTCAAATTGTAATTTTTGATGTTTATTAAGTTGTCGAAGTTGTTTCATTTCAGCGACGCAAAGTGGGCAACTTCCATCATAAAAGATGATCATCTTTTCCATTTTTCATATTCCCTGGTTATGTGATTGCAAATACAACCGCATGTAATCCGCAAACAAAAGTAGTTAGACGATTACGTAATTGTTGATAATACTCATCTTGATGAGCGGAGTTAAATTTTATCTCGGCGATACGAATACAGATAAACCCCAGCATTAATGCAACAAGAGCCCAAGTGTAGTGATCTGTAGAATGTAATAGCGAAAACCAAGCGAGTAGCGCAAAAAAGTTACTCAAGAGTAAAGCAAACCGACTGGTTGAATTTTCCTTGTGATTCAGGCTGTTTCCCCACATAACACCAGAAAGAAAACTAAGAATAATGGCACTGTAACTGACGAAAATGAGCAAAGCGGAAGTGTTAAAAATACGTATCTCAAGGCTGATAGCGAGTGCACTTAGGGCAAAAGGAATAAGACCTAGATAGCCAAGTGTGTGGGAGGGTAATCGAGTGATAGTGTTCATATTACCTAGTCGTCATTGATTGATTAACTTAATACGTTTAAAAATAGGAATCTGATCAATGGGGGTTACATATTGATGAAAAGCGGGGATAATACTGCGCTCGCTGTAGGTATATGATTGGTATATACCTATGTGTAGCGATGCTGGTGTCACTTTCAACTTCTAGGATATTAACTATGCGTGCTTTCGTATTAAGAGCCCGTTCTGCACCCACCGACAGTAAAATGCTATTAGCATCTGTGGGTCAAGATGCTCACACTGAAATTTTGGCTCACGTTTTAATGAATGCTATTTTTGTGGCGCAGTCTCACCGCGAAGATATTATGGTGCATTTAGTGCTTGAAAGTACGCAAGACTTTTCTCGTACCATTAGCTTTAATTCAAATGATATTACTAATTTAACGGGTTTTCATGAGCAAGCATGGTTAGATAAGATTACTCATGCGCTTGATAAATCATTAGGCATGGGTAAAGAGCAATGTCGTAATGTAGAACCGGGGATCACAGTTCGTACGATCAGTTTTGAAAAGCTGATAGTTGAACTTGCTGAAGACTACCAATTATACATGTTAGATAAGAAAGGGGATTTTGTTCGCGATATTGAACTTGCTGCGAACCCTTGTTTCTTATTAACCGATCACATGCCAATGCCGAAGAAAAGTTATAATAGCTTAAAACGCTTAGGCGCACAGAAGATTAGCTTAGGTCCTAAGATGTTATTTGCTTCTCAATGCATCGTATTAATTCATAATGAGTTAGATTTAACGCTATAACGTGTTCTAACTGTTTCTTTTATTAAAGCCGTAGCAGCGATTGTTACGGCTTTTTTGTTACATTAATGTTGTGATTTTTGTTATATAGCTCTACTGAAGATTTTAGTTTAGTGACGTGTTTTTAACATAACCTTATGAATACTTAGTTTTTTTCAAAATTGATGCTTTGTTAGAACTAAAAATGGAATGATGTTTGTTTACTGCTTGTAAATGGAATAATCTATTTCTAGTGAAGCAATGATTAAATGTCTAAAACTATGAAAAGTAAGATACTAAATATGGGGTAAGAATATGCTTGAGCTTAGAGAAGTTCAGTGTATTTTCATTCTTAAATACCCTAGGTATAAACACACCCATAAGAATGACAACCGTTAGCTAAACGGGCCTTTTTACAGGAATCAATATGCAATTATCCTCTCAGCCTAAAGGGCTTTTTCACCTCATCGCAATACAAATGTGGGAATTTTTTAGCTACTACGGCATGCGTTCGCTATTAATTCTATTTTTAACCCAAAAACTCTTAATGTCAGATGAACATGCTTATGCTCTATATGGTGCATATACATCTTTAGTTTATGTGACACCCATTTTAGGGGGTTATTTAGCAGACCGTTATTTGGGTAATTACTGGGCTGTTGTTATTGGTGGCTCACTGATGGTTGCTGGCCACATTGTATTAAGTATTCCGAGTAACGATCATACGACCTTGTATTCTGCGTTAGCATTAATTATTTGTGGTTATGGCTTTTTTAAAACTAACTCAAGCTGTTTATTGGGTGAGTTATATAAAGGTCATGAAAGCGCACGTGAATCAGGATTTTCTATATCCTATATAGGCGGTAACATTGGTTCTGCTTTAGCGCCAATTTTCTGTGGGTATGCTGCAAGCCGTTGGGGATGGCATGTGGGCTTTGCTCTTGCAGGTATTGGTATGTTTATTGGCTTAATCATTTTTAGTACGGGCCGTAAAAACTTTGCCCATGTACAAAAAGCCAATAAAGCGGCGTTAACACAAAAAACAGCAGGTATTAGTCACTGGTTCTTAATCATTCTCGGTGTCGTTGCTGCCGCGATAGGTCTTGTATTTGTACTTAAAGATTTATTAGCCGGTTACATTCTTGCCGTGATCCTTGCATTTTCAGCACTACAAATGCTGCGTTTATACCGTAAGAGTGATGCTGAAGATCGCAAGAAACTTCACTCAATTATGTACTTTATGATTTTTGGTATGGTGTTTTGGGCATTTGATCAGCAAGGTGGCAGTTCAATCAGCTTATTCATCGAGCGTAATATTGATACTGATATTTTTGGTTACCATATTCCAACAGCTTTCTTCCAATCGGTGAATCCTGTAGCCGTTATTGTGGGTGGTGCTGCGGTGACATGGTTGTGGAAAGTATTATCGACACGTCAGATCTCTGTTCGTACATTAACTAAATTAAACATGGGTTTGTTTCTCTTAACTGCGGGCTTTAGTTTGATTACGTTGTCTTCTAAGTTAGCAATGGCAACAGGTCATACAACATTCCTATGGCTATTTATTGGTTTGTTTTTCATTGGTATTGCTGAGCTATTTATTGACCCTGTCGCGTTAGCTGCAATTACGCGTATGAATCCGCAAGGAGCAACAGGTACGGTTGCGGGTATTTACATGTTAATGGGTGGTTCGGTAGCAAACTATTTAGCAGCAAACATTGCTGAGTTAACATCAACCAATACACCAAAAGGTGATGCCATTGATTTAATTACTTCTGCTGCGCAATATCACCACGTATTCCAGTCTATTTTAATAGTGACGGTTGTGGTACTGGTGATGGGATTATTGGTGAATTTTAAAAACCGTAATCAGCCAGAATTTGATTAACGACTAATTACATTTTCAGCCAGTATTATTACCTTTCTTGTTAATAATACTGGCTTTTTTATTGCCTAAATTTCTTGACAGCAAGAATAAAAATCGATCGTTATGCCTATTCGTATCGTAAATGAAGAGTCGATAAAAAATAAGGCATATAATTTATGGCGGTAAAAGCTCTTTATTGGTTTACCAATGATCTACGTTTACACGATAACCCTATACTTCATCAAGCTTACGAGTATTGTGACAACTTGCTGTGTATTTATTTTATGGAGCCACAAAAGCAGCAATTTAATCGTTATCAACTTGTCTCGGTGGGAGCCATTCGCCATCGCTTCCTGCTGCAATCGCTACAAGCACTGCAATCTAATTTAGCCACATTGGGTCAGCGTTTATTAGTGATGCAAGCCGATCCTATGGTTTTTATGCCTAAATTAATAGAACAATACGGTATTAACCTTATCTATCGGAGTCGTCACTGCGGCTGGTATGAACAACAGCAATGGCATTACCTAAAACAATGTTACCCCCATTTTCAATTTGTAGAAGTTGATACGCATACGTTGTATTCACAAAATCAACTGCCGTTTCCTCTTTCAGATATGCCAAATAGATTTTCAAAATTTCGTAAACAGATAGAGCAAAGCGTCACTGTTTTTTCGTCCCTACCTGTGCCTGATTATTTACCGCCACAACCCAATGTATATTGTTCTGGATATTTAGATATTCGAAATGTTCCCATTTTAGATAATGATCAGGTGGAGTGGCATGGTGGTGAAAATGCAGCAATGATGCATTTACAGCAATACTTTTCTTCTCGTTTACCGTCTAGTTATAAAGAGACGCGTAATGCCATAGAGGGTTGGGATAACTCAACCAAATTTTCACCGTGGTTAGCGTGTGGTGCACTATCCGCCAAAATGATTATGGCTACCTTGCTAGATTATGAAAAATACAAAGAGAAAAATTCATCAACCTACTGGATCTTCTTTGAGTTGTTATGGCGTGAGTTTTTTCAATGGCATGCGCATGCTGTTGGGCGAGATCTGTATCGTTTCAGTGGCGTGCAAAATAAACGTTTATTAAGCAGTTTTTATCCAACTCGTTTTAAACAATGGTGTGAGGGCTCAACACCATATCCTATTGTTAATGCGTTTATGAAACAGTTAAACCAAACGGGCTATATGTCTAATCGTGGGCGCCAAATAGTTGCAAGTTGTTTGGTTAATGAGCTATCCGTTGATTGGCGCTACGGTGCAGCTTATTTTGAACAACAGCTGATTGATCATGATGTCGCGGCAAACTGGGGCAATTGGCAATATATTGCAGGGGTGGGAACAGACAGTCGTGAAAAACGTTGGTTTGACTTAGAAAAACAAACACGAATATTTGATCCTAATCAGCATTTTATTCGCCATTGGCGAGGGGATGAAAACCTTAACGCCTTAGACAGCGTAAATATTGATGATTGGCCAATGAGTGGTAGAGGATAATCATGCAATCGCGCTATACAACTCTTCGTTTTATTTTAGGCGATCAACTCAATGCGAGTCATCATTGGTATCAACAACCCAATGAACATGTGCTGTATGTTATTGCAGAGCTAAAGCAAGAAACCAACTATGTTACTCACCACCATCAAAAGATCTGTGCATTTTTTGCTGCGATGGAAAATTTCGCGATTGCGCTACAACAAGCAGGACATGAGGTTTTACATTTAACATTAGACGATACTCATACCTATCATGATTTACCTGATTTAATTATTTCACTTTGTCAGCAATATCATTGCCAAGCATTTGAATATCAACAACCAGACGAATACCGATTATCGCAACAGTTAGCAACATTAAAGATTCCTGATGTAACCGTTCAAGCATGTGATAGCGAGCATTTCTTACTGACATTGGCCGAACTTGAGCAGTATATAACACCAAACAAACATCACCGTATGGAGCATTTTTATCGCGCTATGCGGAAACGATTTGATGTATTAATGGTTGAAGGAAAGCCTCAAGGTGGTAAATGGAATTATGATGGCGCAAATCGAAATAAATTAAAGGCTGTTGATATTGAAGCGATTCCTCAACCGTTAATGTTTAGTAATGATGTTAGTGTTATTTCTAAACGACTCGAAAAACACGATATCAACACAATCGGTCAATCTTGTGAGCAGCTACTTTGGCCAACAAACCGTAAACAATCACTAGCGCTACTGAGTTATTTTTGCCGTGATTTATTGCCTTTTTTTGGACGCTTTCAAGATGCAATGACCACCAAAAGTGAGTCGGCATGGAGCTTATACCATTCTCGTTTATCTTTTGCTTTGAATGCGAAAATGTTGCATCCCATGCAAGTGATCCAAGCGGCTATTGATGCTTACTCTCAGCCAGATTCAAAAATTGATATTGCCCAAGTTGAAGGGTTTGTTCGCCAGATACTAGGCTGGCGTGAATTTATTCGTGCTATTTATTGGGTCAATATGCCCCATTACGGAAAAGAGAATACGCTAGAAGCTAGCGCTTCGTTACCTGATTTTTTCTGGGATGCAAAAACCAATATGCAGTGTATGCGTCATGCGATTAAACAGTCGCTTGATTATAGCTACGCTCATCATATTCAGCGTTTAATGGTCACGGGTAATTTTTGTTTATTAACGGGGATTGCGCCGAGTGAAGTCGAACAGTGGTATTTAGGTATTTATATTGATGCGGTTGAGTGGGTAGAAAAGCCCAACACGCTAGGTATGGCGCTGTTTGCAGATGGTGGTGTGGTTGCAACAAAGCCTTATGCTTCAAGTGGGGCATACATTAATAAAATGAGCGATTATTGCTCATCATGCCAGTATGAGGTTAAAAAGAAAACAGGGCTGAATGCTTGTCCATTTAATAGTTTATATTGGCGTTTTATGGATAAACATAGAGGGTTATTAGCAAACAATCCTCGTGTAGGTATGCTATTTATTCATTGGGATAAATTAGATGATAATGAGCAATCTGTTATTGTAGAGCAAGCCGAGTATTATTTACGCCATATTAATTCACTATAAAGAAAAGGCGTGTTTAATCGCCAGTAATGACGTTGTTACACATCATCGTAAGATAAGGTTTAAGCATGAAAGATCCACATCAGTATTCAAAAGTGCCTAAAGGGCGATTATCACGACTATCGAAATTAGGCTCACTGGCGTCAAGAGTCGCAACGGGCATGGTTGCTGAAGGGGTGAAACAGTTAGCGTCAGGACATCGTCCTAAAGCCAGTGAGTTGCTCTTAACGCCGAAAAATGCTCAACGTGTGGCTGATCAATTAGCACAGTTACGTGGTGCTGCGATGAAAGTAGGTCAACTTTTATCGATGGATGCTGGTGATTTACTCCCGAAAGAATTAACTGAACTGCTATCTCGTTTGCAAGCTGATGCTAAACCTATGCCTATTAGCCAATTGAATCATGTGCTCATTGCTAACTGGGGGGAAGATTGGCAAGACAAATTTGCTCAGTTTTCGTTTTACCCTGTTGCTGCAGCATCAATAGGACAAGTTCATAGAGCAAAAACCAAAGACGGTCGAGATATTGCTTTAAAGATACAGTATCCAGGTATTGGAGAAAGTATTGATAGCGATGTACATAATGTTTCAACCTTACTAAATGTATCAGGATTGATCCCTAAGTCTATTGATGTGTCAGAGTTATTAGACGAGGCGAAAAAACAGTTACATGCCGAAGCTAATTATCAGCAAGAAGCACAATATCTTAAACAGTTTCGCCAGTTACTTTCTGATGATGCCCGCTTTTTGATCCCTGATATATACGATGATTTAACATGTGAAACGATCCTTGCGATGAGTTTTGTCGAAGGCATAGAAATAGAGCAACTGGCTAAGCAACCCCAAGCGGTACGTGATGAGGTGATGGCATTAGCCTTTACCTTATTGTTCAAAGAAGTGTTTGAATTTCGATTGGTGCAAACCGACCCGAATTTTGCTAACTATCGTTATAACCTCACAACGAATCAGTTTATCTTGCTTGATTTCGGCGCCACGCGTGAATATCCCGAGCACGTCTCTGAAGGCTATCGCCAATTGATGACTGGTGCGGTGAAAAATGATCGGGGATCTATGCTTAACGCGTTAAAACAAATAGGCTTTTTCCATCAGCACATTGAAGATGTTGCACAACAAGCAGTCGTGAATTTGTGTGTAGAAGCTTGTGAGCCATTAGCCTTTGATGGTGTGTATGATTTTGGTGCAACAGAGATGGGGAAACGCATTCGCGATGCCGGTAGTGCCTTGAGTATGAATAGTGGTTATTGGCATACACCGCCCGCAGATGCTATTTTTTTACACCGTAAATTGGGTGGTTTATATTTGTTGGCAGCCAAGCTTAAAGCAAGAGTGAATGTTCATGCGTTATTTAAGCCTTATATGAGGTAATGTTGAATAACGAGTTAAATATTCTCTGATAATATTAACTTGTATAATCACATAAAACCTAAAGTTCAAGCTGTTAATGTTTAGAAATTAGAGCGTATATTTTTACAATCAAATATTGATCGTTTTTTATTAGACATTAGACCCCTATTTGATAGTATGCCTTGCGATATTTGTATGATGAATATGCATCAAAGTATGCAGTAATCTTGAGAGAGTAACATGACAGGTAAGCATGTATCTTATGCGGTACAAAATTATGACGCATTGTCCCATAAGCCTCAGGACGTATCTAAGATAGCACTTGTCACGGAAGGTGGAGGCCAAAGAGGGATTTTCACCGCAGGGGTATTGGATTCATTTTTAGATCAGGATTTTAATCCGTTCTCACTAATGATTGGTACGTCTGCAGGATCGCTTAATTTAGCGTCTTATATCTGTGGTCAAAAGAAACATGCTTTTAAGGTGATCACAGAAGCAACAACGAATCACCATTTCTTTGACGTATATCGTTTTTTGTTTGGTCGTGAAGGGCTTGATCTTGATTGGTTAATGCAGCAAACCCAGACACGTTTTGAGCTTGATTGGCATCAAGGCCGACAGAATATGCGTAATCGAACTGTACTCGCATCAGCAAGTAATACGGTGAGTCATCAAGCGGCGTATTTTAATTTAAATACGGATAATTGGTCTTTGGCATTAAAAGCTTCATGCGCGATCCCTGTTTTAAATCGACAACCCATTTACTCACAAAATGAATATTGGGTTGATGGTGGCTTATCTGCCCCCATTCCTGTTCAAGAAGCTTATGAGCGCGGTTATCGTCATATTGTGGTGATCCGCACTGTGCCTATTGATACATCATTTGATCATTGTTGGATGAGTAATATTCGTCGTGCGTTAGGCCAATCAAAAGCCGCAGGTATGATTGAGATGTTGTTAGAGCACGAAGATAACTATAGAAAAACACAAGAGTTTCTTAGTAATCCACCTGATGATGTTACTATTTATGAGATTCATCCGCAAAAAGCACTAAAATCAAAAATGATTGGTAGTGATATGCCATCTTTAGAAGAAGATTATAGGCTTGGTTATCAATCAGGTAAGTATTTTTTAAACACTGTGGGTCGTTATATTGATATTGATGAACCTCATTGTAATGCATCCCATTTAGTGGGAGAAGAAGTCAGCGATTTATGTAAGTTTGTATAATAATTATAAGAAGTTGTCATGGTTAAACAAAATTGTGAGAGGGATTTTGTTACCAAGGAGTCGGTTTTTACACAATTAATGGTGAGTGAAGTCCATTATATGTGGCAGAAGAGGGAGCAAGGCGAATTTAAAGGTGTTGATGGAATACCGATCCGATGGATAAGTATTCGACATCCTCAAAATGAACGTTGTGTGGTCATTGTTAATGGGCGTAATGAGAGCTTCTGGAAATATCAGGAGTTATGTTATGAGTTATCTCGTAAAGGTTATGACGTGTATGCCTACGATCATCGCGGTCAAGGCGCATCAGGACGATTAACTAACGATAGTGAACTTGGACATGTAATTTGTTTTGATGATTATGTGTCAGATCTTCATTCATTTATTACAAATGTCGTTGGAAAACAAACATACAGACAACGGTTTTTATTAGCTCATTCAATGGGTGGTGCGGTAGCAACCTTATATTTAGAGCATTATCAGACTCATTTTAATGCGGTTGTTCTTAATGCACCTATGTTTGGTATCAATCTTCCTGTCCCCCTTAAATTAGTCGCATCTTCAATCGCTAAAATTATCGAGCATTATCAAACACAGCCGTCTTATGTGTTTGGATATAAGCCGTATCACGAAGCACCTTTTGAAAAAAATGATCAATGCCAAAGTCAAATACGTTACGTTTGGGCGAAGCATTTGTATCAGTGCCACCCAGAACTGCGTGTTGGTGGTCCTAGTGCACGATGGGTATGGCAAGCATTAGCTGCCGCGAAAAGCTGTATTCGGGATGTGGGACATATCCATACGCCCATTTTATTGTTGCAGGCAGGCGACGATACCGTTGTAGATAATAATTCTCATCATCTTTTTTACGCAAAATGTGCAGTGTGTGAAATGAAAGTGATCCCACATGCTCGACATGAATTGTTAATGGAAAAAGATTGCTTACGTAATCAGGCATTAGACGATACGTTAGACTTTTTTGAGACTTACAGTTAATGATTTTATGCTATTCATGCGTAAGATAAATAAAGAGCCCAGCATAACGATGAGATTATGCTGGGCTTTGTTATTTTTTAAAGAGAGTAATACTATTTACTGACAAATAAACCAAGAACGTGCATCTGCTTCAATTACCGCTTCTTTATACCAAGGTAGTGGATCAATTTCAGGTGCAATACGAATATCGCCTTTTAACTTTTCAGTCGCTAATACACTAACGCGGTTGTCATTTACACTTTGGATTTTACCTTTGTAGGTCACACCATAAGCTTCGTCTTTGGTCTTCTTATACATACACACAGTTTCACCTACGTGTGTCGCAATAAAGCCGGTTTCTTCAGTCCAAGGTTCTTGTTCCGGTGCAGGTGTTTCTTTCTCATTAAACAGTGCTGCTTGAGATTGGTTTGATGGGACAATTTTTCTATGTACAGAATAGGGTTGATAACCAAGAAGTTTAGCGCCATCAATCCAAGCGGCTTCATTGACGTCTTTATTTTCAATGACACGCATTGTAACAAATGGCCCTGTAGGACAAACATCAGCCCATAGATCTGTTGACGTAATTCGTGCTGAGAAAATAGGTGTTTCATCAGGCGTATTAGGGTGACTCACACACCAGGCATCAGTATCTTGGTTGATCATGGTGCCAGAGTTAGCTTTACATGTTTTTTTTGCTAATTGATAAAACTGATCAATATCTTGTTTCGCTTGTTCGGCACTTGCAGAGCAGTAACGATAACTTAGAGAGAAGGTTTCTTTAGGGTAAAACATACCTTTATCAACAACTGTACCTTGGCTACGTGTTGCATCAGAAGTCATAAATTGGCTAGCTATCGTTTTGAAACTTTTTTCAACTTTTGGAGCTGGCGGCGGTGGTGTTGATGAACAACCCGCAACGGTAGCAATAAGACTTGCTAGTGATACTCGGGTTAAAAGGGTTTTGCGCATTCTTGCCCCCAGAAATACTCTTCGTATATATAAATAAAAAGATAGAATTAATTATTAAGTGTATAGGGGACAACAGAACGTGTGAGGAATCAAGAAAATATTCTGTAAAATAAAATGTATTTGTTATTTTTCAATTGGTTAAGTTAAAAATAAATTACATTTTTATTTCTTTATGATTTTTAATAAAAAAATGCCCACAAATTTTCATTTGTAGGCACATTGCTGAGGCGATAGATTAACCGGCGAAAGTATTCATTAGTGTTTGTGAAGGTACAAAGTAGTGAGTACCTGTTTTTGCTTCCACAAAATCCAGTAAGCGATCGTAGTTACCATTTTCATCAGCATAAATCATTTGCTTCAATGAGATATCTAGAATTTCAGGTGAGGCGGCAAACCCGACAAACATAGTGCCATGTTCCATAGCATTACCAAATGGACGGTTCTGACGTAGCATTTTAATTTCTTGGTCATCAATAATAACTTTACTCTTATTATTGTGCGCCCAAGCGGGTTTTTGATCATCATCAAGTTCAATATCATCAAGCTTGGTACGACCAATAACTTGCTCTTGGTATTCTGTGGTTTGTTTATCCCATAAGCCTTGACGATCTACATAGCGTTGTACGGTTAAGTAAGTCCCGCCTTGATGGATATCACGGTCATTATCAACTAATACGGCATTAAAACGAGCTTCATTTTTTGGGTTTTCAGTTCCATCAACAAAGTCGATCATGTCGCGGTTGTCTAGATATTTAAAGCCTTGAATATCTTCAATTAAATTAGCGACAGGTTGAAGCGCTGCGGCAATGTATTTCGCAGCTTGAAAATTAATATCCATACGTTCAGATTTTATCATGATGAAAATATCTCCCGGTGTACTTGGGAAACTACGTTCGCCGTCAGTCATAGCAATGAAATCATGCAATAAAGATGGCGCTTGAACATCAGGAAAAACGGTAGGCCAACCTTTATTTGAAATACCAATGGTTAAAGAAAGGTTAGCTGAAGGATCTTTTTGCGCGATGGATTTTTCAATAATTTGAATTTTGGCAAAGATTTTTGTTACGTCATCATTTTCAATATTTTCTTTGAAAATAAAGGTGAGGTATTCAGCGAAAGTATTAGGGTTAGAAATAGCACCAGGTTGTGCAAGTTCAGATAATTGAGTATTCATAATAAAAACCTTTAAATTTTTTTATTACGCTACGCTTTTTATACTCATAACTATAGTATGAATAATGTAATGTTAAATTACTAAATGTGAGTGTGTAAAGTGCGACATAACATACTGACAGAAAACAGTTATTTTTTTTATCATAAGCTTAAATCAAAAATGTTGACGCATTTTATTGATAAATAGATATACACAAAATGTTGTTATATTCATGCCTTATTAATTAAAGCTTATATATAAATAGCTTGGGTCAAATATGTCTAAATATTAAACGTTTTTTATTTGCCAAGAACTTCTATTACTACGCTTGTTATTCGTTATTGACTAGTCCTTTTCAGTTGTTTTTGTAATTTTATTACATGAACATCGATTTGATCACAAAGTTAAATTTATCAGCTTAACTCCTCTAATTACCTCTGATACTAAGTAAATCATAATGACACAGGTTACTTTAGGAGGTTGTTGTGTCTATTAACTCTATCGATTTTTCAGAAATTTCTTCCGTATCATCTAAGTGGGATCACAAGGATGAGTCGGCAACCAATATTGCTGAGAGTAAAAAACAACAAGCGGCAGCAAGACGACGTATAGAGCTTCTCCGTGATATTCAAGCGAGCGGGCTTACCATTGCCGAAGCCCGTGAGTTAGGGTTATTGCATTAATTACCAGTTAAGTTATTAACGCTAATCGTATTGTGACATTGTCACTGTAGTTGTGGGAGTTCCAGAATAAGCAGTGTAATCATAATTAACTAATAATAAGTGACACTGAATGGGATGCGATGTTTGCATCCCATTTGTATGCGTTCGATATAATAGTTTTTTATCAATCTTTTTTGAGACATTCGGCTTTTGATAGTTTTAGGCTATTGCTCTAATAAGTTGAATCATATTGCTTTTTTGTCTGTAAGCGTTACAGTAAATACAGATAAAGTTTAAAGATGGATGATAACAATGACTACAATCACAACACGCTGTCCACACTGTAAAGCACTGAACCGTTTACCTTCTGAGCGCGTAAATGATGAAGCAAGCTGCGGCTCATGTAAGGAAAAATTATTCGACGGCATGCCAATTGAAGGTACTAGCGATAATTTCTCTACACTATTAGAAAGTGATAAGCCTGTCGTTGTTGATTTCTGGGCACCGTGGTGTAATCCATGCGTAGGATTTGCTCCTGTATTTTCAGACGTATCTCAAGAGCGTGATGGCCAAATACGTTGTGTGAAGATTGATACTGAAGCACAACAAGCACTCGCTGCTCAATATCGTATCCGTAGTATTCCAACAATCATGGTGTTTAAAGAAGGCAAGATGGTTGATATGCTAAATGGCGCAATGCCGAAATCGCATTTCGACCAATGGCTAAATGAAGCACTTACAAAGTAAACATTGCTCACTAATAATATATTCCCAAAAGCCGAACATTTATCGTGTTCGGCTTTTTTGTTATCAATTGAGTGCGCTGTACGATAAATCAACAGTTATGCGTTAAAGGATTTATATAAGGTATTATTTGCTTATATAGTATTCACTTGGCCTTGAAGTATGCTAATTATGAAAAATGATATTGTTATTGTGAGCAAGATCTCTATATACTCTCGCCTCGGTCAGAACAGTTAAGTTCAGCCACCTTATTTTACAAGCTGTCACCAGGGATAAGTGAACGACCCACGGAGTTGGACCGGCGTTATTTGTAGCTTGTTAATTTAGGTGACTCGTATGTTGTATTATTGGGCGAACACATTCATATTTTTAGCGTTGTATTACGTTAATCCTACCTTTTTTACTTTTTCCCCAAAAGTAATTGTTACTCAATGGCAGCAAACAGCAATACCTTCATTATTCGACACCCATTTAAAAAACAGCAGGACGAAATAATGCAGTTGTTAATTACATTAGCTGGTATCGTAGTACTGGTTCTATGCGCAGTGGCGCTTTCTGATAATAGAAAGGCGATCAATTGGAGAACCGTTGGCGGTGCTTTATTCTTACAAGCGAGCTTTGCCGCTCTTGTACTATATGTGCCCATTGGTCAGAAGATGCTAGGTGCAATGAGTGACGGTGTAGCTGGTCTTCTTAGTTTCGCTGATGTTGGTATCAATTTCGTCTTCGGTGATTTAGCTAATATCCAAAAAAGCGGTTTTGTTTTTGCTATTCGTGTTCTTCCTCTTGTTATATTCATCAGTGCTTTAATTTCTCTCCTTTATTACTTCGGTATTATGCAATGGGTAATTAAAGTTTTAGGTGGTGGTATCCAAAAACTATTAGGCACCAGTCGCGCAGAGTCTTTGGTTGCGACAGGTAATATCTTCCTTTCTCAAGGTGAGTCTCCTCTTCTTATTCGTCCATTCCTTGCAAAAATGACACGCTCTGAACTTTTCGTGGTAATGACATGTGGTATGGCGTCAGTTGCGGGTTCTGTATTAGGTGGCTATGCAGGATTAGGTGTTGAACTTAAGTATCTGATTGCAGCAAGTTTTATGGCGGCACCCGGTGGTTTACTAATGGCTAAAATTCTTGTACCAGAACAAGAAACACCAATGGAACAAACTGAGGTCGAAATGGCAAAAAGTGAGCACAGTAATGCTATTGATGCATTAGCTGCTGGTGCAATGAACGGTATGAAAGTAGCTGTTGCGATTGGTACTATGCTTATTGCTTTTGTTAGTGTGATCGCAATGGCGAATGCTGGCCTTGAAGGGGTAGGGCATTGGTTAGCAAGCATTACGGCAACGATTGGTCTTGATTCGGTATCGCATTGGTTCGCTACAACGCCACTAACTATGCAAGCTATTTTGGGATATATTTTCTCGCCACTTGCTTTTGTTATCGGTGTACCGGCGACAGAAATGATGAAAGCAGGTACTTTTATTGGTGAGAAGCTAATTCTAAATGAATTTGTTGCCTTTATGGACTTCGCAGCGGTTAAACAAACGTTATCTGAACATACCCAAGTGATCATCACTTTCGCATTATGTGGTTTTGCGAATATTGGTTCTATTGCTATTCAAATTGGTTCAATTGGTGTTATGGCACCTGAGCGTCGTGGTGATGTTGCAAAATTAGGTATTAAAGCCGTTTTAGCGGCAACATTAGCTAACTTAATGAGTGCGGCGCTTGCTGGTATTTTTATCGGATTATAAGCGTTATTAACAGCATAAAAATTTATAGCCGTAGAGTTTGCTTTGCGGTTTTTTAATACGTGCTTTTCAATAAATATCCATATCTTATTGTTATTTAATACTTATTAGTATCAGTAACAAAGAAGGAAACTATTTGATTTTAGCGCTAGAAATTAAAATATAACAAGATTTTGTGAATAATTTCCTTGTCACCATGAGTATCGACGCTTATCATTGCAATGACCTTATTTTTGTTCACTATTTTTAGGTATTATGTTTCTGACCTTTGTTCGTTTTTTGATATTAAGTATTTGCTTAGGGGCTGCGTCATTAGCTTCGGCATCTACACATATCAACGAAAATGTTCAACAGTATGTCGTGCATAATACAGTTAATCAATGCAATGAAATGGTTGTGCAATCGCACTCTGTCAATCTTAATGCGGATGTTGCACCACTTAATTGTAATGAAAATCAAATGGTTAAACATTCTTCTGGTAATGAACACCAATTAATACAAAGCAATAACAGTATTGGTTTACCTGTTTCTGTTAATAATTCAAAATTTGTCTGGAATTTCCCAATTTCTAAGCCAAATAAAAGCAGTGATAAGAATAAGCAACATCGTATTGAATTTAGCGATTACAATATTGCTTTAGGGACATCGAGCCGTTTATTAAATGCGCTTCATCTTAACCCTGAAGAAGTCTCGCCTGAATATCGATTAGCATTTGAGCTTCCTATCCTTGTTGCTGTACCACTTACCCTCGGTTATCAAGAGCCTCTGTCACCAACGGTTGAGTGGATACTCAAAATTAAATCATCTTCATCACGTATTTCAGGTTGGAAAGATACAAATCTGATCTACTCTCAATATGGCGAACAACTACAAGTTGTCTAAAATATTATTTATTAGTTGAAAATTACGATTCAGCTAATAGTAATAGCCTTTCAAAATATATTAATAATTGTCTGATTATTAAGTTCTATTTATCGTATCTGTAATTATATTGATCCTTTAAAAGTGGTCATATTTATGAGTATCTTTAACAAACTCTTGTGATAAAGGTATAATTATAGGTGTTCTATCGACTGCGACAGGCTGTCTGTTGCAAGGTACATGGCTAAATATAATGAGAAAAAAGAATACTAAACAGATTCTGAATCATTACGCAGCATGGAAATATGTTGTGTTAATTGTGACAGTTTTAATAATGTTATTAAGTGCTATTCCAACGTGGTATGGCGACAATGAAGCTGTACAAATCAGCAATAAAGGCGGTCCAATGCCGACACCTTTTGAAATTCAAAAGGTGTTAAAAGAACATGATATTGTACCGCTAAAAATTGAACAAAAGCCTGATAAAACAATTGTTGTATTAGATAACACTAAACAGCAGACGGATACTAAAGCGGCGTTAGATACACTGTTGAAAAGTGAAAAACGTTTAACGCTAGCATTAGAACCAGCAGCTCCAATGTGGCTACAAGACATGGGCTTTGAACCAATTAAGCTAGGTCTTGACCTTCGCGGTGGTGTTCAATTTCTTTTAGATGTTGATGTTAAGCAAGTTTACAAAAACCATGCTCAGCAATTAATAGATGACTTACGCGTTAATTTCCGTAAGGAAGATATTCGTGGCGGTCGTGCTGAATTAAAAGGTATGGATGAAGTTATTGTTCGTTTGCCTAGTGAGGCGGCAAATAATAAGGTTCGCCAGTTTATTCGGGAACAGTACCCACAATGGCAAGCTACCAATGGTTCTGCTGATAATCTTCTTCTTACAATTAGTGAGAAAGAGAAAACAGATTTGCGTAACCTAACCGTTCAGCAGAACTTACAAACAATGCGTAGTCGTATTGAAGAGCTTGGTATCACGGAAGCATCTGTTCAGCGTCAAGGTGAAAACCGTATTCGTATTGAACTTCCTGGTGTTCAAGATCCAGCGGCAGCGAAAAATGTTATTGGTGCAACAGCAAGTCTTGCTTTCTATGCTGTGAAAGAAGAAGGCACAGGTAGCACAATGATTCTACCTGATAAGAATGGTAATCCTATTCGTGTTAGCCGTAAGCCTGTACTTACAGGTGATCACATTGTTGATGCGCGTGCAAGTTTCGGTGAAAACGGTACGCCTGAAGTAAATATTACGCTGGACAGTGCTGGCGGTAAGATCATGTCTGATTTCTCACGTATGAATGTGGGTAAACCAATGGCGACGTCTTACAGTGAATATAGCCGTAATGCCCAAGGTCAGACGGTACAAACTAATAAGATCATCAGTGTTGCAACGATTCAAACACAATTAGGTAGTCGCTTCCGTATTACGGGGGCAGGTTCGCTAGAAGATGCACAGCAACTTGCTTTACTTCTACGTGCAGGTTCGCTTACTGCGCCTGTAACAATTGTTGAAGAGCGTACTATTGGTCCAACATTGGGTGCTGAAAACATCAAAAATGGTTTCGCTGCACTTGCTCTAGGTATGGGTGTAACACTGCTATTTATGGCTGTGTGGTACCGTCGTCTTGGTTGGGTTGCTAACATTGCACTTATTACAAATATGATCATGCTATTTGGTCTATTGGCGTTGATTCCAGGTGCGGTATTAACTTTACCTGGTATCGCTGGTTTAGTGTTAACCGTCGGTATGGCGGTAGATACCAACGTACTTATATTTGAACGTATTCGCGATATGATCCGTGATGGTCGAAGCATGGCTCAAGCCATTGACCGTGGTTTTAGCAGTGCATTTGGTACTATTTTCGATGCTAACTTCACAACAATGATCACAGCTGTTGTGCTTTACTCTATTGGTAATGGTCCAATTCAAGGCTTCGCATTGACGTTAGGTCTTGGTCTATTAACAAGTATGTTTACTGGTATTTTCGCTTCTCGAGCCATTATTAACTTGGTTTGGGGTCGTGATTCGCGTCGAAATGTAAGGGTTTAACGCAATGAAAAATTGGATTATTAAAAACTTAACCAAATTGCGTTACATGACAGGTATTGTCTCTATCGCCTTAATGGTTATCTCTATTACTTTTATTTGTGTAAGAGGTCTTAACTGGGGTTTAGATTTTACTGGCGGTGTTGTTAGTGAAATTCAAATGGACAGCCAAATCACAAACAGTGAAATTGAGCCATTAATGGATGCAGGCTTTAATCAAGATGTTGTTGTTATTGCTGCAGATGAACCGGGCCGTTGGATTTTACGTTATGCAGCGCCAGCTAAAGGTGTTGACTATCCAGAAATTACAAAAGTTCTTGCGCCGCTCCATGCCAATATACAGGTGTTAAATACCAGTATTGTTGGTCCCCAAGTTGGTGCTGAGTTGGCCGAGCAAGGTGGTTTAGCGCTATTAGTAACAATGCTATGTATTTTAGGTTATCTAAGTTACCGTTTTGAATGGCGTCTTGCTGCAGGTGCATTACTAGCGTTATTACACGACGTTATTCTTGCTGTTGGTTTCTTTGCTATGACGCAAATGGAATTTAATTTAACAGTACTTGCTGCGATCCTAGCGATCCTAGGTTACTCGCTAAATGACTCAATTGTTATTGCTGACCGCATTCGTGAATTATTGATTGCGAAACCTAAGCAAGATATTGAAACGACAAACAACGAAGCGATTGTTGCTACGTTCTCTCGTACTATGGTGACATCTGGTACCACATTAATGACTATAAGCTCACTATGGTTATTAGGCGGTTCGTCACTACAAGGATTTTCTATTGCGATGTTTATCGGTATCTTAACGGGTACTTGGTCTTCAATCTCTGTCGGTACATTATTACCAGAGTATTTAGGCTTAAAACCTGAACATTACCAACCGAAACCAATAGCTGAAGAGCCTTAATCGGAAAATGTAGAGTTGTAAAGCTGTCCTTAAGCGAGTCTTAAGGGCAGCTTTTTTTTTGCGTTAAATGTGATGTGACATGTGAAAATACCAACAATCGATTAACAATTTATTGGATAGTGAGCCAAACTTGATTTGCTGAAGTATTATCTAACAGGAGACGTTCAATGAAAAATAATATCACTGTAGTATTTGTCGCACTTATGATGCTCGGTTGTACTCATACTGCTAATAACGGAGTACGTTTCTTACCTGAACAGTATGTCAGTAATGTTCAACACGATAGCATTTATTATTATGGTTATAACCAAGGTTGCAAGTCTGTATTGGCTCAGAGAGGTCATTCGAATGCTGGTTTTAAGAAAGACTCTACATTAGATGGTTCAGACTCTCGCTTTAATATGGGATGGGATGATGGGAT
This sequence comes from Photobacterium sp. GB-72, assembly GCF_003026095.1. Taxonomy (NCBI): domain Bacteria; kingdom Pseudomonadati; phylum Pseudomonadota; class Gammaproteobacteria; order Vibrionales; family Vibrionaceae; genus Photobacterium; species Photobacterium sp. GB-72. The sequence goes on along the minus strand of NZ_PYNV01000003.1, from coordinate 168,848 downwards.
GCAAGCGTGTGCTACGGGAGAAATGAAAGTTATTGATGATATTAATGCTAAGAATTTATCTATTTAAAGTTGTAAATGCTGAAAATTCTAATTAATGGATAAGATGAGACCAATCTCAAATAACGCAATAAATAATTTGGTAAAAGAATATAGATGTAATAATCTTCTTACAATAAGATGCAAAATGTTCAGGTAAAAAAAAACAGATCAAATGATCTGTTTTTTAGAGTGAATAATAAGAAAGCCTAGCCGTAGTATTTCTTAATCGTTCGTGTTTAATTTGTTTCTGTGTTTCTGTGTTTCTGTGTTTCTGTGTTTCTGTGTTTCTGTGTTTCTGTGTTTCTGTGTTTCTGTGTTTCTGTGTTTATGCTGCTTTTGCATCGATAATAGAGATAACATCTCCGTTATCGAAGTTGATAGTGGTTGCAACGTTGATTTCAGGTAACAGTAAATAGGCGCAATTGGTGCCATCGTCTGTGATAATTTCAACAATAACATTAAGTTGATTTTCTAAAAAATCACTTAAGCTTATATTTTTGCAATCAATATCAGAAATATGCAGTTTTTTATAGTGTCCTCTTGAATCGTGTACCCAAGTAGTGAAATTTTGCAATTCACTTTCCATTTGATATATAAAATCTGCCAGATTTCTCATAAAACGTCCTTTATGTTGATCAATATAAAATATTGACTCACATGTTCATTATGTACAAAAAACTAAATTATGAAATATAGTCCTGAAATTTTTTATAGATAGTGTGATCTGAAATGATATTTAAGGTAATTATTACTTTTATCAACATTTTTTATCATATGATTTATAAAATATAACAAAGAATAGTTTCATTAATATTTCAAAAAGGCATGATGAATAGGTTGTTATTTGTCAAAATATATGTTTATGGAATGTTGGTAGGCGAATTATTCGGTGTGTTACATGTATAATTTTGTTAATTAGGTATAGTGAAAACAATACTTTAAGAGAATCAATTGATAACTAATACTTAATTTATTTTTACGCTGATTAATTGTCATTATCTAAATCAAAGTAAGTGAACAATTGAGTGTTTAACTTAGTATGATTAAAGAAAATTTGTCTCATTCATGAACAAAATTCGCTATTATGTGTTGGTTTATAATAGTTACTTAATTGGTTAATTATGCCTAAAACAGCAGTAAAAGTTATACAAAAAGTTACATGGATAGGATCGATCGCCAATATTAGCCTCGCATTTATCAAAATTACTATTGGTAAAATGACGGGAAGTCAGGCACTTATTGCTGATGGTGTACATAGTTTTTCTGATCTAGTCACAGATACTGCAATACTTATTGGATCGCGTTATTGGACGGCGCCTGCCGATAAAGAACACCCTTATGGTCATGGGCGTTTTGAAACGTTAACCAATATATTTATTGGTATATTACTCGCTCTTGTTGGTATTGGTATTGGCTGGGAATCACTGACGTCTATTAGTGAACAATCACATAGTCATCCTGGTATGCTGGCGTTTGCAGCTGCAGTTACCTCAATTGTCGTCAAAGAAGTGCTGTATCGCTGGACTGCAGTGAAAGCAAAAGAAATTAATAGTCGGGCATTATATGCCAATGCATGGCACCACCGCTCTGATGCTCTTAGCTCTCTTCCTGTCGCTATTGCTGTTATTGCTAATTATTTTGTACCTGAACTGCATTATTTAGATCAAATTGCCGCGCTAATTGTTACGGCTATGATTTTAAAAGCAGCGGCTGAAATTTTATGGCCTGCGGTACTTGAAATTACAGAAGCGAAAGCTGACGCTGAAATTGAAAATAAAATTCAAGCATACGCGGCAGAGGAAAGGGATATCAAAGAAGTACATGCCATTCGTAGTCGTCGTACTGGCAGTACAATTTTGTTAGATTTTCATTTACTTGTCGATCCTGAAATGAGTGTAGATAAAGCGCATACGATTGCAGAAAATTTTAAAATGCATTTACTCGAAGTGTTAGATGAAGTGGTTGATATCATTATTCACATTGAACCTTTTAACTGCCAAGAACGAATATTAAATCCTTGTTGTGATAGCTGTGATGACAATAACTAGTTAATTTTGAGGCGATAAATTTAAAAAATTAAAGAGGCGATGTTGTTGCTGCACATTACCTCTTTATTTTTAAATATATCTATTATTAGCAATATCAGCTATACACCTTCTTATAGTAGGGGATATATAATCAAGGCTACTTGGTTAATTGGGAAGATAATTAATAAGCGGCAAATATCTAAATTTAATGAAAGAATAAAGCCGCTATTAATGACTAGATAATAACCTGTTTAAGCCATGTATTAATATCGAACAGCTCGTTTTTATATTGCTCCTGCTCTACTGTTAATTCTGATATGGCGTTACTTATAGTGGCTGCATTATATTCAAGACCAAAGAGTGTTTTTTCAACTAGCTCAATAGGTGTAGGATCTAAGCTATCTGTGAACATTTTTACAGAAATGATATGACCTTTTTTAACATCTAAATGAAGTTCAACGCCTCCCCAAGAAAAGCGCTCATCAAGAGAATGCATAAACTGGGGCGTATTGCCAAAGTTCCAGTTCCAACTTGCTTGTTGTTGGTATTTTTCTTTAAATCCAGGTAAGTCTGGCAGGTTTTCTGGTGAGATATACTCAATATCTACACATTCACCATAGTGGGCAAAAAAAGAGGCTGTAATCGCTTTACATACACTTTTATGGTCTATATTTGGAAGAAGTTCATTTAGGTTGATAACGCGAGATCTGACGGATGTGATCCCTTTAGCCTCTAGTTTCTTTTTATCAGGATTTAGATAGTTAGCTAAACGTGTCAGATCTGCACTTAGAAGAAGAGTGCCATGATGAAACCCACGATCCATTGTCTCTCTATATGCAGAACCTGAAAACTTTCGATCACCGTCTTTTGTTGATACAACGAGATCGTTTCGACCTGTTGCTGCTGCGTTTATTCCAAGTTGTTTTAAGGCTGATAAAACGATCTCTGTTGAGACGTTTTTATCATATTTTGGTTTTCCTGCCATAAAAGTGAAATTAGTATTACCCAAATCATGAAAGACTGCACCGCCACCACTTTGACGACGAGCGAGGGTGATCTCATCCTGCTCCATTTTCCTAGTGTTACATTCTTTCCATGGATTTTGAGCTCGACCAATCACAACTGTATCCGCATTGCGCCATAAAAAGAGAACCTGCTGATTGGCTGGCATATTTCGGAAAATAGCGTCTTCAACAGCAAGGTTAAACCAAGGTTGTGTTGATTGAGAAATAAAAACACGTGTTGTTACGGACATTTAACAGACCTGACAATGACTAGACAATATAGTGAATTTACAGGGTAACGTTATTGAGGTAAAGCAGAGGAAGATTCTGTTTCTATTGTACAAGGAGGTGAGGTTTGGCTTAAATCGCTAAATGTAACAAAAGTAATAGTTAAAAAAAAACCAAATCACATATTATAAACTGGAAGAATATATGATTTGGGAATGATATTTATGTTTCTCTATAGAGAATTTTAATGCGTTTTATTGCTTAAAATTAGGATAACATTGCAGGTTGTCAGAACATATAGCTATTGTTGAAAGGTAAGGTTGATAACATAAATGTTAATTTTCTAACCTGTCCCTATAAAGCGTAGTTAAAGAATACTGACCTGAAAAGCAAATAATTAAAAAAGTTGAAATGAGTGCATGGCTGAAACCATGCCTCTAATCGTGATGAAAATTTATTGCTGGCTGGTTTGTGCAGAGGGCGTTGTACTTTCAACTTGTGTAACAACATCATAAGTGATGAAGTAACCCACAAGTAGAATAAGAGGAAGAAATTTAAACCACTTTTTCATTTTAATATACCGATAGTAGAGATAGCTTCTCACCATACCATGCAAAAATTTACGATAAAGAGCCATTAATGGAAAGTTAGGTTGCTTATGGAGTTCATATTATGACCGTTATTCCGAGGCTAATTTTTATATAAAAAAGCCGAACATTATGTTCGGCTTTGCGACTTATTATTCTTATTTGTTAGAAATAGAGGCGAACAACTGATTCAGCAACACAGCCAGGACGACGACATCCTTCAATTTCAACTGTAATTTCTTGCACAATTTCCAAGCCGCGTTTAATTGGCGTGACGGATTGAATTTTAGTACGAGCACGCACATTTACGCCTGATTTTACAGGATATGGAAAGCGCACTTGGTTTAATCCATAATTCACGGTCATTTTGGCTGTAGGAAATTTTTGATCTTTAGGATCGACACTATCTGTTAATACTGATAATAATGACAGTGTTAAAAATCCATGAGCAATAGTTGTTTTAAAAGGTGATTCTGTTTGTGCGCGCTCTGGATCAGTATGTATCCATTGGTGATCTTCAGTGACATCAGCAAAATGGTTAATACGTGACTGCTCGACTGTTAACCATTCCCCAACATGAATTTCTTCACCTAATGTTGCAGTTAAGGTATTCATTAGCTTTTGAGCTTCAGGGTGCATCTCAATAGGTTCTGGCTTTTCAACTTCTATAGCATTGTCATTGGCGACAGAAACCAAGCTATGATCTTTAACCCATGAAGCAATTTGGCTATTGTTTGCTTTGTTTAAGAACTCAACCCAGTAATCTCGGATTGTTGGTGATAGCCAGTCTTTAAACTCAAACTGGTGATGCGCTAAGTCTTCACGCTTACGTTTGATAAAATCGACTACTTTTTCTTTCATAGAGCATAACCTTCGTTGATATAACCCACTTGTAGGGGGGCACGTATTTTAGCGAGATATTACATCTTCACAAACTTTTTCGTGCTTTGTGTCGCATAAATTAACTCATCCGATGAGTGAATTTTAGTTAAATCAATGAAATAGCGCAATGTATTAATGATAATTCCTTTATTAAGTTACATGCTAGTCAGAAAATTAATAACTAAATTAATGACTTAATAGTATAAGTATTATGTTAGAGAATATTGCACCTTTACTCTTCGTCATAAAAACATCCTTCCATTGTAGTAAAATTTTCATTTTTGTTTGCCAAAGTGTAGTGGTTTTTTATTAATGTTAAGGATCAACTGTGAAAAAACCATTATTTGCTGGGCTATTGATTTCGTCTTTATCTATACCTTTTTCTAACGCTCAGGCTGAAAGTCAATTTGATATACATTTAATTGGACGTGCATTGCTTAATGCTGAATCGCCAGAAGGTGCAGCTGAAATTGTTGCGTACCAGAATAACAAAAAACGAATATTTGCAATTAATGGATCTGGTTCGACATCGACGGTAGAAATTGTTGATATTGCTAATACCCCCTTAAAAAAACTCAAACGAACATCTGAAGGGGTGGTTAATGGTAGTAATTTAAAATCTAGCTATACGATTGATTTAAATAAATATACAGCAGGAAATGCGAATAGTATTGCGATTGCTGAAAAATCAGGATTAGCTGCTGTTGCTATGGCTGCTAATAAAACAGGTGAAAAAGGCGTCATTGCTTTTTATGACATAAGTAAAGACATACCTGCATTTATTAAGAATGTCGAAGTGGGTTATCTACCAGATATGGTGACATTTACACCGGATGAAACCAAAGTTGTCGTCGCCAATGAGGGTGAACCATCAGGGGATTACTTAACCGATCCTGAAGGCTCTATTGGTATTATTAGTATTAATAATGGCAAAGTGGCAGATAAAGCAGAATTACTCGACTTTACTTCTTTTAATGGCAGACAATCAGAACTAGAAAAACAAGGGATGGTTTTTTCTAATCCTAGCGGTCAAACCATTAAGGGCTCGAAAATTATAACAACAGTCGCCCAAGACATAGAGCCTGAATATGTCGCTATATCGAAAGACAGTAAAACTGCTTATGTGTCGTTGCAGGAAAATAACGGTATCGCTATTGTTGATTTAGCGACAAATAAACTCACTTTAAAAGGCCTAGGTTTCAAAGATTGGTCTAAATATAAAATGGATGCATCTGATAAAGATGGCGGCATTAATATGAAGACTTATTCCGGACTCTATGGCATGTTCCAGCCTGACACTCTCGCAAGTTATAGTGTAGATGGAAAGAACTATGTCGTTATTGCAAATGAAGGTGATGGTCGCGAATATTTCTTTGATGCGAAAGATAAGGAATCATGTAAAGCACAAGGCGGAGTAGATTTTGACAAGAAAAAGGGCTGTGTGTCTTTTGTTAATGATATTCGCGCAAAAAAATTAATGCTTGCTGATAATTTTAATTATTTAAAAAATGATGAATCGGATATAGGTCGTCTTAAAGTTAATCCTCAGTTAGGTGATAAAGATGGCGATGGTAAGTATGAAGAGCTATATACCTTTGGCGGACGTTCTTTTTCTATTTTAGATAGTCAAGGCAAGATGATTTTTGATTCGGGTGATGAGATTGGACAACTCACCGCTAAAATTCACGGTAAAGCATTTAATAATGATGAAGATGAAAATGCAGGTGATGCGCGTTCTGACGCTAAAGGTGCTGAACCTGAAGCGTTAACCGTCGGAAAAGTGGGTGACAAGACATATGCTTTTGTTGGTTTAGAGCGCATGGGTGGGGTAGTTGTTTATGATATTACAGAACCACGTAAAGCGCATTATGTCGATTATTTCATTAATCGTGGTGTTGTAGAAGGCGAAGCGATCACGGGTGATTTGGCACCTGAAGGCATGACATTTGTGGAAGCAAAAAACAGCCCAACTCAAAAGCCGTTAGTGATTATTGGTAATGAAATTTCTGGCAGTATTGCGGTATGGGAAATCTCAACTAAGTAATTGTTAATAAATAAAAACGCCGATATCTTTTTTATTATATTAAGATATCGGCGTTGATGTGTGATTTAATTAAACAAGATGACGGTTATTATTGCTCTGATTTTGGCTGGCTTACATTACCTTCACGGAGTGACTTCAACACGGCATCTTTTGGACCATCGGCGACAATGCGTCCTTGCTCCATAACAATAAGTCGATCAACAATATCAAGCATACTGGTTTTATGAGTGATTAAAATCAGTGTTTCTTCTGGGGTCATATTAGTCAGTTGACGTTTTATATACATTTCAGAGCGGTTATCCATACTACTCGTTGGTTCATCCATAATCATAACGGGTGGGTTAGATAAGAATGCACGCGCAATCGCAATTGCTTGTCGTTGACCACCGGAAATAGCATGACCACCTTCACCAATTTGTTTTTCTAAACCTGCGGCATCGTGTTGTGTAAAGGCTGTCACGCCAGCACGCTCTGCTGCTAATAATATTTCATTATCACTGGCTAACGGGCGCCCCAATGTAATATTGTCACGAATTGAGCCAAAGAATAACGTGATATCTTGTGGAACACAGCCAATATTCCTACGGATATCAATATGATGAAGTTGATTAATATCAGTATCATCAATTAAAACAGAACCTTCTGTTGGTCTATATAGCCCCATTAACAAACGTTCTAAGCTTGTTTTACCAGAACCAATACGACCAATAATTGCCACTTTTTCACCAGGATTAATGGTGAGGTTAATATTTTTTAGCGCGGCATGTGTTGCATTGGGGTAAGCAAAGGATACATTATCAAATTCAATTTTTCCGCGAATAACAGGGCGATGAATGTAACGTTTGCCGTCTTCTTGCTCTAGTGGCATAGCCATCAATTGTTCAATGACCGTCATTGCTGATTTTGCTTGGTTATAACGGGTAGAAAGCAGGGCAAGTTGTACCATTGGACCAACCGCACGTCCACTTAACATGGTTGAGGCTATCAAACCACCCATAGTGAGGTCGCCATTGGCAATTAAATACACGCCTACCACAATCATTGCGACAGAAACGAACTGCTGTAAGAAACCTGCGGTATTTTGTACAGAGTCTGTTAAACGACGTGATTTTAAACTCCAGTTAGACATATGCGCGACAGCTTCTTCCCAACGGTATTGGAATTGGCTTTGTGCGCCAAACATTTTAACTGTTTCTAAACCTGATAGGCTTTCGATGAGGTTGGCATGTTTTTGCGAAGAAAGACGTGAGCCTTCTTCAATACTTTTTCGAAGTGGGCGTTGGATAAAGAAGCTATACGCCACTAATATGAGTACAGCAATCAAAGGTACTAATGCTAAAGGCCCTGCCATTATGTAGATGATCAGTAGGAATAGCAGAGCAAAAGGTAAATCGATTAATGAAGATACGGTTGCCGAGGTAAAGAACTCTCGAATAGATTCAAACTCTTGTAAGTGGCGAGCAAACGCACCAACAGAAGCTGGTTTTGCTTCCATACGAATACCCATGACACGGCTAAATATTTTTGCTGATATTAATATATCTGATTTTTTACCAGCAAGATCGATGAAATAGCTTCTCAGCAATTTTAATATCAAATCGAAGACAAAAATAACCGTAATACCAATGGCTAGCACCCATAATGAATCAAACGCTAAATTAGGTACAATTTTGTCATACACTAAGCGAGTGAAAAGGGGAGCGGCGATGGCAAATATATTGATAAGAATTGAGGCTATCAATACATCACGGTAAATATTACGAGATTCCCATAAGGTACTCCAAAACCAGTGGCCATCACGCGTTTTTAAAATTTCAGGCGAGCGTTCATCGTAGCGGAAGCGCTTTTTGACTAAAAATAACCGGCCCGTGTATTGCGCATTTAATTCATTCAATTTGATCCATTGTTCACTACCTTCATTTTGTGGCAGGACAACTTCGGCTTCACCTTTTTCTTTATCAATACTTAAAACGACACATGCGTCTCCACCTTTAAGTAGAGCGATGACAGGAAATAGAAGAGAAGAGATACTCTTCAATTCCATTTTTGTTTCTTTGGCTTGCAGTCCTGCTTTTTCTGCTGCGCGAGGTAGAAGAAAAGGAGAAAGTAAACCATCAGTTAATGGTAAATCTGCCACGAGAGCATCTGGTGAATTTGCTTGACCATAAAAACGGCTGACATATACGAGTGACTGAAGTAAAGGATCTTTCATTTTAATTCTCGTGATTCAATTGATCAGTAACAAAACCTTGGAACCCGAGGATATCCATCGCAGCTAATTTATCTTTTTGCTCAGCCGTTTCTACGCGTGTTGCAATTGTGGTGACAGAAAGGTTATTGGCCGTACGTGTGATAGATTGAAGTACATCCGTTTTTATCTGATCATCGAGTTGTGAGGTATAAGCAAAATCTAATTTAACGTAGTTTGGGCGGAGACGATTTAAATAACCAGCTGAGCTAAAGTTATGCCCGTAATTATCAATACCAAAGCGGAAGCCATTTTGATGAATGATTTCACACAGTAAAGATACATTGTCAATTTGCTTAATAAAGCAAATTTCAGGTAATTCGAATAAAACACGATCTTTAATTTGCTGTGAACTTTGGAGCTTGCTGTTTAACCAACGAATGAAACCCGTATCGTTAATACTGCTTTGTGTAATGTTAATCGCAATAGGAACAGAGGTTGGATTTCTCTCTATATCGCTAAATAATGCATCAACGATGTAGCGGTCAAAATTAGCACCTTCATTGAGTTGTTCTATCGCAGATAAAAATTGACCGGCATTAAAGCGCTGGTTGTCTTTTTGAATGTAAGCGAAAGCTTCTTTATGCAGTATTTTATTGCCAACATTGATCGCTTTTTGGAATGTGAAGTGGATAAGCTTATTGGCGATAGCTTCATCAACCAGTGCTTTCCATTGTTGCTTACCTAATGATGCCGTTTCTTTCTTCTCATGAGATTCAATCAGCGCGAGTGGTTCTTTAGGCTCTTGTCGTGCTTTGTTTAACGCATTATCAGCACTGGCTAATAATGTAGAGATTGTTTCATTGTCTGAACAAATCACAATGCCGACAGCAGCATGTAATGGTGCTATGCCTAATGGATCTGAATTAAGTTCTGAAGTCATGTTAAGCATTTTTCGACCAGTTTCGATAAGTTCTTCTTTGGTCGCGTTAGGAGATATTAAAGCAAACTCTGATTGGTTTAGACGTGCAATGGTTACATCGTCATTCGACAGTTCTTTTAAGCGAGAAGAAACTTTTTGAACTAATTGGTCACCAGCTTCATAGCCGGATTGAGTATAGCTATCTTCAATATCATCTGCTTTCAATAACGCCATACCGCCACTTGGTTTATGAGATAGCCAGGTGTTAATTTTTGATAGGAGATAACTACGGTTAGCCAAACCTGATACAGGGTCTTGATAAGCACGAATACGAAGGTTGTCTGCCTCTTGTGCTTGCTGTTCAAAGTGACTTTGAAGTTGTTGGTTCATTGAGTTAAAAGCGGTAACCACATCAGCTAGATCGCGGGTGAGAGGCATTGGAAGAGAAGATGTGAAATGCTGTGATGCCATCTCTTTTGCACTATTTTGGATCTGTTTTAACGGTTGTAATACTTTATTGAGAACAAGCGATAAAACGATTGCACCTAAAACTGAACATATAACGAAACCTAGCATGAGCTGCACGGTAGCTTTCCACAATTGTTGGTAAGCTGTAGCTGGGCTACTTGTTACTGTAAGGTTTGCAAGTTGCATCCAACCACTTGCAAGTGTTGTTGATTGCGTTATCGGTTCAATATTAATGAGGCTTTGGAACCAGCTAGGTACACCAGCAACCTTCAGAGGATACTGACGAACGATTTTCTTGTCGGAATCTAAGAGCTCCAGTTTAACTTCACTGTAAAAACTTGAGTCAAACGTTGCGCTTATCACTGATTCTGCAGCAACCATGTCTTTATTTTCAAGGTAAGGAGACAGGGCAAAACCAACAGAGCTTATTGCATTAGTTAACTCTGTTGATTGCTGGTGAACAAGATAGTCTTTTGTAGTACTGAATTGGATTGCAAAGACCGCACTGATAAATGCGAAAAATACAACCAGCATCCATAGTAAAAGCTGTCGATAAAGTGTCATTGATGTTCACTCGTTAATAAGTATTTTTAGGGCGGTGTAGTATTATTTTATTGGAACGATCACGGAGGTCGTTCCATAGGCTAAGACGTGACGCTTTTCCTGCGACTTGACTTTGCCCTCTATTTTTCATTAGCCACAACTTGCTACCATTAAAGCTGTAAATCGGTAGTAAATCTTTTCGTTGTGTTGCAGGTGAAATTTCACCTTTTAAGTTATCTAAAATTAGAGGTACAGAGGAGGGAGTAGGGTAGTAAGCGACAACCATGTGGAATTGATTCAGTTCTAAAGCTTTTACGTAAATTAATCGCAGCTTTTTATCTGGTATGCCCAGTTCTCTTAATGCTTGGTATTTGGCGATACTAAAATCTTCACAATCACCGGCACCTGCACCTACAAATTCATAAGGTGTGGCCCAGTAATCTTCTTTACCCCATAACTTCTCATCACTGATAAAAACAAATTGATTGAAAAAGTTATTAACAGCTTTCAGTTTTTGCTGTTCACTTAAGTGTTGTGAATTTTGGATGAGTGCTCGCCACGCAGTCGCTCGTTTCCCAGCTCTTTCTCCGTAAAAGTGTTCTATTTTTGCGATCTGTTGCTTGTTCGTGGCAGCGAATACATTCACTGCCACGACTAAACACAGAGCCCAGAAGATTATTTTTTTCAACGTGGATTCTATTTATTAATTTTCACGAACAGTATAGATACTCCATTCTTTCACAACGTTACCTTGAGATCCAACAACTTGAGCGACAACGCGACGGCTAAGTGCGTTACTTTCTTCAACATCTGACGCTTTCACAGGATCGCTATCACCAAAACCAATAGTTTTAATGCGAGACGGTGCAACCCCTTCAGTGATCAGTGCTTGTCGAATAGCTGCAGCACGGCGCTTTGATAACGCAACATTGTATGCCGCGTTACCAACTGGACTCGCATACCCTTTTAGTTCAATGTGTGTTTTTGGGTATTTGGCTAAAAATTCACTCATATTGCTAATGTTTTCCATATAGCTTTCAGGGATTTCTGCAGAGTCATTAGCAAATAATACGTGAATATTATTCTCTTCTGAATTTTTAACATATGTAGGACAGCCATCGTTATCTACGACGGCATCTATAGGCGTATCAGCACAGCGGTCACGCTGATTGATCACACCATCACTATCTGCGTCAAACAGATCTTTTGTTTGCTTTGCAATAGGAGGCTGCGGTACAGAGAGTGAACAACCAAATAAAGAAAAAGACAGTAAAACCGTGATTACGTATTTCATTTTTAATCCTTTTATTTAACAGACTTTGCCCAAGTTTCTGGGATCTCAACGCGCATCTCATCAAGGATTAGACCGGTTGCATTAAGAACACGGTATTTTGCTAAAATACCATCATATTCAGCTGCTAAATAAGCTTTACGTGCTTCAAATAATTCGTTTTCGGTGTTGAGTACATCCAGTAATGTACGCTGACCAATCTTAAACTGTTTTTCATATGCAATAACGGTACGTGAAGAGGCATCAACGTGCTCTTGCAAGAACAGTTTTTGTTTTTTCGCTAAATCTAGTGCACTCCAAGATAGGCGAGTACCTTCTTCTAACATGTGGTGAGCACGATCACGAATGTCTTTAGATTTGTTAATTTGGTATGCAGCACGACGAGATTTTGCTACATCACTGCCACCGTTATACAGGTTATAGCGCATTTTTAGCATGGCTTTTAGCTCATCAGTTTTACCTTCAGAGCCATTTAAGTCATCTCCCCATTCTTGTGATGCTTCTATACTAAATGATGGGTAGAACGTACCTTTTGCTTGCTTGTACTGATATTCAGCAGCGTCAATGTCATTTGAGGCAACGTGTACCACAGGGTTATTTTTCTTCGCTTTTTCTAATGCATCATCTAATGATTTTGGTAGGTAGTTCACGTCAACTTCAGGCTTTACAAGATCTTTAGGATACTGGCCAACGATACGTACAAACTGGGTGATCTTGTCTTGCAAATTGCTTTGTGCTGCCAGTAGATTTGTATTAGAACTGGCTAAACGGCCTTCGACTTGTGCTAAGTCAGCTGTTGATCCAATACCTGAGTCTGCACGTTTTTTAATGTCTGAATACATTTTTTGATGAACTTTAAGGTTTGATTCAGACAAAGCGAGTACATCTTGAGCATGAAGCACATTTAGATATGCTTCTGTGCTTTTTAATGCTTTGTCTTGTGCATCAGACAGTAATTGATAACGCTCTGCTTCTGTTTCTGACTTATTACGTTGAATATCGTTGTACGTAATCGAGCCATCCCAGATTAGCTGTCGAATGTTGATTTTCGCATTACGAGGTTTATATTCACCAGAAGGGCTTTTCGCTTTGTAATCGTCATAGCCAACACCCGCTTCAAGATCGACACTTGGTAGGTAGTCACCTTTTGAAGCATTGATCAATTGATGCTTACTTTGGAACTCATTGTAGGCACTTTTAATCTCTGGATTACTTGAGAGCGTTTCAGCTACAGCTTGTTCCAATGATTGCGCCATTACAGGCGCAGCCATACATTGAAGACCGATGAGAAGAGTAATTTTTTTTAATTTATATTTCATAGTCACTTCATTATTCTCTTAACGCGTTATGTCGCGCTTTGAGTATTGGTTTAAGAAGGTAGTCAAGTACAGAGCGTTTTCCTGTAATGATATCAACGGTGGCTGTCATACCGGGTATAATCGGTAAAGCTTCGCCATTAGGTCCCTTTAAACTACTCGCATCAGTACGAATTCTGACTTGATAGAAACTATTGCCTTCTTTATCTTGGATTGTATCTGCACTGATTGTTTCCAATGTTCCATGTAAACCACCATAGCTAGTAAAATCATAGGCACTAAACTTAATAATTGCAGGTAGATTTGGTCGTAGAAAGCCAATATCTTGCGGTGCTATTTTAGCTTCTATTAGCAAGGTATCTTCCGTTGGAACAATTTCCACAAGTGGCATGCCTGGTTGAATAACACCACCTACAGTATTGACATATATTTTTTGAATTGTGCCAGTTACCGGTGAAACCACGGTTGTTCGTTTAACACGATCTTCTAAACCAATTTGGGTTTCACTTAAGCTCCCTAATTTGTCACTGGTTTCATTTAGTTGTGCTTGAATATCTGAACGGAACTGTAATGCAATATCAATGTACTTAAAGCCAGCTTCTTGAATCGCTGCTTGCGTGACAGGGATTTGCATTTTTGCAGAGTTTAAATCACGTTTCGTATCGTTGAGTGACCGTTGTAACTTCAGTAATTCTATCCGTGGTACAACACCTTCCTCAGCTAATGGTTTCGTAATATTGTATTCTTTTAGAGCAATATTGTAGCTGTTACGTAAGTTGCTGACTCGAGATTGTGTTTCAGCCAACTCTCTTTCTTTTTGCGATGCTTGCTCAGAAGCAACAGAAAGCTGGTTTTGTAGGTTATTTAATTTGTCTGTAAATTGATTGAGCTGCCGACGAACTAATGCTGAATGTGCTTTTTTAAATGTATCATCAAAAACAGGTGGTTTACGTTCAATCGTGACACTATTTCGCCAATGCGTATTATCGGCTTTGTTGCTCACTGTAACGCTCGCAAGTAACGCATTTAAACGTTGGGAGTCTGCTTGCATAGAAGCTAAGCTTTGTGTTTTTTCTTTAAAATCGGATTTAAATTGCGTGTCATCAATTAATAATAGTGTTTGACCTTTCTTTACTTGTTCACCTTCTTTAACAAGCACTTTTTTGACAATACCACCTTCCAGGTTTTGAACGACTTGAAGTTGAGATGACGGAATAACTTTTCCGCTACCGGTGGTCACTTTATCTAACTTGGCAAAGTAAGCCCAAATGAAAGCCGTGACAAAGAATAAGATCATTACCCACAGAATAACACGAGCGCTTTTAGGGGTATTAAGCAACAATGCTGCTGATTTATCATCCACATACTCTAGGTTGTCTGCTGAAATAGAAGTGTTTTTCTTGTTCATTAGTTGTCCGCGTTAGATGCTCACTAAAGGGAAATGCTGACCGACGTCCATGTATTTTGTTATTTAAAATGGTCGTTCGCATTACAGTTTTTATACTATTTACTGTATGCTATCAACACTAGTATCATTAAGTTTGCAGGGCATTTTTTCGCTCTTATTTGTTCTTAATTGGTATTTATTATTGATATTTCTATGAAGTATGTTACAAAAGCTTGCAAAATCATAGTTGAATAATAAGAATTTTTAGCTAAATATGTCGTCAAATTATTGACGATATGTTTTTTTAAATCAATTAAAAAAATACCGTTTTTAATAGAAAACCTCTATCGATTATAAAAACATCAATTGGTGGTGCGTAACATGTTCTGTATGACTGGGATCGTTACTATCAAATTGAATAAACAAAAAAGGTTAAGAGAGTATGACTACCATTGATAATAAGAATTTAGGCATGATCAAGCTTGTGAATGGAGACGGCTTTATTCTTAAGGCTGGTGATAAAGTTCAGCCAATTATTGATGAGCATACTCTTCAACCTGATGAAATCGTTGTTACTAATGGTAACGCTAAATTTATTATTAACAATAATGGCGTTGAGCAAGTCATTAATCAGACATGCCCAACTTGCGTAGTAACAACGCCTGTAGGTGTTAAAGCAACGGATCTTAATAACAAAATCGCGTTTAATCATGAGGGAGCGGAACATACAACTTTCGCTTCTGACGACATTGATGCAATTCAAGCTGCGATTTTAAACGGTCTGGATCCTACTCAACTTTTTGAAGCACCTGCGGCTGGTAATGAATCTGCAGGTAATGTAGGCCTTAATGGATCATCTTCTGCTGCAAGTTTTATAACGATTAATTACGATAACGATGCACTTTTAGCTGAAGCTGGCTTCGATACGGCTTATGATCCAAGTCGAAATATAGATAACCTAGATCCACGGGCTATTTTAGTTCCTGATGGTGGCGAACTAGGCTCATTACTTATTACTGAGGGTGATCTCAGTGATAATACCTATCCTGTTGTTTCTTCGACATCTATTTTTGTAGAAGCGGCAACGCTTCCTCTTGAGACTTCATCGTTTGTATTTGATCCTCTCACCATCAATAATGTTTTAAATGAATTAAACAGTGAGATCACATCAGGCGGTCAGGCTGTTACTTTTGTCTACGATAAAGTAACGAATATGATCATCGGTACTCTCGATGGTCAACCTGTTATGTCTATTGCATTAGAAGCAACGTCAGAAAATGGGCGTGATGTAACGGTGACAGTAACCACAACGATTAATCAGCCACTTGACCACTCTGGTGATAATGTTTCTGGCTTAGTCAATCGTGATGGCGATCAAATCAATATTGATGTTGCTATTCAAGCCACAGATAGCAGTGGTAATGCATTAGATAAGCCAATTAATGTTGAGATTGGTGTTATCGACGGTGCAAATCCCGAATTTGGTACTGATACCGGCGTGACAATTAATGAAGGTACTCAAGCTGATCAGGTTATTGACGGAAAGGTTCCACTTGATGTTGGTTCTGATGCAATCGCAACCATTCATTTTAATGCTGAACAAGCAGGCTTAACGGCAATTACAAGTAATGGTCGAGAAACAACGTTTACCGTTGATGGTAATGTTTTAACTGTTTTAGATTCATTTTCGCAACCTGTGATGGTGGTGACCATTGCGAATGATGGTACCTACACTGTAAAAGTGACTGGGCCTATTGACCAAAACAGTGACGATATCGCGAATATTAAATTAGATGTTACTGCGACAGATAAAGACGGTGATACCGCTCAAGGTGAGTTAAATATCACCATAAATGATGGCACTGATGCTGCGGGTGGGGAACGCGTTTCTATTACATTAACGGAAGGTGATATTGACGTTGATGGGAGCGGTACAAGCACGGGTGGCGCAGATACCACTTACCCAGTAGAAAAAACCGGTGAGCTTACGCTGGTTGCGGGGGAAGATCGCCTCGATCCAACCACCGTTGCCATTGATGCGACGCAGCAAGCGGATTTAATTAAAGAGCTAAACGCAGAGCTTACATCTGGTGGCAAACCATTAACCTTTACGATTGACGCTAATGGTAACTTAGTCGGTACCATTGCGGGTACTGATACAGTTGCCGTACGAGTTGAATTAATCCCAACGCAAGTGGGTCAAAACGTTAACGTCGAAATTCAAATCATTCAAGAATTACCACTTGATCATAATCCTTCTGGAAATTCACAAGGTTTTGTTACTGTGAATGGCAGTAACATTTCAATCAATCTTCCTATTCAAGCAAAAGACACTGATGGTGATCTTCTTGAAAAACCTGCGCAAGTAGATATCACGATCAATGATGGTGACAATCCTGTTTTTGGTATTGATCTTGGAACAGAAAATCCAATTAATGAGACCGATGATCTAGGTAAAGTTGTCGATGGGAAAATCCCCCTTAATATTGGCTCAGACGAAATATCTCACATTCACTTTGATGCTGAACAACCAGGCTTAGCGAATATTACGAGTGATGGCAAACCTGTTACTTTTTCTGTTTCAGGTAATACCATTAACGTCGTTGATGCTGAAGGCAAGCCTGTAATGACTGTTACTATCGCTAATGATGGTAGCTACAAAGTTATTGTAGAAGGCGAGCTGGACCAAGATAGTCTTAATATTGCGAAAATAGAATTAAACGTCACAGCAACAGATAAAGACGGCGATACCGCACAAGGCCAATTAAATATTCAAGTAGAAGACGGTGCAATTGCCGGTGGCGGTGAGTCTGCAAGTATTACGATTACAGAAGGGGATTTAACCCCAGAAGGTAATGAAGTCGGGTATCCCGTTTCAGCAAGTACTTCTTTAACGATTACCGCTGGTGCTGACCGATTAGACCCAAGCTCGATTACGATTGATGAGAAACAACTCGAGGCTTTAAAAAATGAGCTTACAACAGAGCTTAGTTCTGACGGTAAGCCATTAACATTTACTTATGATGTAGCAACGGGCGTATTAACCGGAAGCGCAAATGGTGCAACTGTTGTTAGCGTAACATTGACAGCCCTTCAAGCAGCGAATGGTAAAGATGTTGATGTAAAAGTTACCATGACTCAGTACGGACCATTAGATCACAATGGTAATGAGATCGATGGTCTAGTCGCTAACCATAATGATCAAGTTGTTATCGATTTACCTATTCAGGTGAAAGATACCGATGGTGATTGGTTAAAAGATCCTGCAACCGTTGATATTACCGTTGTCGATGGCGAAATCCCTGCTTTTGGTGTGGATAGCAAAGCGACCTTAAATGAAGGTAAGGATGGCATTGCAACCGGTATGGGGAATATTGCGGTTGATAGCGGTAGTGATCAGGTCGTTAAGGTTACGTTTGAGGCGAACCAAGACTCCCTTAATGGTTTAACCAGTAATGGTCATGCTACAACTTATTCACTGAGTGCTGATGGCACTACGGTGACGGTGGTATTAGCGAGTGATCCATCGCAAGTGGTAATGGAAGTGACTATTGATATCAATGGTCATTACGTTGTAACGCAAAAACAACCTATCGATCAGGTCGATGATACTGCAGCTGATAATGAGAACATTGCTTTATCTGTTGTGGCAGAAGATAGAGATGGTGACGTAAGCAAGCCAGGTAATATTGAGATTACTATTCATGATGGTGCCAATGCATCAGGTAATGAGCAAGGAGCTATTACTATTACAGAAGGTGATTTAACACCTGAAGGTAATGAGCAAGGTTACCCAGTAAGTGGTAATACAACAATAGCTATTGCTGCGGGGGTTGATCGTCTTGATCCGACAACAGTGACCGTTGACCAGACACAAGTTAATGCGTTAATCCATGAGTTAACTACTGAACTTACAACAGCAAATGGTACGGCAATTAACTTTAGCTATGATGCTAAAACGGGATTAATTACAGGTACTGCGGGTGGTGAAACGGTATTAACGGTAACTGTGAGCGCGGTTCAAGCGGTAAATGGGCATGATGTTGATATTAACGTGTCTATTACGCAATTTAAGCCACTTGATCATAATGACAATGGCACCGATGGCTTAATTAAAAGCGTTGATGACAAAATTGTTATTGATGTTCCAGTCCAAGTTAAAGATACCGATGGTGATTGGTTAGACAAACCTGCCAATGTGGATATCACGATTGTTGATGGGGCGAACCCTGAATTTGGTACCGATAAAGGTATCATCATCAATGAAACCACCGACGCTGATAAAGTGATGCAGGGTCAGATCCCGTTAAATGTCGGCTCTGATGATATTCAGACCATCCACTTTAATGCGACCCAAGAGGGCCTAGCCAACATTACTAGCAACGGTCAGCAAACCACGTTTACTGTTAATGGCAATGTATTAACCGTGGTTGATGCAGACTCTAATCCTGTGATGGTAGTGACGATCGCTAATGACGGTACCTATACCGTTAAAGTAACCGGGCCTGTTGACCAAAACAGTGTCGATATTGCTGATATTAAGCTTGATGTTACCGCGACAGATAAAGATGGTGATACGGCTAGTGGTGAACTCAACATCACGATAAAAGATGGTACAGATGCGGCAGGTGGTGAAAACATTGATATCACAATCACCGAAGGTGACCGTGATGTGGATGGTAGCGGCACAAGCACAGGTGGCGCAGATACCACTTATCCGGTAGAGAAAACCGGTGAGTTAACGCTGGTTGCGGGTGAAGATCGCCTCGATCCAACTACCGTTGCCATTGATGCGACGCAGCAAGCGGATTTAATTAAAGAGCTCAACGCTGAGCTTACATCCGGCGGCAAACCATTAACCTTTACGATTGATGCCAATGGTAACTTGGTCGGTACTATCGCAGGTACTGATACGGTTGCCGTACGTGTTGAATTAACCCCAACGCAAGCGGGTCAAAACGTTAACGTCGAAGTTAAAATCATCCAAGAACAACCACTGGATCATCAGGCTTCAGGTAACAGTTCAGGTTTTGTCACTGTCGATGGTGATGACATCTCGATTAAAGTCCCCGTACAGGCGAAAGATACCGATGGCGATTGGTTAGACAAACCAGCCAATGTGGATATCACGATTGTTGATGGGGCGAACCCTGAATTTGGTACCGATAAAGGTATCATCATCAATGAAACCACCGACGCTGATAAAGTGATGCAGGGTCAGATCCCGTTAAATGTCGGCTCTGATGATATTCAGACCATCCACTTTAATACGACCCAAGATAGCCTAGCCAACATTACTAGCAACGGTCAGCAAACCACGTTTACTGTTAATGGCAATGTATTAACCGTGGTTGATGCAGATTCTAATCCTGTGATGGTAGTGACGATCGCTAATGACGGTACCTATACCGTTAAAGTAACTGGGCCAGTTGACCAAAACAGTGTCGATATTGCTGATATTAAGCTTGATGTTACCGCGACAGATAAAGACGGTGATACGGCTAGTGGTGAACTCAACATCACGATAAAAGATGGTACAGATGCGGCAGGTGGTGAAAACATTGATATCACTATCACCGAAGGTGACCGTGATGTGGATGGCAGCGGCACAAGCACAGGTGGCGCAGATACCACTTATCCGGTAGAGAAAACCGGTGAGCTTACGCTGGTTGCGGGTGAAGATCGCCTCGATCCAACCACCGTTGCCATTGATGCGACGCAGCAAGCGGATTTAATTAAAGAGCTCAACGCAGAGCTTACATCCGGCGGCAAACCATTAACCTTTACGATTGATGCCAATGGTAACTTGGTCGGTACCATCGCAGGTACTGATACGGTTGCTGTACGTGTTGAATTAACCCCAACGCAAGCGGGTCAAAACGTTAATGTCGAAGTCAAAATCATCCAAGAACAACCACTGGATCATCAGGCTTCAGGTAACAGTTCAGGTTTTGTCACTGTCGATGGTGATGACATCTCGATTAAAGTCCCTGTACAGGCGAAAGATACCGATGGTGATTGGTTAGACAAACCTGCCAATGTGGATATCACGATTGTTGATGGTGCGAACCCTGAATTTGGTATCGATAAAGGTACAACGATCACTGAAACAGAAAATGGTGCAACCGCAACAGGTAAAATCCCGCTAAATGTGGGCTCTGATGATATTGCACATATTGATTTTGCGCAGTCTCAGCCATCACTTGAAGGGATTGTATCTAATAACCAAGCAACCCGTTATGTGGTTGATGGTAATGAAATTAAAGTTGTGATTGACGGTGGCGCGAATGATGGCGCAGCGGTAATGACGATTGAAATCAATGTCGATGGTAGTTACACGGTTCATCAACATCTGCCAATTGAGCAAGACAACAGCAAAGGCGATACCGTTGATATTAATCTGGCTGTTACTGCAACAGATAAAGACGGTGATATCAGTAATACGGGTCAATTAGAGATCCATATTAAAGATGGTCTAAACCCTACCGGTGAGGGTGTTGTAGCAAACATCACGATTACAGAAGGTGATCTTGAAGATCCTAAAGCTGGCAAGGGTTACCCTGTTTCAGCAGATACGCATTTTACAGTTAATGCCACAGATGATGCATTAGTTGCTAATAGCTTGAAGATTGCTGATAGCGCACAAGTAGATTTAGTAAAAGAGCTCAATAGCTTAACGTCAAATGGTGAAGCACTGACTTTCACTGTTCACACTGATGCTAATGGTGTAATCACTATTACGGGTGTGACAACAAGCGGTCAAGAAGCGGTAAGTATTAGCATGACGCCGTCTTCATCAGCGAATGGTGATGTGACTGTTGATTTGGCCATTCATCAGGCTTTGCCTCTTGATCATGTAAAATCAAACGGTACTTATGTTGATGTTACAGGCGGTAAGATCACTATTGATGTACCTGTTCAAATGCAAGATACCGATGGTGACGCGTTAGACAAACCCGTTGATGTGAACATTACGATTAAAGATGGTCAGAAGCCTTCGTTTGGTAATGATTCAACAGCAACCTTGGAAGAAGGGGTATCAGGCACAGCAACAGCATCTGGCACTATTGATATTGATACGGGCAGTGACCAAGTCGCGAAAGTGTACTTTAAAGGTAACCAATCATCGTTGGATGGTTTAACCAGTAATGGTCATGAAACGACGTACTCATTAAGTGCTGATGGCTCTACAATCACCGTAGTATTAAAAGACAATCCATCTCAAGTTGTGATGGAAATCAAGATTGATGTTAATGGTCATTACGTTGTTGAACAAAAACAACCGATTGATCAGGTCGATGACAAGAATGCTGATAATGAAATTATTAAGCTAGATGTCGTTGCTCAAGACTATGACGGTGATAACAGCAAGCCGGGTCAGATCACGATCAATATTCATGATGGTGAGGATGCAAAAGGTGGCGAAACTGGCTCTATCGTTATTACTGAAGGCGATTTACAACCGACAGCAGGTGAACAAGGTTACCCTGTTTCAGGTGATGTTGACATTGCGGTGAAAGCTGGCGTTGACCGTTTAGATCCAACTAAGGTTTCAATCGATAGTACACATCTTTCGGCATTAATTGATGAGTTGCAGTCAGAGTTAACAGCATCTGGTTCAAAAATTAGCTTTAGCTATCACGATGGTCAGCTAATCGGTACTGCTAATGGTCAAGTCGTTCTAACGGTTGCGGTTTCAGCAGTACAGGCAGCTAATGGCCATGATGTAGACGTGAAAGTTTCCATTACTCAACATGCGCCTTTAGATCATCATGGTAGTGAAACCTCAGGTTTTGTAAGTGTTGATGGCGATAAGATTGTTATCGATGTGCCGGTCCAAGTCAAAGACACTGACGGTGATAACCTTGCCAATAATGTAAATGCGCAAATCACCATTAATGATGGTGCCGCACCTATCATTATTTCTGCTCCAGCTATCAGTGTTGATGAAGATGCATTAGCGGGTGGTTCACATACATCAAAAGATGGCGTAACAGCACTGGGTGATATTCAAGTCGATCAAGGCAGTGACTATGTGTCTAACTTTAAGGTCGATGTAGAAGCGTTTAATGCTCAAAATACCATTAAGTCAGAAGGCCACGACGTTGTTCTTGAGCAGACAGGTGTGGGTACTTATCAAGGGATAGCGAATGGACAAGTTGTCTTCACCTATGCCTTGTTACCTAATGGTCGTTATATATTTAAGCTGGAAGGGACAATAGATCATCCCACTCAAGGTGAAGATGAGTTTAAGATTGAATTTCCTGTTTATGCCGTTGATAAAGATGGTGATACCAGCGGTACAGTCAATATTGATGTATCAATTAAAGATGATATTCCATCTGTACATGATGTAACGCTAAATACGGTTGAGCACAGCACGACGACACTGGAAAATGTGATTGTGAGTACCGGTGCGGATGGTGCACAAGTCACAGCATTGATTGTTGATGGACAGCATATTGATTTATCAACATTGCCAGAGTCTGGCGGTTATCGTATTTATGAAGTAACAGAGAATGGTCAAAAGTTAGGTGATCTTATGATCAAACCTAATGGTGATACTTACTTTGCTGCGAACGATAATTTGGATCATAACCAAGAAGAGATCCTTAAAAATATTGGCTTTGAAGTAACCGATGGCGACGGTGATAAGGCACAAGGTACGATCACGCTTGAAGTGTCGGATAAAGATGCAACCTTAAGCTTGCAAAACAGCATTGGTCAGGAAGAAGACGGTCGTCACTCTACTGATCCCAACGATAATGTTGATGTAAATCGTGATGGTATTGCGATCAATATGAGCATCAATGTTGGTGATAATGATCGTGGTGAGCACATTGGCACTGTGACTATTCACCCGCAAGGTGAAGCGCATGGCGTCTTTATGTTTAACGGTCAGCCTTTAGCTGTTAATAGCGATGGTTCAATCACTATTCCTGCAAGTGCATTTACAGCAGATGCTAGCGGTGAGAATTACACCCTACAAGGCGTGACTTTTGTTCCTGCAGAAGATTTCTCGACCTCTGCAAACGGTATTAAATTTGATGTTAGTGCACAAGTGAATACCACTGATGGTGGTAACCACCCAGTAATGAATGGTGAGTTTTCGATTGATGTTCAGGGTATTGCAGATACGCCAACATGGAGTGCAAGCTCTGTTGAACATTATGTTGTTGATGAAGATGGTTCTAATGTTCAGCTAAGTGTTGTTGCTGATCTGCAAGATACCGATGGCTCTGAAGCACTGTTCTACTACATTACGGTACCAAAAGAGTACCAAGATAAATGTACATTAGAAATTGATGGTCAAACACTAGTTGAAACATCACCAGGGTCAGGTATTTACAAAGTAGATGCTGAGCAAATGAAATCTGTTGAGGTGAACCCTGCTGATAACTTTAGTGGTGATATTAAACTGTCTATCACAGCTGAAAGTAAAGAGCTTGATAACTTTGTTAATGGCCATCAGACAGCAGAATCGACTGCGAAAGAAATTGTTATCAATGTAAATCCTCAAGCTGATGATGGCACGTTAAAAGTGACGCGTGTTGAATCGAAAGAAGATGAGCGCATTGATCTATCAACGCACATTAACTTTGTGTCGTTAGATGATAATACCGATAACTCTGAGCATTTATTCCTACAAATCTCAGCACTTCCTGAAGGTGCGGTATTGTACTTAAATGATCAACTTCTGACGCCAAATGCTGATGGTGTGTATGAAATTAAATATGAAGACTTGAACGGTCTATCACTTCAGCCGCCATTAGATAGTAACGTTGACTTTAGTATCTCAGTCAATGGTGTGATCCGAGATGTTGCAACCATTACTGATGCTAATGGTAATGTGACAACGGAAACTAGCGAGAAAGTTGTTGGTCCACAATCGATTGATATTGCATTAACCGGTGTGGTTGATCAGGCGAGAATTGAATCAGAAAATTCTGATTGGACCCGTTTAGATAACGGTAAAATTGGCTTACAAACCACGATCAAAGAGGATGGTAAAGCACACTTTGATTTTAAAGTAGTATCCGGTGAGCACACCGTTGATGGTAAAACTGACGGTTCAGAAACATTAAGCGTTGTAATTTCTGGGATTCCAGATGGAGCTAAACTTTATGATCAGCATGGCAATTTGCAGACACTGGTTTATGCCGGTGAGGATGCAAATGGTCAACCAATTTATCAAGTTAATTTAGATACATTAAATGATGTTGTTATCGTACCACCTGAAAATAGCTTAGAAGACATCACGTTATATGTACGCGTTGTCGTGACTGAGAACGATGGTGCGAGCAAATCCTTTGATGGTGAGCTAGTTATTCACGTAACGCCTGACATTGATGCAACAGATTACAATACAGTATCAAAAGGCTTTGAAGATCAAGGAACCGTTGTTAATTGGTTACCGCCAGCATTTAGCGATCCACAAGAGCATATCACGGCATTAACGCTGAATGGTTTACCTCAGGGCTATCAGCTGTTTTTAGGTAGCACATTACTGGTGGCAGACGCATCTGGAAAAGTGACCTTTAGCGATAGCCAACTTCAGCAACTATTGAATGGCGCTAAGCTAACGGTTGATGCTCCAGAAGATTCAGATAAAGACATTAAGTTGACGTCTACAGTAACGGTATCAGAGACCGATGTTGATGGTGATAAAGAGACTGTAACGAAAGATATTACAGGTACTTTAGTCATAGATATTCAAGCGGTTGTTGAAGATGACGGTCATTTAACCGTTATCCATAATGGTAAAGAACTGGATACGATTGCCTGTGGTTCTGATGGCGTCATTGATTTATCAAACAATACCCATTCAGACGGTAAAATTACATGGGTAGATGATGACTCATCGAGTCAGGAAATTGTCACTCAAGTTGTGTTAGAGCCTATTCCTGAAGGTTTCGTTATTATTGGCGGTATCAATAACGGTGATGGAAGTTGGACGGTACCACAGTCAGAACTAGACAAGTTGCAGATTAAAGCTCCTGAAGGCTTCAAGGGTAAGCTTGAATTGGAGATTAGTGCTTTAGTACAAGATCAAAGTGATGATGGCGACGTTAGTAGTACAGTTGCTAAGTATGACAAGATCACACTGGATTTTAGTAATAACACTGAACTGCATGATGAAAAAGCAGCAGATATTGTCGTTGATGACAGCTACATAGTAACGGGTAGCGAAGATCAAACGTTAGATCTTGGTAAGCAATTGATGGAAAAAGTAGTACAAGTTAGTACTACTGATGGGTATCAAGTGAATGATGATTTTACTTTAGTTATAAATGCTAGCAATTTACCGAAAGGAGCCACTATTTCAGGGGCTAATTTTGATCATGAAACTGGTGAATATGTAATCAAAGTCCCTGTATCCTCAACAGGCGAGATTGATCTTTCGGGTCTAAATATCAATTTACCTAAAAATTTCGCGGGTGATTTTAAACTTGACGTTAAGTATGTCACTACCGATACCGAGAGTGGTGATTACAAAACGAAGACAGATACCATTTCTATTCAAGTTGCTCCACAAGTTGATGGACCGAAATCTGTTGATATTAACGTGGTTGAAACTGAAGGCTTAAACGGTGATAAGCAGCCAATTTCGTCTTCTGATGATAAAACAGAGCAAGTTTACAAAGATGTTGCTTATGAAGATGGGGATATTAAGCTCGATTTATCAGCGACTTTAAAAGATTCACATACTGATATTACTAATGGTGTTGAACGCATTGATTCGGTGGAATTAACGCTAAAAGACAGCACTGACGGCGTGTTCATTGATGAACACGGTAACGTGTTAGGTTCATCTATCACCATTGATGCTAGCCTGATGGGGAATATTCATTTCCGTCCAGCGCCTGATTTTAGCGGCAAAGTTGATATTGATGTGAAAACCACGGTTGTTGATACCACTGTTTATGATGAAACGGCTGGTGGCAAAGAAGTATCAGCATCAAAGACATTTGATAACACAGTGAGTTTTGATGTCGTTGCTGTTAATGACGAAGTTAAATGGCATGGTACTGAGACACCGATTGTCGGTAATGAAGATACCGCTATTTCATTAAGTGGTGTTGGTGGAACACTACAAGACAGCGATGGCTCTGAGCATATTGTTTCTATTAAGTTAGAAAATGTACCGGATGGCTTTATTGTTCAAGGCGCAACCAATAATGGTAGTGGTGTTTGGACACTTAGCGGTTCGGGGGAATCATTTGATTTAAGTAGCGTGAAAATTGTGCCACCGAAAGATTTCAGCGGTACAGTTAATATCGATATTGTGGTGTATTCAAAAGAAGAAACCTTAGACAAGCCAGCTGAAAACCGTAAAACCATCACTATTGATGTTCAGCCAGTTGCTGATAAAGTCGATACAGATGTAAACCCAAATGCATCTGGTGATGAAAATGGTTCAATCACGTTGGATTTAGGCATTAAAGCTTATGATGACGAAAACACCGTTAAGAACCCAAATTCAAATGTGCATGAAAATGGCGCGGAATCACTACAAATCACCATTACTAATGTGCCTGATTCAAGTTCATTTACATTACCGGATGGTGTAAAAGGCAGCTGTGAAAAACAAGCAGATGGTTCATGGGTCATTAAAGTTGATGGCTCTGAGCTTGATACATTGACCTTCCACCCAGGTGATGCGAACAACCAAACTGTGATTGACGGTAAAGTTTGGACGGGTGATCTAGATTTCGATATTCGTGCGGTGGATAACGGTGTTGTTGGTACAGATAGCGTTGCGGTGGATAAAACAATCCACGTTGATGTGACGCCTGATAACGATGCACCTGTAAACCATATGCCAACGGATCCGCTAACAGTTGAAGAAGATGCAATACTCGTGATCAAGAACCTGCAAGTGACTGATGTAGATAGTCATGATCATGATGCAGTAATGAACATGACGGTGACGTTAAGTGTACAGCATGGTCAATTAAGTATTGCTGATGGTGTCGATACAACAGGTCTGGTGATCAAAGGTCATGGTGATGGCACATTAACCATTGAAGGTGATATTACTAAGATCAATCAGCTATTGGATAAAGGCATCAATTACGTTGGTGATAAAGACTTTAACGGTACTGATAGCTTAACCATGACAACCAACGATAACGGTAATTCTGGTGCTGGTGGTGCATTAACAGATACCGATAGTGTTGATATTACAGTTACACCTGTTAACGATGCACCAGTGAACACGGTACCTGATGCATTTACTGTTGATGAAGACAGCAGCCATGTGATCAGTGGTCTTAAGATCAGTGATGTAGATGCGAAGGAAAATGGCGCATCAGGTGACATGACGGTGACGTTAGCAGTAGGTCATGGCCAGTTAGCGATTATTGCAACTGATACGCAAGGTTTGAATATTGTTGATAATGGTGACGGTAAGTTAGTTATTAGTGGTGATATCAATAAGATCAACACATTACTTGCTGACGGTATTAAATATACCGGTGATGAGAATTACGCAGGTAAAGATCAGTTAACCATGACTACCAGCGATAACGGTAACGCTGGTGCAGGTGGCGTATTAACGGATATCGATACGGTTGATATCACGGTGACACCGGTTAACGATGCGCCTGTTAACCATGTACCAACCAGTATTGCGGCAGATGAAGACGTTGCTACTGTTATCACTGGATTACAAGTATCAGACGTCGACTTTAATGAACTAGCCAATAATACTGGTATGTCGGTACAGCTAAGTGTGGCTCATGGTTCATTAACGATTACATTGCCAGATAACAGCCCAGTGAAAGTGGTTCAAAATGGAGTCGGTAATGTCACGCTTGAAGGTTCAATGGATGATATTAATGCCGTACTTAATAGTGGGGTAAGTTATACCGGCGATGAAAATTACAGTGGTAAAGATGAGTTAACCATTACGACTAACGATGGCGGCAATACAGGCTCTGGCGGTAACCAAGCTGCAACTAATAAAGTTGAAATTAATGTAGTTCCTAAAGCAGATGCGCCATCATTAAGTATCAGTCCGGAACATTTACAAACAGCAGCGATAAGAAGCTCTGTTGGTACCATGTTGCCACTGATTGGCTTAATTGCTGCGGCATCCGCAGATGCATCTGAAACCTTAACCGTTAAGTTAACGAATTTAGGTTCAGGTCAGGTTGTTGATAAAGACGGTAATGTTATTGGTAAAGATCTTGGTAATGGTCATTGGGAAGTGCCAGCTGACAAGGTTGATGGCTTGTATATCAAAGATCTTGACCAAGGTACGCACTCAATTAATGTTGTCGCGGTTTCGACTGAATCTGATGGCTCTTATGCAGAATCTGCACCTGTAAATATCAATATCGTTGTAGATGATTTATCGCAAACAAATAACGTTATTGGTCACAATTCAAATGTGAGTGGCGATAATCTGATCATCGACAGTACTGCAGCAGCAACGCTTTACGGTGGTGATGGTGATGATGTACTGGTTGGTGGTTTAGGCTCTGATATCCTTGTTGGTGGTGCTGGTGATGACATTCTATGGGGTGGGGAGCTAGGCGGTCATGGTGATGGGGTGAAAGATACCTTCCTATGGTCAGAAAGTGATTTCGGTACGGCAGATGCCCCTGCGACAGATAAGATCATGGACTTTGAAGTTGGTATCGATACTATCAGCCTAGGTGATGCATTAGACACGAAAGATATTCACTCATTAGCGGATTTGAATAATCGTCTGAATATCACTGAGCAAGATGGGAGTACCTTAATTCAGATCTCTAACGATCAAGATAAGGTAGTGCAGAATATCATTCTAGATGGTGTGTCTAACCATGACTTATTTGGTAGTACATCTAGTGAGATGACTGCAACGGATAAAGTGACAACGTTATTGAATAACGGCAGCCTTGAGCTTAGTAAGAACTTTGGTAATGAAGAGAGCAATGACTTAATCGCAGATAGCCAAGGTGAGTCTTTATTTGGTTTCGATGGTGACGACAATTTACTCGCGGGTACTGGAAATGACATCTTAACTGGCGGTGCTGGTGATGATCTCTTTACTTGGCATGAAACATCGCTATCTAATAGCAATAATACCGATACTATTGCTGATTTTGAGCTTGGTAAAGATAAGATTGATATCCGAGAATTGCTTGGCAATGATGATAGTGGTAAGTCAGATATGGATAACTTATTGGATCATGTAAGTGCAGGTGTTGATGATAAAGGTAATGTTAATCTTGATATCACAACAGATGACGGTAAGACGCAAAATATTGTCTTAGATAATATTCATCCGGCCCATGATCTTGGGTTAGTGGATGGGGCTTCTTCTGTTGATATTATGAATTCACTGTTTGATCACAATGCATTTAAGATAGATAGCGGTCACTAAATAGAAAAATAGAATATAAAAGCAGCCCTTAGTGGCTGCTTTTTTTTACCTAAAACTGCGTAGTTATTCATTTAATTTACAATAAGTGCAGAAAACAAGCCTATATAAAGGAAACTTACGAACGATATAAAATAATAATCTATAAATAATGACTAATTAGACATAAACGTGTTTTGTTGCGGTAAATGTAAAAATTTTGTTATGTTAATTGCTATGTATTTAGCGGATGACATGGATGGAAAATGAAAGCATTTGAAGCGAATTTTGATGGTTTAGTGGGCCCGACGCATAATTACAGCGGTTTAGCTTACGGTAATCTTGCGTCAGCTAAGAACAGCGCCAAAGCGTCTAATCCTAAGCAAGCAGCGAAACAAGGGCTGGCAAAAATGAAAACCCTTGCTGATCTAGGCTTAGTACAAGGGATCATTGCACCACAAGAAAGACCAGATATTGCTACGCTCCGTAGTTTGGGCTTTTCTGGCTCAGATAAAAATATTATCCAGCAGGTAGCAAAACATAATCCCAAGTTACTAGCATCTTGCTATTCAGCTTCCAGTATGTGGACAGCCAATGCAGCCACAGTATCGCCATCTGCTGATACTGTTGATAAGCGAGTACATTTCACCCCAGCTAATTTAGTTAATCAGTTTCACCGTTCAATCGAGCATGTGACAACAGGTAAGATTTTAAAAGCGATGTTTTCGAGTGAACAACATTTCCATCACCATAGCGCTTTACCTTCAGTGAATCATTTTGGTGATGAAGGGGCGGCCAATCACACCCGCTTTTGTCGTGAATATGGTGAAGCTGGCGTTGAGTTTTTTGTTCACGGTCGTCATGCTTTTGATAGTCGTTTTATTCAACCAAAGAAATATCCAGCAAGGCAAACCTTTGAGGCTTGTCAAGCTATAGCACGGTTACACCAATTAGATGAGCAGCAAGTTGTGATTGCTCAGCAAAATCCTGCTGTGATTGACCAAGGTGTATTCCATAATGATGTGATTGCTGTTGGTAATAGAGATTTATTGTTTTGTCACGAGCAAGCGTATGTTGATCAAACGAAAGTGTATGCAGAGTTAAAACAAAAAATGGGTGAGGACTTTAAGATCATTGAAGTGCCTACTTCGAGTGTGTCGATTGATAGTGCGATCTCAAGCTATCTATTTAACTCACAATTATTATCGTTACCTAATGGAGAAACCGTACTGGTTTTACCGCAAGAGTGTGAAGAAAATAGCCAAGTTAAACGCTATGTTGAGCAATTAGTAACGAGTCAGCAAGGCATTGATAAAGTGATGATCTTTGATTTGAAGCAGAGTATGGCAAATGGTGGAGGACCAGCATGCTTACGACTACGTGTCGTGCTTAATGAACAAGAACTGCAAGCTGTAAATCCTGAGGTGTTAATGTCAGATGATAAATTTTCTGTTTTAAACCAGTGGGTTGATAAGCATTATCGTGATCGTTTAGTTGAAGCTGATTTAGCTGATCCCAATTTACTGGTGGAATCTCGCACCGCATTAGATGAACTGACTCAGATACTTAATTTAGGCTCGGTGTATAACTTTCAACAGTGATCTTTACATAAACAAAAGGCGATAAGTTGAGTGTAAGTATTTTTTATGATGAATGAAAAAATTGTAAGGCATCTTTAAACGACGCGAGACGAAATTTTGAGAATAACTCAATTAATTAGATGATGGTGAGGTATCGCGAGTTTAATGACTAAGGAAGAGACAAAGCGGGAAATAATGCTGAACTCTACTTTTTTATTAAATTGTTAACTGTGATTTGTTAGATGAATAATCGATTCTTTAGCCATTAAGAATGGATTTAAAGTCTGCAAGTAATTTTATTGTTTAAGCTTGACCTGTTTTAGCGCTAAACGTGATAATACGGCTATAAATTAGTGTGTCTACACTGATAAATAATAATGAATGTTACGGAGTTTCAATGGCAAAGCTAAGTCTACAAGAGCAGATGCTAAAAGCAGGGCTTATAGATAAGAAGAAGCTTAAAAAGGCGGGTAAAACCACTAAAAAATCTCGTACTCAAGCGAAAGAAGCAAAAGCTGCTGTTGAAGCAAATCGCATAGCACAGCTAGAAAAAGATAAAGAGCTTAATCGCGTTCGTGATGAAGAGATCAAAGCGAAAGAGCTGGCTGCTCAAATTAAACAGCTTATTGAAATGAATCGCTTGGATCGTCAGAGTGGTGATATCGGTTACAATTTTACTGATGGTTCAACGGTTAAAAAGATCTATGTTGATAAAGTAATGCAAAATCAGCTAGTAAATGGTCGTTTAGCGATTGCACGTTACCTTGATGGCTATGAAGTAATCCCCGCTTCTGTCGCAGATAAGATTGCACAACGTGATGAAGAATCTATTGTATTAAATAATACCGTGGCTGACAGTATTGCAGATGAAGATGATCCGTACGCAGACTTCGTTATTCCAGATGATTTGATGTGGTAAGAATATCTTACTGATTAAATAGGTTCAGAGATTAAAAACCGATATAGCTAAAGCAAGTAGGCTCTTAGCGTTATCGGTTTTTTTATACGCGTTTTTTAACCTTCGTAATTGCAGCGCATCAGTATATTATTTTTATCGCTAAATCATAGAGTACTGCGCAATATTCACGCTATCGTTTGCGTGTGCAATAATTAAACACACAGATGTAAATATGATAAAAATAGCATGGTATATAATGCGAATGTTTATCATTTGTGGTTTATTGATAGCATGATGTAGTACTTAATGATGCAAGTTCTTGAACATATCAATTCGATTGTGATTCAGAAAATCATCAACATAGCAGGACAATAATAATGAATAGTGATATCGCTCGTTGGTTGGAACGCGATCCTGACCCAAAAACACGAAATGAATTAGAACAGCTTATCCAAGACAATAATCAAGCAGAGTTAACGGATCGTTTTAACGGTCGATTAGCTTTTGGTACAGCAGGATTACGCGGAGTTGTTGGTGCTGGGCCTAATCGAATGAACCGCTTAGTCATTCAAGAAACAGCGGCAGGATTGGGGCAATATCTGTTACGTTCAGTCCCTGAAGCGGCCAGTAAAGGTGTTGTTATTGGTTATGATGGGCGTCCTGATTCACAACAATTTGCACATGACACAGCATCAGTATTAACCGCACAAGGCATTAAAGTCTATTTAACGGTAAAAGTGGCACCAACGCCAGTTGTTGCATTTGGCGTGAAACATCTTCATACCGCTGCTGCTGTTGTTGTTACTGCCAGCCATAATCCTCCGCAATACAATGGCTTTAAAGTTTACTGGGAAAATGGTGCACAGATTATTCCGCCGCAAGATGCTGGAATCGCCGATGAAATTGATAAAGCGACAAAACATGAATTGTCGTATTTACCGCTAGAAGAGGCTGAAGATAAAGGGCTACTCGTTTGGCTGGATGAAGACTACTACCAAGCTTATCGCCAAACGATGAATACCAATCCGTTACTGATAAATCACACCAATCCGCAATCAATTAACATCGCTTATACGGCAATGCATGGTGTTGGTGCCGAAATGGCAGAAACATTATTAGCTGATGCTGGGTTTGACCATGTTTACAGTGTTGCAGCGCAAAGAGAGCCTGATGGTACTTTCCCTACGGTCAAATTCCCTAACCCTGAAGAAACTGGCGCGATGGATCTTGTTATTGCGGAAGCAAAAAAACACGATGCAGTATTAGCTTGTGCCAATGATCCAGATGCAGATCGCTTTGCTGTTGCTGTACGTCGTGACGACGGTGAATACCAAATGCTAACAGGGGATCAGGTTGGTACATTATTCGGCTATTACTTATTAAGCCATGCACATGCCAATCAAAACCTAGTGGGGAATACAATTGTATCTTCAAGCTTACTTGGCAAGATTGCGACGACTCTTGGAGCGCGTTATTACCAAACGTTAACGGGCTTTAAGTGGCTAACTAATGTAGCGATGGCACAACAAACAGAAGAGCATCAATTCCTTTTCGCATACGAAGAAGCATTGGGCTACACCATTGGTAGTAAGGTGTGGGACAAAGATGGTTTATCTGCATTAGTTGCGTTTGCACAATTAACCGCAGAGTTGCATGCTAAAGGGCAGACTATTTGGGATCAATTAGAAGCTATCTATCGTGAGCATGGTTTGTATATTAATGCGCAACGTAGCATTGCATTGGATCCAACCGCTGCGCCTATCGGTGATACATTACGCCATCAACCACCAACAGAGATTGCAGGGTTACCGATTGTATGCACAGAAGATTATAAGCAATCGTTGAGAACATTTAGTGATGGTACAGTTGAAGGTATTGAATTACCCGTTAGCGATGTATTGATCTATCACTTACAAGGTGGGGCTCGCGTTATTGTTAGACCTTCAGGGACGGAGCCAAAGATAAAATGTTACTACGAAGTAGTAGAGCCTATGTTACATGAAGATACCATGATTCATGCCCAGCAACGTGCTCAAGAAGCGATGGATATGTTGATTGAAAAGCACCAACAGTCATTGTAAGTAAATTGATTTAATAGAACGATGATGAGTGCGGCATTAATCGATCACCAATGATCTATTTTGCCGCATCTTTTATGCCGGTGACTGCGGCAAACAACGTAGAAGTAGTTATGCAGATTAAAGGCCATTTGGCTATGCATGTGAAACGGTAAACAAGATGCTATCGTGAAACATTTACGTGTATAATCAGCAAATAATATACTATTTAAAAGTTAGGGTTTTCCTATGCATGATTTAAATTTATCTATACCTGATGATTACGAAAAAGAGCCAGAGCTCCCTATTCCCGAGCTTGATGAGCAGAAGAAAATTGTTGCTGAATTAAAGCGATTAGAAGAGGCAGGTGAGCTAACACCAGAAATTCTTCATGCATTTATGACCGGTGAAAGAAAACCGGAATAAGTATCAACTGAGCCTCTGTATTAAGATGATTTTGTCAAATATATAGGGGCTTGATTATTTCTGTAATTATCGATAATAACAAATTGATAATATAAACAAAAAAGTCATTCAATATAGGTTCTAAGTAGTAACAAAATAGCATATGACATAAGCATTTGATTGCATTAATGTGTGCTTATTATTACGGCTGTGTGAGCATACCTATATATGTATTATGTGACCGCCAAGAATATATTTCTAAGTGGCTGGGGGCGTGCAGGTAAGTTTGATTGTTATGTTTGTATTATTTGTAAAACAAGGCATGAAGCAAGTATTGTTGCAGTGAATGCTCAATATCGTTCAGATCTGCAGCGAGTAAAAATACATTCAAAAATCCCATTATCGTTAACAGAAGATACGTTAAAGATTGGTCGGCATATCCTTACTGCTTACATTGTAAAAGTACTCGACAAAACCACAGAGCCTAAACTATTTATGCCTAATTATTTTCAATATAGATCTAAACCGAAAATACTAAAATGATAGTTAAGATGTCTTATGGTCAGTATTTAGGATCTAACGCAATAACAATATGATAAAGATCAGATCCTAAAGTATTTAATTAGTGATGTTTCACACCGTTACGAACAATATCTTTACCATTATCATAAACATCTTGGCTTAACCAGCGTCCATAAATCAACTGCTGATTCTTATCAAAAACAGCGATGAAAGGGCGACCATCAGCGTTATTTTTAGCTAAGCCAATGCCTTCTACATCTTTTAAGCCTAAACCACCATTTTCAATTGAGATAATAAAGGTTTTTAACTCTTCTAGCGTTTCAATAACGTCTTGTTCAATTTTCATTTGTTAATTACCACATAGTAAAAAAGCGTAAGCTGTTTATAAAATAACGTAGATCTAAATTTAACTCTACAGGGTAATACTCTACCTCTGATGCTTTATTTTTGAAATGGCTAGCTTTGTATCGTATAAGATTACGTTAAATAAATGAAAGTTTCACAAACGGACTGCATAGAAAATAGCCATATAAACATCATCATATGGCTGGATATTACTTAATATTAAAGGCTTTCATTGGCTATACATTGATTCGCAATATACTTTAATTCTGCCAATGGATAGCGCTTATAAAGCTCACTACAGCTGTATATCAACGTTATCGTGTGATCATTGTTACTTAAAGCTCCACGTGTGATCGTTTCAAGCCAACTTAGGTGAGGGGGAGTCGGTAATACATCACGAGATTGCGGAAGGTTTTTTCCTACCGTCGCAAAAGCGGCTGTATAACTTTGCCAAAACCATTGTAATGCTGTTTGTTGATCTGGGAAATATTGTAACAGTTCGATAAAAGCGTGAACGGCAGTAATACCATATAAGAAGGTGGAGTCACTTGTTTTACGGTAATACTCAACAACTAGCTGCAATACTTTTTCTATTGTTATATCAACAGGGACGGGAGCAAGCTTTAGATAGTTAGGATGCTGTGCCACCTCAAAAATACGCTGACTAGCATTATTGGTTTGGAATGAGCTATTTGAAAAAGCATACACCAGTTGCTCTAACTGCTGCTCTGCGTTGTATTTCTCTGTTATCGATAATGGAGTAATAAGTTGATAGCTTTGTTCCCAATAGGCTAATGCATAAGCGATCTCACGTTGCTGCTGGCTTTTTATCGCATAAGATAACCGTATCATGCATTGGAAAGCTTGTGCATTAAAACTAGCAATTAACCTTGGCATATAGGCGATGAGTGTTGCTTTAACGCCATCATTTTTAATACGTTGCTCAATTTTATCCGCTTGTTTAATAAAGGGCTCATTACGAGCGACGTTTTCAAGCTGTGCTATATATTGATGATAAAAAAGTAATATACGCTCGTCGTTAGCACCCATTTGATCAAGTGCAACTAAAGTCATTGGTAAATGATTACTGATCCCATTTTTATAGGTCGGTTGAAATTGTAATCCCGCTACAATTAATTCGTTAGTTAATAATGATGTTTTCATCTATCGCTTCCATGCAATTTACAACATATTCAATATTAGACGTTCAAAGTAAGAGTGCCTACTTTAAATCGTTTAACTGATTGAAAAATAGTCATATAAAGGAAGTTTTTGATAAATAAAAAATGAGCTTATTGGCGAGGCTTTTAGCAAAATTGATGAAATCTTATAACTGAGTAATAGCACCATACATTTGCAAACTACATTGTTCTATTAAGAGATGATTAATAGGTTGTAGTTTATGGCTTGGCGAATATTTTTAACGTTGATAGCGTGTGGTTCAATGATGGCTTGTAACAGTGATAATGAAAATGCGGTAAAAGTTAATACAACGCCAGAACCAGTACAATCAGAATCAGTTGAAGTGCAAGCGGTAGATGATAACTTGTCTGAGTCTGAGTCTGAGTCTGAGTCTGAGTTCTTGACTCAATCGGCTCCAGAACCTGAATGCGACTTAGAAAGTGTTAATTTACTCGATTTTGTTCCTTGGCAACGTGAAGAAGGCTGGTGGGTTGGCGAATATACCTTTTTAGGGGCAGATGGTGATCCCAATGTTTCTGCGAGTTGGCCATATCGTTACGATCACTATCGTGGATTTATCCATTTAGAAGTCATTGGCAACAGTATTAAGCAGCGTAACGTATTTTTGTACCCAGCTAAAAATTCATCTGAATGTGATTCTGTTGAAGATGTTGTTGGCTCTGGTATATGCGGTGATAACGGTAATGAAAAAGTCTTTAGTGCTGATCAAAGCGCGTCAGATTGTGATGGTAATTTATCTGGACCATTTGAAGCTTTTGGTATGACGCTAAGTACCACAACAACATTGATCGGTGATGATACTGTACTGTATCAAGTGCGTTTACCCGATGGGAGTTTTACCCAAAATCAGCTAACGACACTACCACCGAACGATACGCGAGTGCGTACTGCTCAAGGTTTCTTTATGGGATCATCAACATATGCGAGTTACTATCGAGAGCGTAAGGTGACAAAAGAAGAGTTTGTGCAGTTATTAGAAGAAACACGCCAAGAATACAATATATTAGAGCTTGATTATTGTGGTTATGATTCGGGTGGTAACCCAAGCAACGTATCCTGTGACGAACATTTTGGTGTGGTGTTGGGAGATTAAACATAAAGACCAACAAAACATGTTGGTCTTTATTTTTATAATTACTTAATACTGCGGCTCATTTCAACATTGCCATGAGCTTGAATCGATGTGCCTTCTGATAGTGAGTGAGCACAGCCGATAATGAATATGCTAAGAAAGGCTAATATAATCCAATTATTCATTATTTATCTCAGTTAGTCGTAGTAAGGGAGGCAACTTTACGCAGTTAAATAAAGAGATTCAAGTGGGCAGAATTTTGTGTGTATCATGAGGAAAGTCAGAGGATTAATATTAATCAAAATATTGACGTTATAGATAAGAGAATCAGTTCGTTAAAATTAGAATGCAGGCCTTGTTAAAGACTGGAGCGGATAACGGGAATCGAACCCGTGTCTTGAGCTTGGGAAGCTCAGGTAATACCATTATACGATATCCGCTCTGTTGTTTTACAATAAGTTTTGCTATGTGATGAGTCAATTAAAAAATGATGAAGAGAGTTAATTATTAACAAAATGACTTTAATAAAGAATGACTGTAACTTATAGCAATTTGTATCTGTATTATTTCGATTTCTGGTACGTATACCACATGTAATATTGGGTTATTATAAATCTCTACCAATTCCCATTACATATTTAATAATATGGAAAATCGCCGTTTAAACCGTTTAGATACTGCTTTTTTGACGTTTAAGCCGTATATAAGCAGAAAGTGAAGTAATCAATAACTGTCTTTTCTAAGCGTTAAATAGTTTACTCGGCTAATATGTGACCCATCCCTTGCAATAAGTGTGACATGCGTCACATTTAAAGGTATTATTCAAGCTCAAATAAAGAAATGTCATTGTCCTAACAAACAAATATCGTTGGGGTGGACAATGTCTTTTACATATTACAATTGTATTATCTTACGTTGGACTTCAAGAAATGTCGTTAATTACTATTAGTAGAAATAAAATTAAAACTATTCGTGATAAAATTAAAATCTGTGTTAATAATGGTGATGTTGCAAATGTTTCATTATTGTTGTCAGAACTTGAATCAGAATTAAATATTTTTGAGTCATTATACTCATCACCTAAAGAAATATAACCAATAAAGGATTAATGGATTATTATATTTACGAGAGATATTTAAAGATAAATAACGTATTATAATCAGTCTGATGATTTATTGTTTATATATATGGAAAAGCAAAATATTGCCCCGCCATCAAGTGAAGATGCTTTATCTCGATTGAAAACGGCTTTTAAAGCAGGCGCTGCCGCGACACTAGCCAGTATTTCTATTGGTTTTTTATTCAAGATTTGGCTCGCTCAGTGGGTTAATAAAGACGACTTAGCGCTGTTTAATAGTGTGATAGATATTGTATCTCTATCATTAATATTAATGACGGGTTTTCGCTCTTCTATGGTTGTGACTTACAGCCAAACGAATAATGATCGTGACATTATCAATATTTTCCGGTTTTGCTTGATCACGATTGTTCTCTTAACATGGGGAGTTGTACTTCCATACATTAAACACGAATTACACATCAACGTTGGCTATTTCGAAATGGTTGGTGTGATTTTTAGCATGGGAATGAAGGTTTATTTTACCAACTTGATAGCCATGTACCGTTTGTATGATGTGTCTAATAAAGTGACTTGGATAGAGCCTGTTACGAATGTAGCGGGCTTTGTTATTTGTTACTACGTATTGCACTTTACACCACTTGCCTCATTGTTTTATAGCATGGCATTTTCATCGCTTGTTGCTGCCCATTTTATGTATTGGAAGCGACGTAAACAAATTGCGACGAAACCAATAAAATCGGTTCAACTTGATCCTAATATGCGTAACTATGTTCGCAAAAGCTTCACTGCCTCATTAGAAGCAGGGGCGAGTATATTGATGATTTATATTACGGTTTTATTGACTATCACGCACTTTAGCTTAGATGAACTTGGCGATTTCCAAGTCGTTGTTCGTCCGATATTCACTTATATGACGATGTTATTTGTCTTTCCTATTTATCGTTTTGTTTTGCCTGAGTTAACCTTATGTATTAAGCAAGGTGATCACCAACAAGTCAAAGCAATAAGGCGTTGGATTTTTCGTCTCGCAGCAATGGTGAGTGTGACATTTTTCCTCATCATGCTTATCGGTGGGCGTGAAATTATAGGTTTTGTTTTTCCCCCTCAGTATCATGGTGCCGTTATTGTATTATTTCATTTTTCTATGTTCTTTATTTTTATGATGCTAAATGCTTACCAATTAGCCTATATAAAAGCCCATGGGAAATTCACATTAAGCTTACTCATTCGTCTTAGTGGTATCATCACGCTAATAGCAAGTTATTATTTATTATCGATATTTACTGCAAATGTTGTCGCTATTATTGTCGCATTATGTTTAGGTTATGTAATGATGTTCATTCTATCAACGATTGCTGAACGTAAAATATTAAACGGGTATAAGCTGGCTTTATCCAATAGTTAGCTTGTACTTAATATTGTCTTGGATTGATTTTAGGGAAAAAGAAAAATGGCTGGTATCACTGATTTAACTGAGCTTCTGATGAATTTACAACCAGAATTAAGCCTTACGCGTTATATTTTTTGTTGCACAGAAAATACTAATCTAGATGCTATTGCTTCTATGTCACCATTAGCGACATTTTGTGAAGAAGAAGGAATGACATTCATTTTAAGTTATGAAAGTGCAGTCCAGCATAATATTGAAATCAATAATGTGTATCGCTGTATTACATTAAAAGTACATTCCAGTTTGGAAGCTGTTGGTTTAACGGCTACTGTAGCATCAGAGCTTGCGAAGCATGGAATTAGCGCCAATGTGATGGCAGGGTTTTATCATGATCATATTTTCGTCAATGAAAATCATGCCGAGCAAGCTATGCTAGCGTTAACTGAATTATCGCAACGCTAGCATAGAAAAGATTTATTTAGAGTACTGGCGACATCCCATAGCTTTGACTATTAAGTAGCAGTAAACCAAGTCCGATGAGCAATAAGCCCCCAAATAGCTTAAATACTAATGGGGCAAATGAATGCTGGTGATCAGAGTACGCAAGATATTTTGTTACCAGCTTTTTACCCGAAAGTGTCATTGTAGCGATCGTTGAAGTCGTCAGCGCCGTTCCCACAGCCATCAGTAAAGCGCTCACTACACCTAACCAGTACATATCAACCATATTGGCAAAAAGTAGTGCTAATATCGCACCTGTACATGGACGAATACCAATACTGGCGATAATTGCAATATATTCACGCATATTGGTTGCTTGATTAATACTATCAGCATCAGCAAAGTGTTTATGCCCACAACCACAATCACTGCTATGGCTATGGCTATGGCTATGGTTATGGTTATGATGAGTATGGTCATGTTTATGGGTTTTCTGTTTGTATAATTGCCAGCTTTGTTTTAAAGCTCGGTAAGCAACAATTACACCCAGTAATAACATGGCCACGAAGCTAAGTGTGATGAATCGGTCTGCTGCGCTATTAATTTCACGCATCGATGAATTAAAAAACACCAGTAGAACGGTAACTAGCACTATAGCCACTAAGGCTTGTAAAAAAGCAGAGATAACCGTCATGATTAAGCTTGCTTTTACTTTAGCTGGGTTTGTTGCTAGATAGGTCGTTACAATCATTTTGCCGTGTCCAGGGCCTAATGAATGAAATACACCATATAAAAAGCTGACGCCAGCCAGCGAATAGATAGCAGCGGGGTTTTCTTTTG
The DNA here is from genome assembly GCF_003026095.1 of Photobacterium sp. GB-72. Taxonomy (NCBI): domain Bacteria; kingdom Pseudomonadati; phylum Pseudomonadota; class Gammaproteobacteria; order Vibrionales; family Vibrionaceae; genus Photobacterium; species Photobacterium sp. GB-72. Next base: position 126,736 of record NZ_PYNV01000003.1, on the reverse strand, counting down.
CATCATAAAGCAAGTCACTCAATTGACCGTTTATTTCACGTTGCCATTTTATGGTGCTAAGCATTAACGTTGGCCAATTGTGCCAAAGTAAATAACCGACAATAATTAAAAAAGTGGCTACAAGGGTTGCGCCTAACCAATAGTTTCCTTTGTTCGTATGAGTATGTTGCTCGGAATGATGGTGCTCCATGGAAATCCTTTAATAAGAGTTAGTCGGCTGATTGGCAATGCAGTTTTACTGTTTGAGTAAATAGTTGACCAAGTGCATTATCGGGATCGGCATCAGGTGGTAATGATTGGGCATAAAGCATTTGCTCTGGACTTGGGTTAGGCTCAACGAGGTCAAAAGTACAGACTTTGCTTAACTCTGGCGATAAGATGATGTCGTTTTTTGCTTTCCAAGACATATCAACATAGTAACTTGGTTCAAAAATAAGTAGTCGTAATGAATCTTTGGTTAGTGGCTGAGGTTTAGACAGTGGAAGTTCAAATGTGAGTGTCGCTTTAGCGCGATCTTTTGTTAATACTCCATCGGTAGCAATTTTATATTTGATTGGTTCTTGGTCATTATAAAAGTAAGTAAAATAATGCTCATTCATCATATTTTTCATTACAGAATCACCAACACGAGCAAGTGTTTCTGTTTTGCTTTCCGGCGACATATCTTCACCGTCCAGCATATATGCTGTTGTCATAGCATCAAAAGTCCATACCATTTTAAATCCTGTGATTTGTTTTTTATCACCTTGGATATAGGTTTTCATATCAATCCATGAGTGTGGATGTGCTTGGCTAGCGGTTGAAAACAAGGTTAAAGACGAAAGTAATATTGCAGGAAAAGAAATCCAACGCATAGAAAATGCAATCTCCATATTTACAAGCTTGGCACTATGTTTAAGCATCAAAGAAGACTAAAGTAATGTTATATTATAACAGTGCCCTTTGTTTGCACAAAGTGAATTCAGTGCAAATAATCTTGAGGATATATGGTAATTAAGACTAGGGTTTTAATTCTGCGAGTAAAAATGCAGAAGTGGCAATAATGATACCAGCAAAGATGGCGAGTGGTTGGTTATGGTCAAAGCCTGCAATCAGCGTTAACACTATGCCCAATGCGATATATAGCTTCTGTCTGATGATCATTTAGCACATCCAATACGATGTATTTCTTTATTAATAACACGCATCGCGGTAGGTGTGTTAACGACATGTCAAATCTTAGTTGTTAGAAGATACGTAGTTTAATTAACTGATTGATAAATGTTTTATATCGTTTAGAGTTTGAAGTTGTATAGTTCTTCAATATAAATATGTGCAGTAAGATAATCTATAAACTGGTATTTAGCCTGTAGATAGTACTAATTTTGAACTATGTGATACAGGTAAGGCTAAACTTGGTATTAGTGACCGTTTTGATGAAATAAAAAACGCCATTTCAAATTATTCATCGCTTTGCCGCTATTTGCTGATTTTCAAGGTATAATAAGCAAAGAAGACGTAAATAATAGAGTAGAAGAAACTAAGTATGAAATTAAAGCTATTTGTGGCTGGATGTATGTTGTTACTGAGTTCATCGACATGGGCTGAAAAAGCAGATACACAGCTCCCTATCCATTTGGCAGCAATTACACAAGATGTTGATGTTATCAATAATATCACAACCTTAACTGGAAAGGTTGATATCACACAGGGTGGCGTTCAGATTAAAGCGGACAAGGCCGTGATAAAGCTGGACAGCAAAACAAAAGCACTAAAGAGTGTGGAAGTTTATGGTAAACCCGCTTACTTTCATCGTGTAATGGAAGATGGAAAGGTGGTGGATGGAGAGTCGCTTTACGGCATTTATACACCAACAAATAACATGATGGTGTTAAAAGATAAGGCTAAAATAACTCAAAATGGCAGTACGATCCAAGCGGCTGAAATAAGCTATAACTTGGCTTCTCAGGTGATGCAAGCAAAAGGCTCTAAGTCACGCCAAGTGAATACTGTTTTACTGCCTGAAAATTTAAATAACCGATGAGCAAAATAAGCAGAAGTCTTTATTGCTTTTGTTTATATTTGGTCAGATTGACATAGATTTTGCACGTTGTTCAAAAACTGATCAATGATCTTATAGAAATATTAATAAAATAGATAAAGAAGGTCGCTGCAGTGGAATTAGTACAAGTTAATGCTTCAAACATAACCATTTATTTAAACTTAACTCAGGCATATGAAGCTGAGTTTTCACCACTGACGAAAAAAGTGCCTGATAATGATGGTAAATTTGCGCTTGATACGCCAATAGAAGGTAATGTACTTGGCTTTCTTTTATATTTTGATGGTGTGCCAGCGGGATTAGCAGCGATTGCTGACCATGGTAACAGTCATTATGAGGTATGTGATTTCTATGTTGTGCCTGTCTTTCGTAAAAATAAAGCAGGTCAACGTTTCGCACATAGCTTGTTTTCAATGATGCCAGGTGAATGGGAAAGTAAGCAAATTGAAGGCGCAGTTCATGCGATTGCTTTTTGGCGTCGTGCTATCGGTGCGTACACAAATGAACAGTATGTTGAAGATATTTATCACGATAGCTACTGGGGTGATGTTACTCGCCAGCGTTTTACTATTTCGGTTTAGTGATTACAAAAATAATAAAGGGAGCTAATGCTCCCTTTTTTCAAATTGTTAGCGTATTACAATATAAACTTATAATGCCGTCATTAAGATTTTACGACTTATCTCTGGCGTAATATCGTGATGTTCACTTAATGCGATCATGCCATGTTTTTTAAGGCTTTCGATAAGAACATCGATATCTTTTTCTCCTAAATCAACGTCAGTAAGTGTTGTTGGTACACCCATTTGTTTGAAAAAGGCGATGGTTTTTTCAATCGCAGCGTCAATACGTTGATCTGCTGTACCTGTTGTTAAACCAAAGATACGCTCAGCATATTGCAATAATTTTGCTTCTTTTTCTTTACGACGTACTTTCATAACAGCAGGTAATACAATGCTTAGCGTACGAGCATGATCAATACCGTAATTACCTGTTAATTCATGGCCAATCATATGTGTTGTCCAATCTGATGGAACGCCAACACCAATTAAACCATTGAGTGCTTGAGTGGCAGACCACATAATATTGGCTCGAACGGCAAGATCATCGGGTGTGGCTAATGCTTTTGGCCCTTCTTCAACTAAGGTATGCAGTAAACCTTCAGCAAAACGATCTTGGACTTTTGCATTCACCGGATAAGTTAAGTACTGCTCCATTGTATGAACAAAGGCATCAACAACCCCGTTTGCTACTTGGCGAGAAGATAAACTCAATGTTGTTTGTGGATCTAAAATAGCAAATGCAGGTTTTACGAGTGGCGAGCCAAAGAATAACTTGTCTTTACCACGCGAAACTACAGAACCACCATTACTTTCAGAACCCGTTGCAGGCAAGGTTAATACACAACCAAGAGGAACAACCTTAGTGACAGGCTCTTGCTTAAGTAAAATGTTCCAAGGATCTTCTCCCTGATAACAGGCAGCAGCGGCAACAAATTTAGTACCATCGACAACTGAACCACCACCTACCGCTAATAGATAATCATAACTTTCTGTTTTAACAAGCTCGACAGCCTTCATCAGTGTGTCATATTGTGGATTAGGCTCAACGCCTGAGAATTCTCCCCAGTTAAATCCGTCCAACGCTGCTGTTACTTGGTCATAAACACCATTTGATTTGATAGAACCGCCACCGTAAATAACCAATACTTTTTTATCTTTAGGAATAGCTTGGCTAATTGCCGCGATTTGACCTTGACCAAAATGAATACTTGTAGGGTTTTGGTAGGTAAACTTATCCATTGTAGGCTCCGTTATATCGTTGTGATATTGATATTCTAATTATTGTGTTGAGATCTCTAGTGTAGAAGCGAACGTAGGATAAACTAAATACATAATTCTCTTTATTTCTTGCCTATTTCTATTTTAGCCACCTTGCTTGATATGTTAGTTATAAGGTAAACAGGTGTAGAATGGCAAAACAATGACTGTTATGTCGATCGTTAATGAACAGGTTTGATGGATTTACAATGAGAGCTGAGCTTAAAAGAGAGCTAGCTATAGTTGCTAGTCAATTATGTGAATATTACAAAATATCAGACCAAACTAATCGGGTGCATACGTTGCTAACTGGTGTGCGATTATTTCGCATTGATCGTTACCATAAGCTGACGCCACAAATGTATGAACAAGGAATAGTTGTTATTTTTCAGGGAAGTAAAATAGGGCATTTAAATCAACATCAGTTTGGTTATGACGTTGAACAATGTCTTATTGTGTCGACATCTTATCCTATAACATGTGAAACATTTGCCTCTCAGCAAGAACCATTAATGGGGATCAATATTGATATTGATATTAATGTGATCAGCCAGTTAGTTTCTGATATGGAATTAGAATCTAAAAATTGGGGAGAGTTAGACACACGCTGTGGTGTTTCCCCTGCACCAATGACTGAGTCAATGTATCTTTGTATGTTGGAGTTGCTTAATGTTTTGCATAATCCTCTTGATGCTAAGGTACTTGGCCCCTCGATTCTCCGCCAGTTTTTCTATTACTTATTGCAAAGTGAGAAAGGCTATTTATTGGCACACTACTGCGAGCAAGACAGTTCTTTAGCTAAAATTTCGGCCGTGATCGGCCATGTGCAAAAGAATTTTGCGCAAAAATTACATGTTAATGAACTAGCTGCAATGGCTGGGATGAGCGTCTCAGTTTTTCACAAAGTTTTTAAACAAGTTGTCACGGATCCTCCTTTACAGTACATCAAAAAAATTCGGCTGAATCATGCTAAAAACTATATTTTACAAGAAGGTCTTTCAGCCAGCCTTGCGTCTCAACGAGTAGGATATGAAAGTGCTGCTCAATTTAGCCGAGAATTTAAGCGATATTTTGGTGTACCACCTAGCCGTATTGATGAAATTTCAGATTATTCACGAAAATAATCTATAGATATCAATAAATATTTAACTAAAGTTGATTGTGTAATTTCAGGTATAATCGTTATTCTTTTTAGGGATGTAACTTGTTGTTTGTATACATAGTGCGGAACTTTAGAAGCGGTTAGTTGTCACATCGTCGTCGTGGAACGAAATATTATTAAAACAGGAAAATCATGCCTGAGTCTCAACCTAAAATTCTGATCCTATTTGCCCATCCTTCGCCAAATCGTTCAGAGATCAATGTACCCTTATTTAATGCATCTAAAACTATAGCCAATGTAACGTGCGTTGACTTATATGCCGAATATCCAACCTATCGTATTGATATAGATAAAGAACAACAGCGCCTTCGTGAACATGACGTTGTTGTGTTTATGTTTCCACTCTATTGGTATTCCACCCCATCGTTATTAAAAGAATGGCAAGATTTAGTGCTTGAGTACGGGTTTGCATATGGCAGTGAAGGGAATGAACTGGTTGGTAAAAAATTTGTTTGTGCTTTGACAGCCGGAGGCCCTGAATCAAGTTATCGTAAAGAAGGTTTTAACCATTATACCATTCGTGAGTTATTACAACCTCTAGAGCAAATGGCAGAGCTAACGGGTATGGATTTTCTAGCGCCATTTGCACTTTTTGGTGCGGGCATGGCGAATGAAGAAAACCGTATTGAACAGCACATTAAAGATTGGAAACGTGTTCTGATTGCGATTCAAGATAATAAATTCAACTATGAGGTTGCGAGTAAATTATCAAAAATGAATCACAGCCTAGAATTAGTCATTAAATAGAAGAGACGACTATGACTGGATATTTTTTGCAGGCTTTCATCTATTTGGTGGCCGCCGTTATTGCTGTTCCGCTTGCTAAGCGATTAGGGCTAGGTTCAGTACTGGGTTATTTAATCGCAGGTGTGGTTATTGGCCCCGTTATTGGTTTAGTTGGTAGCGAAACCACGACGATTCAGCATTTTGCTGAGTTTGGTGTCGTTATGATGCTGTTTGTTGTCGGTTTAGAACTTGAGCCTAAAATGTTGTGGGGTATGCGTCATCGCTTATTAGGCTTAGGTGGTCTACAAGTGGTTGTTACCGCTTTAACCGTGATGGGTATTGCACATTTATTTGATATTGCTTGGTCTTACGCCCTTGCTATTGGTCTTATCTTTTCACTTTCTTCTACTGCGATTGTACTGCAAACATTCAGTGAAAAAGGGCTAAGTAAAACAGAAGGTGGAAAAAGCGCATTTTCAGTATTGCTGTTTCAAGATATTGCCGTCATCCCAATGTTAGCTTTGATCCCTTTACTGGCAGTACCTGAATTAGTGGCAAAGTCACAAGCCGTTGTGACAAAAGCTGCTGAACATCATGATGATCTTAGCCTAGTAGCGAGTCTTCCCGGTTGGGCTTATGCGATTGTAATTATTTTAGCGATCGCTGGTGTTGTAGTTGGTGGTCATTATTTAAGCCGTCCGTTATTCCGTTTTGTTGCTTCATCGGGCTTGCGTGAAATTTTTACCGCAACAGCATTGATGTTAGTTATTGGTATTGCTGCCTTAATGAGTCTAATTGGTTTATCACCAGCACTCGGTACTTTCCTTGCTGGCGTGGTACTTGCCAATAGTGAATTTAGACATGAACTTGAATCTAATATCGAGCCTTTCAAAGGGTTACTATTAGGGCTTTTCTTTATTACTGTTGGTGCGGGTATTGATTTCAACGTACTGTTTGATCAATTTGGCACAGTAATTGGCTTAACCATTGGTGCGATGTTGGTTAAGTTTATTGTTCTGTTGGTACTTTCTTTTATTTTCAAGGTAAAAGGCAGCGACCGTTGGCTCTTTGCGTTAAGTTTGGCGCAAGCGGGTGAATTTGGTTTTGTATTATTAAGCTATACCGTACAAAACAACGTTCTACCTGAGTCAATGAGCCAAACACTCTCACTGGTGGTTGCGCTATCTATGTTTTTAACACCAGGTCTATTTATTTTATATGATCGTGTGATTTTACCTCGTTTCTGCGAGGCTAAAAACGAGCGTGAAGCTGATGAAATAGATGAGCAAGGGAAAGTCATCATTGCGGGTATTGGCCGTTTTGGTCAGATTGTAAACCGACTATTGGCATCTAATGGGGTGCAAACAGTCGTGCTTGACCACTCTGTAACGCAAATTGACAACATGCGCCAAATTAATATTAAGAGTTTCTTTGGTGATGCGACGCGACATGATTTGCTTCATACCGCAGGTATTGAAGATGCAAAACTGTTTATTGTTGCCATTGATGATAAAGAACGAGCCACAGAGCTTGTTCATTATATTAAGCAAACATATCCTCAAGTACGGGTATTAGCACGTGCTTATGATCGAGGTCATCATTATTCGTTACGTTGCGCTGGTGCTGATTACGTGATCAGTGAAACATACCGCTCTGCACTAGCCTTGGGCACAGAAGCGCTGAAAAATTTAGGGGTGCATCCATTCAGAGCTGAGCAGCAAAAGGCTACATTTGTTGAAACTGAAGCCCGAAGTAAAGAGAAGCTTTATCAAACATGGTTAGAAAGTACAGAAGAAGATCGTTTTAATACCTCTTATGTGGAATTGTTTAACCAATTAGAGTCAACATTAAGTGATGTAATGAAACAAGAGCGGACTGACAAGCATACGAAGTCAGAACGTGGTTGGACGCCACCACCTAAAGTGTTTAATGATGAAGTAGAACAAGATTTAGTTGAAAAGCATGATCACTAATAGCTGATGACTATCATTTCTAAGCCATAGAAAAGGAGCTGCAAAGCTCCTTTTTAATTGAGTGAATTATTAATTAGAATATTGAATCAGTGTCGAATTTCTAGATATCACCTTTATTTATTGCGGATAATGGCTAATAAAAAATAATCTTAGAGATAATCCGGTTTCACCAATGTTAGTACTGTTAATAAATCATGAACTTAATGTTAACTTGATCGGATTATTTACATTTCGTTAAGAAAAAAATAATTCCTTTTTGGAATCAAATTAATAGTGAATTATTAATTGTTATGATAATAAATGTATATTTAACTTCTTGGATATCGCTATGTTAGCTATATATTTATCTAATTGTTACATTATAAATGAAAAAGAATATTTTTTACTATCAATTATTCCCTTGGGGTATTTTGCTGGCTATTTGAAGTTTATAAATTGTAATTATTAAAAAACAGAACTACTTTGCTAGAATTAGTTTGAGATTTCTACTTTCTAATAATTATGAAAAATTACTTAATCAAACCATCTATTTTATTTTCAGTACTTTGTTTTTCTAGCTACGGCAATGTTTCATTAGCATCTGAAATTGATGACTTGATGTCGATGGATTTAGATGACCTCACAACGCAAAGTGTGACAGTTACTACGGCTGCAAAGAAAGAGCAATCGTTAAGTGATGTGCCTGCTGCTATTTATGTTATTACCAATGAGCAAATTAAGCGCAGTGGTGTTCGTTCTATAGCTGAAGCCTTAACTTTAGCGCCAGGAGTACAGGTAACTAAAATCAGTGAATTTAATTGGCAAGTATCCTTACGTGGTTTAAACGAGGCATTATTTAACAAATTATTAGTCATGGTTGATGGTCGTAGTGTATTTAGTCCTTTAATGTCAGGGACTTTTTGGCACACTATTGATGCTATTTTAGATGACATTGATCGCATTGAAATATTACGCGGTTCTGCCGGGACAATGTGGGGGGGGAATGCAACTAACGGCGTCATTAATATCATTACTAAAAATAGTAATGAAACGTTGGGACAATTTCTTGAAGTCGCTGTAGGTGAATATAATTATAAAGAAGTTAGTTATCGTAACGGTTTTCAAATTAATGATGTGACAACAGCAAGATTATCAATGAAAGGTGTTCAATCTGACTATTACACTTTCAATGATGATGAATGGAATAGTTATGATATTTCATTTCGTACGGATTATGTTGAAGATGATCGATTTTTAACATTTCAGTTAGGCGGTTATCATACCAAGTCTGAACATTCTGATTGGTATCGTTATGAAATTTTAGAGACCCCCTTTTACCCTAATGATCCAATGAGTGCTGTCGTTGGCTATAAAGTAGGGCTAGAAGATTATTCTCGTGGTTTTTATACTAATTTAAACCTAGGTAAAACGGTTGATGATACGCAGTATGAAGCAACATTGTGGGTTGATAGTAACTCAAGAACAGAACCCTCCGCGAATGGTGAATACGATACATTTAATACAGATGTGTTAGCAATCAAGCAAATAAATCAAAATAATGAGCTGACATTAGGCTTAGGTGCGCGTTATACCAAAATAAAAGTTCCTGAGAAAAAAGCAGACTTTTACCTTGGTATGGAGCCATATCGTCGTACTAGTTCGAAGCAAATAGAACGCGAGCAAATTTATAATGTTTTCTCGCAATTAGAAACTCGGCTAACAGATAAGTTCACCTCTAGCATAGGAGGAAAAGTTGAACATTTCACTCGAAATAATACGACTGAGATTCAGCCTCAAGCGAGATTGTTGTATCGCGCTTCTGATGATCATCAATTCTGGGCGGGCGTTGGTCGAGCTGTTGTAACACCTTCCTCGGTTGATTCGACGACTGATTTATATCGATTAGGATTTGTAGTTGCACCCTTGCCTAATTGTGATGTTTCACAGCAAAATTGTTATGCCCAATATCCTATGCTTGCGTTGACGGCGGGTAATTCTGATATGGATAATGAATCGGTTGTTACATGGGATGCAGGATATAGAGGGAAACTCTCAGATACATTATCGTTCGATACAACGATTTTCCTAAGTCACTATGAAAATTTGCGGATGCTTGATAATGGGTCATGGTATTGTCGCTACGGTGAATGTGTTGATGGTTCGACACAACCTGGTCAATTAGCCGTTCACGAGTTTAAATTAGTTGATGCTATTGATGCACAAAGTTACGGTGCTGAATTGTCACTGTTTTGGCAGCCAGCAAATGATATAAATATCAATACATCATACAGTTATATTGATACTCAGGCTGAATGCAGTACAGAATATATGACATGTAATAGCTATGATAATGGCGGTTACAAAGTTTTGTATAATCTTCAGCCAAAACATTACGTTTCGTTACAAATGATGTGGACGATTAACTCACAATGGCAAATAGATGGCTGGCTAAAACATAAGAGCTCGGTATCATCATCTCTTGATTTTTATCAGCCGCCTGCAATAACGACAATGGATGTGCGTGTTGCGTGGCAATACAATCAAGATTGGCCACTGGTTGAGTTTGTGGTTGATGGTTTAGGTAGTTCAACATATGAAGATTTACCGAATAAAGTACCATTAGAAGAAACAGCGTTTTTACGTTTTTCATGGACAAAATTGTAATGAGGCGGAATGCAGAGTAACTATTTCACTCCAGGTAAAGTTGTGTTGAATAAGATGGTAGGGCTGCTTGCAAAGCCTTACCATTTCTGCCGTTTGTACTTTCTGTGTTTTACTGCTGTTGTACTTATTTGTATCTATACTTTTGCAAATAAAGCCAATGCAGATAGCGTTGCTGACTATGAAATATCTGCTGTCTATATTTACCGTTTTTCTCAGTTTGTTACTTGGCCTCAAGACGACAGAACATTAACTTATTGCACTTTAGGTACTGATAATATCGCGTTAACATTAAGCCGATTGCTGAAAGCTAAAAATAACAAGATTGTTACGTTAACGAGCATTAGTCAGCTTGCGCAGTGCCAAATTGCTTATATTTCTAGGCAAAAAGAACTGGGTTTAACTCAAATACCAATTAAAGAAGGGGTGCTGACGATTGGTACTGGTAATTCCTTTTTAGCAAAAGGAGGGATGATTGAATTACGTTCAGTCAATAATAAAATCCGCCCTGTTATTGCTATATCGAGTGCCAAAAAAGCTGAGTTAACAATAAGTTCAAAATTATTGAAAATAGCTATACTTCCTTCTCTCAATAGCCAGCAGCAGGGAGGGGAAAATCATGCGCAATAATTGGATGAATTCTCTCTCTCTTAATCAACGTCTATATTTGCCGTTAGTCTTTTTTGTTGTTGTACTTTTTATCTTATTTCAAACGTTAAGCTCTTATAAATATATAGAGAGTGAAAAGCAAAATTTAGTAAATCGAATTACGATATTAAGTACGGGTATTGGTACGAATTTAACTGCCGCTATTCAGTTTGACGACGCGACAACCGGGCAAGAGATTTTATCGGCATTTTCAGCCGATCCAATGATCGTATCTGTTTCTGTGTTAACTGCGAACGATGTCGTTTTTGCTGGATTTAACAATACCGATAATAGGCATTTACCAGCAAATGATGCAGAAGAGGTCATAGTTAAAGCGCAAGGGCATGTTTTTAGTAAACAGTATTTATATATGCAGATCCCTATCTATATAGAGAACACAGAGCTTGCAAAAATGCGTATTGTTGTGTCTCTTGATAGATTACATGCCCTTAAATCATCTCAGATAGAAATTAGCTTGTATTTATTAGTGATTTTAATTTTATTTAGTAGTTTCGTTATCCGTCGATTACGGCATTGGATGATCAGTCCTATCCGTCAATTAAATGATGCGATGATTAATGTGATTCACTTTAATCAAACTGAAGTTGTACAGCATCCTACAAGTTCGAAAGATGAGCTAAGTGAATTGATCGATTGTTTTAATACGATGATCATAAAACTGAATCAGCGTGAATTAAAAATTAAACAGACTATTTCTCAATTAGAATATGAGAAAGAATTTGCCGATGATGTGATTAGTACAGTACAGCATGCGCTGTTAGTTGTTGATCATTCTGGACATATAATATTAGCCAATGATAGCAGCTCGAAACTATTTCACGATTCACCACAAGTTCTGCAATCCCAACATATTTGTGATGTGATTAAACCGGTTGATCTTGAAAAATTTCAAGATCAATTAGATCAAACACTACAGGGCAATAAGCAGTTTAGTCATGATTTAGTTAAAACGGTTGGCATAAAGGGAACGGCAATATATCAAGTAGTGAGTCATCCGCTACAGCATAAAAACCAGACTTTATTTGCGCTAGAAGATGTGACGGAACGGAGTGTTGCAGAGCGGCAACAACAGTTAGCGGCTAAGATTTTTGAAAATAGCCGTGAAGCGATTTTATTACTCAATGGCCAAGGTTATATTGAGATGGTGAATCTCGCTTTTTGTGAATTGATTGGTCAAGAGCACGGAACCATTATTGGTAAATATTACCGTTCGGTATTAATTGAAACCGAAACACTACTGATGAGAAAAGAAATTCTAATGTCGTTGTCTTTAGATCAGCAATGGCAAGGAGAATGTTCGTTCTTTAATCGTAAGAGAGGTGTTACGACATCTTTACATTTAAAAATAAATCAACTGATTGATACTGAAAGTAATGAGAGCCAAATTGTTGTGTTGGCTTCCGATATCAGCTCAGTAAAAGAAGCACAACGTTTAGCGTATATTGCTCAGCATGATGCATTAACACATTTACCTAATCGTGAATTCTTACACCATTATCTAGTAGAAGCGCTTACTTTACCTCGTAGCGATGTAATGGCTGTACTGTTTATTGATTTAGACGGCTTTAAATTTGTAAATGACTCTTACGGCCATGATATTGGTGATAAAGTACTTCAAATTGTCGCTAAGAAATTAATGATGAGTGTTCGTCAAAACGATATTGTTACGCGCTTAGCTGGAGATGAATTTGTAGCTGTACTTAATCCGGTTAATAGTCGTGAACCTATTTTAAATATAGGAGAGCGTATTATTAACAATATTTCCCAGTCAATTAATATCAAAGGCTATAGTATTAATATTGGTGCGAGTATCGGCTGTTACTATATTGAACCTCAAGATGTGACGGGGATTGATAGTGTCTTACATTGTGCGGATATGGCGATGTATCAATCAAAGATGCAAGGAAAAGGGCGTATCACTGAGTTTAATCAGCTCAACATAGACACACTTGCCGAATAGTGGTTTAGGCAGCATTATTTTACATAGTATTAAAAAAGAGAGGGCGCAACTTTCGTTGCGCCCTTAGGTCTTACTTGCAGCCATCCTGCTACTATCGTGCTCCTTGCATCATTCCTTTGATTGCTGTAATCCTTCAGCATAATCCTTTTTTCTTCTTCCTGAAGTTGTTCCTATGGCTTCCATAACCCGTCATAACATCCTGTTATAACTCTCATCTCTTTCCTTAGAGGTGTCCTTTACTTCTTCTTGAAGTGTCCTTGTGTCATCCTGACCGGTAAATATCCTATTTACCTTTACTACTTCCAGTAGTCTCCATCACAGTCCTTGTTTGATAAACCATCCTAGTTCATCACATCTCATCCTGAGATCACCAACGTCCTTGGTTCCAATCCTGTTCCTGTCGCCAGTTCCCTCTGACACCATTAATAATAGGTAAAAGTAGGAATAGAATATAGATATAGAGAGGGAAATTTTCTTTGTTGTATCGATTAATTATTTGTATGTATTGATCTTATTTGTTTAAAAACAAATGATTATAAAAATCACATGGACACTATATTCAAATTTAAGTGTGATTGTCTTAGTTGTTTGTAAGAGATCTCTTACAAACAACTAAGCAAAAGTGAACATGAGTTTAGCGATAAATGTTTGAGTAGTGTTAAATTTTACTGGATATAAAGTTTCGCTTTTTTGATGTGGTAAAGTTAACCCACATTAAAAGAGGAAAGATACATGAGAAAAACTCTGTTGCTGGTGGGGTTATTAGTTAGTTCACATGCAATGGCAAATGATCAGGCTTTGTTTAACGTATTGGCGAAAATCGTATATGTAGAGCATGGCATGGGTAAAGCGTGGGTTATTGTTGATGATATACATTGCGATACTCATCAGCACGAAATGCAGTGTGATTATAAAGAAGTGACAGAGCAACGTACGATTAAAGAAGAATTAGCCCAACAGTTAGTGGATACGTTACAGCCTTTCATTGGTCTCGATGATATTGATAATAAAAAACTAAAACAGCTTTCTATTAAAAATGCTAAATGTTTAAAGAAATCAGTACAAAACAGTTCAGGTGAAACAAATGGTGATTATCAATATCAATGTACTATTGAAAAATAAGAAAATACGGTTTAGAACGAAAATTATAAAATAGCGAGCAAAATGCCCGCTATTTTATATTTAAGATTAAATAACTGCCGATGCTAAATGCGGTTTATAGCCTGTCTTTTTATCAGAAACTATTTGTCCATCTTTGATAGTGATAATGCGTGGCGTTCTTTCCGCTAGGCTGACATCGTGAGTGACGACAATTAAGGTTCTTCCTTGTTGGTGCAAGTCATTAAAAAGTGCTTCAATCTCTGCGCCTGATTTAGAGTCCAATGCCCCCGTTGGTTCATCCGCAAGGATAATTTGTGGATCGTTAACTAAAGCTCTCGCAATTGCCACACGCTGCTTTTGACCACCCGATAATTGATTCGGTTTATGGTGAATACGATCAGCGAGTCCTACTTGGGCTAATAAATCTGCCGCTTTTGCTCGACGTTCTTTTGTTTTTACGCCTCGGTACACGAGAGGTAGCGCAACATTATCTAATGCAGTGGCATATTCTAATAAGTTAAAACTTTGAAAAACAAAACCAATTTTGTGGTTTCTGATTTTTGCAAGTTGGTGGCTTGTCATTGATGATACATCGTTATTATCCAGCAAATATTCGCCAGATGTCGGCTTATCTAAACAACCTAGCATGTTCATCAGGGTAGATTTACCAGAGCCTGAAGGGCCAAGTATTGATAAAAACTCACCAGAATGAATAGTGAGAGAGACATTATCTAATGCTTTAACTAAATTATTTTCTTCGCCATAGAACTTACAAATATGATTAAGCTCAACTAAAGCTGTGTGTGCCGGGGAGGTACCCAATGTATTTGTCATTTTATTCACTTTGTAATGCCTCTAATGGCGTAATACTTGCGGCTTTATTCGCTGGGAACCAAGCTGCAAGAATACCAACCAGAATTAATGCAGAAATTACGATTAACATAACGGACAGTGACAACTCAGGTTTAGGGCTGCCCAAACGAGCATAAAAACCCGAATCTGAAATAGGGATTGCGTCAATGATGCTGACAAGGCCAAGCGTCATTAATAACCCGATAAAACCACCCATAGCCATCGTCATCATAGCTTGCACAATATAATGTAAACGAATATGGCTAGGCGTTGCTCCTACTGCCATCCGAACTCCAATATCACGTGTTGCGCGTTTTACACTGGCGTACATGACATTTGCAATACCTATTCCCGCAACGCCTAATGTTACAAAGCCAATAATGCCTAAGAAACTCTGTAGCCCGAGTAAAAATGAACGCATGGTTTCTTGCTGTAGCAGCATGTCATCCGTTTGAATTAACTGTTCATCAGCAATATCCGCGTTGTATTTTCGTGCAATTACTTGCCGTATAGTTTTGGCCAATTGTTCACGGTTGGCGTTGGGTTGAGGTTCTACATTAATACCTTGGATTGGAGAATTGGGATAAAAGCGTTGCCATGTCGCCAACGGCACCAATATGCTGTATTCAGAGGAAGACCCCGACTCAATGTTACGATCATCTTTTAGTACACCAATTACGGTGAAATCTTCATCACCAATTTTAAATTGTTTACCAACAGGATCGCTGTCGAGTTTTACGTCTTTATCCCAGCTAAACGCAGCTTTGTTAAATAATAGCGCTGCTGTTGTTTTCCCTAAAATAGCAACTTTTCGCTGTTCTTTTGTATCAAGAGGGTTAAACCAGCGGCTACCTGCCATTAATGTTAAATCATTGAGTTTTTTATAATTGTTTTCAACCGCAAGCGGAAACATAAAGGCTTGGCGATCTTTATAATGCGCACTTTCTTCCCATGTTGCGGTTGCTGAAACCATTTTTACTGTTGGTAATGCTTTAATAAGCTTTTGATCTTCAATGGCTAAATCAAGTGATTTTCCTTTGTAAAAATTACCATAATTAATGGATGCGACACCGGTTGATACATAAATGAGATTACCGTTACCACTGGTTGAACTGCGAATTAACCCTTGGCGTAAACCCTCACCAGCTGCGAGCATGGTACTAATACAGACTGTCGACCAAACAATGGCAAGAATAGTAAGACTTAAGCGAAGTTTCTCGGCTGACATTTCATGGAAAATTTGTTTAACAGGAAACATTGTTAGGCCCTCGCACTTAATGCTATCACTGGCGTTAAGTGTGCAGCCCTACGTGCTGGAAAAAATGCAGCTAATAAGGCAAGTACTGCTGTGATCATGAGTGTTAAAACGATAGATGTTGACGTCATTACTGGGTGACCGAGCCAATCGGGTAATGAGAGAAGATTTAAGCATTGAATGATGATGGCAGAAACGGCAATACCGGTGAGAGCTCCCACTGTCACCAATACAGCGCCTTCTACCATAAACTGCATCAAAATATGAGTAGGGGTCGCACCAATGGCAAGCCTTACGCCTATTTCGCGGGTTCTTTCTGCTACAGATAAAAACATGATATTAGCAACACCTAATGCACCTACCGCGAGTGTCATTGCACCGCTAGCGCCTAAAAATAGCTGGATACCTCGTAACAGACTGGTGTAGAAATCGGCAAAGCGGCTGTAATCTGGCATTCGTATAGCCTGTTTGTCTTTAGGATCAAACTGGTACTGTTTAGCGAAAAAGCTTTGCATTGCTGTACGTAATGCCATGCCTGAAATGCCTTTCGCTGGTTGCACTAACAGATCGGTAGGATTACTTAGCCATAAGTCATTAAATGTTGTACTTGGAATTAAGGCGGCCCGTTTAATTCTGGTAAGCCCGCTACTTTCTGTCTTTTTTGAAATACCGATCACTTGAAACGGCACACCATTGATGTTGATGTTGTCATTCAAACGAATGTTTCCGCGTTTCGCGAGACGCCAGCCTATAATGGCAACACGAGTATGGTTGGCTAAATCACTCGGTGATATTTTACGAGAGCCTAGCACTAAACGTGTGTTATTAAGCGCCAGAAAGTGATTATCAATACCAAAGACATTCCCTTTTAATTGAGTGCCGTCAATATCGGTGACTTGTGCTTTGGCATTCGAATATAAAATAGAGACTTGTTTTATTTGAGGCACCTCAGACAACGCACTTAGCTGCTTTTCCGTTGTCGTGATCTTTCTTCTCGCAGGGTATCCTTGCCACGGTTTGCTCGTTTGTGCAAAAGAGACTTTCTGTGTATCGCTCATCAGCATAGAAAAAGATTTTAAGTTTTCACGATAAAACCCTTCGCCTAATGCGACTAAGACTAAAACTGAAACAATCCCCCAGACTATCGCAATAATGGCCAATGCACTTCTCAACCTATGGGTAAGCAGTGTTTGAACGGTTTGGCTAAGCAGTGTGATCATGGCATTAAGGCCTGAGAAAGCTGAGTAATTGTTTGGTCATTGAGTTGACCTGTTAGCTTTAGCAATTCAATTCGGTTTAACCAGTATTGATAGAGAAGTTGCTGTAAGTCTTCTTTACTTTGATATACCGTATCTTGAACGTTGATAACGTCTAATGCTGTTGTACCATCAGCGCCAGAATTAAATAAAATTTCTTTAGTTTTAAGTGCCTTTTCATCGGACTTGACTTTTTCTACGCCCATTTCAACGCGTTTCCAATCCAGATCAAGTTGGTTAAAGCGTGTTTTCACATTATTTTCGAGATTAAGTTCGACTTTTCTTAATTGCTGTTTAGCTATTTGTAACTCGAGCTTAGATTGTGAAACTTTGGTTTTAATCGCGCCATTAAGATCAATCGGCACTGAAACACCAAGGTTTGCACTCATCCCTTCGCTATTATTGTCAAAGTTATTACTGTAGCCAACAGAGCCGTTAACAGTAGGGTAGTATCCCGCTTGTGCTTGATCTACCGCGAGTTGCTGACGTTTTACATTTTGTTTCGCAATCAATAATTCAGGGCTGTTATCTTTTGCTTTGTTTAACCATGCTTTTTCATCATTGACGGCCAGTGCTGGTTGGTGAAGATTTTGGCTGTCGATTTCATTGACGCGATCAGGTGTTTGGTTGATCACGATAGCGAGTTCAGACTGTTTTTCAACGAGATCTGATTGTCGTTGCAATACAGTGGTCTCAGTGCCAATGACATGCGCTTTAGCATCGTCAATTCCTGTTGACATAATCAATCCGGATTTGTAGCGCTGTTCTGTCAGTGAGAGAAGTTGTTGACTATCTTTACGTTGTTGCTCTGCAATGGTGAGCGAACGTTGAGCTTGTGCTAAAGCGAAATAAGCTTGGATAAGCTCTTCTGCCAGTGTGTTTTTCGCTTGCGTAATCGCGATTTTTGCAATAACTACATCTACTTGTGATTGATCCAATGCAGCCCAGTTTTGACTATTCCAAATCGATTGATTAAGTGAAATATTGTAGCCATTACTGTTGCCACCATCTTTAGTCCAGCCCGTTGTTGCACTCCCTTGAAGGCTAGGAAGTAATGCACTTTTGCTTAGTGATACACCGTATTGACTCTGAGTTTCTTCAAGCTGTTTAATACGGTAATCAGGATTGGTTTGTTTTGCCGCTTTCCATGCTTGATCAATCGTTAATGCGAAGCTTTGAGTGCATACCAAACCCAGTGAAAGACTCAATAGTGTGTTACGCCATAAAGCTGTCATTATAAGCCCTCGACCATGCTAGCATCGATGATACTTTGTTTAGGTTTAATGCCTGATAAGACTTCAACATTAATACCGTCTGATAAGCCTAGCTTCACGGGAATCTCTTTATAGCCTTTCGTTGAGTCATCGGCGATAAGTACAAAAGGATCATTACCTTTAAAATGCAGAGCGCGTTCAGGTACCGTCATTACGTCTGTCGCTTTTTTCAATGTGATATGTGCAGTAGCCGTAAAGCCTGAGCGTAAAGTAATATCTTTAGGAAACTGAATGTCACTGACTTCAACCGCAAAACCATTGTCAAAGCTTTGTGCTTGTTGATTATTATTACTATCGTTGTTTAGTTTTTCTGATTGCACCGCAACTTTCGTGAGTTTTCCCGCTATTTTTAGATCAGGATAAGGCGCAAGGGTTAATTCAACAGGCATTCCCTCTGTTAGTTGGGCTGCATCATGCTCACTCACCGAACCTTTAAAGATGATATTTTTCATATCAGCCATGGTCATAATTTCTGTTGCTGCTTGGTTTGATTCCGTTGAAGTGATCGGTTCACCGACATCGACTTTGACATCTAATACCGTACCGTTAATCGGCGCATAAATAATAGAGGTGAGTTTGGTGGAGCCTGCATCTGATTCGCCTTTACTCATTAGATCAGATTCTTGTTGTTTTTGTTTTAACTCAGCGGTTCTCGATTTCACATCTGCTTGTGCTTGAATATAGGCATCGAAATTAGCGGGAATAATTTTTTGTGCCGCTAAACGTTTTAAATTCGCTAATTTTATTTTGGCTGATTCCAAATCGGCTTTGCTTTTTAATAAGTCAGCATTAACACGAGTCAGATCTTGCGGTGTAGGGTTTGGACGAAGCTTTATAACGGGAGAGCCAGCCTCTACTTTGTCACCTAGATTGACATAAATTTTATCTACTATCCCTTCTATTTGAGATTTAATCTTTACCGCTTGAGCTGGCATGATTTGTCCTACCGCAATGGCTTGTTTCTCAATCGTCGCATTTTTAGCAGTCAGCATGGTGAAATGGTGTTCATCAGAAGAGGGAGCTTTAACTGCATAAATACCTAAGGCAGCAATAGCACTTAGGGTTGCAACGACAATCCAGCGTTTTTTCATAGTAATACTCTAACGGTGTAAATCGAAAAAAGGAATCTAAGTAAGACAACTATGAATAGCAGAATTCATAATTACAATGGTTAAATTTTAAATAGATATAAATTAAAAGTGTTATTTAACTGTCAAGTTATTTTTAGAGCAATAAAAAGGAAAACGATTGTTAACTAGAAAAGAACACATTGTCATTTAGCGGCAGGAGCAATATGTATAAATAGGCGTTAACCTTCCTATCAACTGATTATATTGTGCTTAGTTCTGAATTTAATTTTTTATTGTGATTATTTTACGTATAGGTTTATGTATTCACAGCTGATGATGGAATATTTTCTCCGGCTTATTAAAATATTGACATAACCGAATAAATGTAACCTGCCTTCTTTTTTTTTGATAATTAATGGATTAAACCACTGATTCTCTGTCTTGTATTAGATTAATGTTTTAATTTTATTCTTTTCTGGATTTAGGTTTTGGAATTTATGTTCTTTTTGGCTTATTTGATTGAAATTAAACACTTTAGCAATATATTATAATGTTAGTTAACGAGTTATTAACATGGATAGAGGCGAGGGTGTTTAATGGAGATAGAAAATAAATTCTTAATCGAAGCTTTCCAAGTACCGTCAAAGGTAGCAGCGAAAGTTGCTCCATTCTTTGACTTGCTCCCCCCTGACAAGTACATCAACAGCGATCATCGATTTCGTGCTTACGCGCGTTTTCAGTTTGAAAATGGAAGCATCATTAAACTTCCCCATTCAAAATTTAAACAGTCATCTCAAGTTAACCGGGTGCTCGGTGACGTTGAGCGAGACTTTTCTGATATATCACAAGACATGGTAAATACCGTTGAATTTCAGCATCTTTTGAAATCATTTATGGAACGCACTGGGGCTATAGATGATCACTCAGTTGTGGATGTTCACCAAATTCGTGTTACTTGCGACCATGATGCTGCAAGTGCACCTGCGCCAGAAGGAATACACCAAGATGGCTTTCGGTATGTTGGTATTTTCTGTGTTCAAAGAAAAAATATCTCAGGCGGATATACGCAAATCTTTGCTTCTCCAGTAGAGCAGCATCCACATATGAATACAGTGCTTGAAGAAAACCAATTTGTAATACTCAATGACGAACGCTTTTATCATTACATATCTGAAACATTATCCAATATTGAAGGGCAAAAAGGAGTAAGAGATGTCTTCGTCTTTACCGCTTAGTCAGCATGTAGATCTTCTACGTAAACAATTTCCAGCGTTAAATTGTGAGGTTGATGGTCGTCAAGCTATCTATTTTGATGGTCCAGGAGGTGCACAACAACCGCTTAGCGTGATAGAGAGTTATGGTAATTATCTTAAGCAGGGTAATACTAACCTCGGCGGTCATTTTTCTGTCAGTCGTAAAACGGTAGAGCTTGTCGATACATGTCGTGAGAAAGCGGCAGCACTTTTTGGCGCAGAGAAAAAAGAAGAAATTATCTTTGGGGCTAATATGACCTCGATGACTTTCCATTTTAGTCGTGCGATAAGTAACGATTGGAAAGAAGGTGATGAGATCATACTGAGTACTGCAGATCATGGTTCAAATCGCTCATCATGGGCGATGG
Source organism: Photobacterium sp. GB-72 (assembly GCF_003026095.1). Lineage (NCBI taxonomy): Bacteria > Pseudomonadati > Pseudomonadota > Gammaproteobacteria > Vibrionales > Vibrionaceae > Photobacterium > Photobacterium sp. GB-72. Next base: position 105,316 of record NZ_PYNV01000003.1, on the reverse strand, counting down.
CTGCTCAAGATAAAGGGGTAAAAGTTCATTATATTCCTATCTTGGATAATACTTGCCAACTTGACCTTGAAGCGTTTGAACGCCTACTAAATGATAAAACCCGACTTATTGCTGTGACTGCAGCGAGTAATCTTTCGGGTACGTTAGTCGATATTGAAAAAATAACCCGTCTTGGTAAAGCCAATGGCAGTGTCGTTTATATTGATGCCGTGCATCTTTTACCCCATAAAATCATTAACGTTGCTTCTTTAGGCGCTGACTTTGTTGCAGGCTCTGCCTACAAGTTCTTCGGCCCTCACCTTGGTGTCTTGTACGGTCGCCAACAGGCGTTAGAGTATTACTCTCCTTATAAGGTGGAGCCTGCTCCTTCATACTCACCGAATTGCTGGGAAACAGGAACGCTAAATTTTGAGGCGTTATCGGCATTCTCTTCGACAATTGATTACTTAGCGTCTTTAGGCCACGGAAGGTGTTTACGAGAACAATTAGAGAGTGGTTATGAGAACATTGGCAATTACGAGAGTTTTCTCGCGAGCAAGTTCCTGACACGTTTGAAAGACTACCCTTCAATTGAATTGTTTGGCGAGCCTAGTATTAATAATAGAACGGCAACGTTTGCACTGCGCTTTGGTGAGTTGAACCCAACAGAGGTAGCCGCTCATTTAGGAGAGCAGGAGATTTACACCTGGAGTGGTCATCTTTACGCTGATATGTTGACAGATGCACTTAAAATAACAAAAAAGGGTGGGATCTTACGTGTCGGTTTAATGCATTATAATACCGAAGAAGAAATCGAACGTTTTTTCAATGCCCTTGATCAGATACTTTAACGATTGAGTAATTTTTAATGAGAGGCCTTACTTTTCAATGAGTAATGTCTTCGTGTTATTGATACTTGATTGGGTTGCGATTTAATTATCTGTAAATTAAATAAGTTAAAAATGGGGGATGAAACATTCCCATTTTTAATGTGTCGCAGCCTTATTGACGCCATGTGTAACGATTTAAGCTCTCCATTGCTTTTACTCGTTATCAATCATGAGTGACACTTATTTTTCCTAGCTGAACAGCTAATCTCATCTTAAACGCAATCATATAAAAACTACAGCTTGAAATGCTGTGCTTTCGAGTCTTTAAAGTGGCACTAAAGACCATGACTTGAAATGCACTCTTAATGCTAAGTGGCTCCCTACAATCGCCATGAAAGCAAAAACTTAACGTGAAAAGGTCCTGAGAAAAAATGAGTCCAGAAAAGCACTTCCGAGAATGGCAAACGAGTCAAACTTACGCCGAATCTATTGCTCCTGTTTTAGGCCAACTGTACCGTCAAAAAGGTGTTGAAGTTATACTTTTTGGTAAAACATTAGTTAATGCGACAACAATCGACATCATCAAAGCTCACCGTGTTGCCAAGCGTTACATTGGTTGTTCACTTACAGTTGAACAAACGCAACCAATTATTCAGCATCTTATTAAGATGGATTTGTCACCTTGTCGTATTGATGTCGGGCGCCTCGCATATACATTTTGGGAGAGTAATGTAGATACACATGGGCTGGATGATTTCTTGCAAACAGCATTGAAAGATTCACTTGAAGATGATCCAATGACAGAGCCTCGTGATGTGGTGCTGTATGGTTTTGGTCGTATAGGTCGTTTATTAACTCGATTATTAGTTGAAAAGAGTGGGCCCGGTTATCCATTAAGATTACGTGCTATTGTGGTGCGGGGTGGAAAAGACGGTGACTTAGAAAAACGCGCCAGTTTATTACGTCGAGACTCTGTGCATGGTCAGTTTAATGGCAGTATAGTCATCGATCATGAACGTAAAGTCATCATTGTGAATGGTAACTACATTCAAGTGATTTATGCCAATAAACCGCAAGATGTCGATTACTCCACTTTCGGTATTAAGGACGCCTTAGTTGTTGATAATACAGGTGTGTGGCGCGATACTGAAGGGCTTAGCCAGCACCTTGTTTGTAGAGGTGCCAAAAAGGTGTTGTTGACCGCCCCAGGTAAAGGAGAAATAAAGAACGTTGTATTCGGTGTAAATGAAGATGTTATTGACCGTGAAGACACGATAATTTCTGCTGCAAGTTGCACGACAAATGCGATTACTCCGGTATTAAAGGCAGTACATGATAAGTTTGGTGTATTGTTTGGTCATATTGAAACAGTACATTCATTTACTAATGACCAAAATCTGATAGATAATTTCCACACCGGAGATCGTCGTGGCCGTGCTGCTTCATTGAACATGGTGCTGACATCAACCGGTGCTGCTAAAGCAGTGGCAAAAGCCATGCCTGAAATGGCAGGTAAATTAACAGGCAACGCGATTCGTGTTCCAACCCCAAATGTATCAATGGCGGTAATGAATCTTCAATTAGAGCAAAGTACCGATAAAGAAGCGTTGAACGCTTATTTACGAGAAATGGCGCTCTCTTCAACGTTATCTGCACAAATTGATTTTACTGACTCGACAGAAGTTGTCTCGACAGATTTAGTTGGTTCGCGTTATTCGGGAGTGGTTGATGGTGTTGCGACCATTGCACAAGATAATCGTGCCGTTTTGTATATTTGGTATGACAATGAGTTTGGTTATAGCTGTCAGGTTGTGCATTGCATGGAGCAGATGATGGGAGTGCGTTATAAAACATATCCTTACGTTTAATGAATAGTTTTCTTAAATCGATCTTAAAATAATAAAGATACCAGTAAAAATATAATGGTTTCACTTGCCTCTTTTTATGAAGAGGATTGCCACTTAGCGTTACTCCCCATAGTTCTGAGTGGCTTTTATTGACGAAAGAAAACAGTGAAACAACGCTTTATCGATAAAATCTGGATGAATAAAGCGCTGCGAGTCTTACATAGATAATTGCACCTAATGATTTATAACCCCATGTATGCCATGAGTTCACTCTTGATACGATTATATTCTCGATTCGTTACTTTTTGTGCTTGATAGTCGGTAGATTCTGCCTGCCCATCTTCTGCGACTTCAATTTCAAGAAAAGGTAGTTCATTGCTATTGGTCATTAGGTACAAAGCACGATTACCATCAATTTTATAGTCAAGATCAAAAGCAACAATCGTTTCCATATTGATATAGACAGTATTTATTTTAAGCGCTTTCTTCATCACATCACCTCATCCCTTTAAAATCAATATTTAAGCATTAGAATAAGCATATTCTCGATTATTTCTTCTGTCTTTATTGAGTTATGCAAACATACCTTTTGCTATTGCATAATCGTCTATACGTAAATGATAAGGGGATTTTTGTTACATGAAGATGTGTCGTACTTCGCCTTTATTTGTATTCGAAAAGAAAGACAAGATAAGAAGTTATAATATGAGTAATTTATTATTAAGTTGAACGAATGCAAAAATTTAATATAAGTCGAATAAACACTGATTTTGGCATATTTAACGTTATAGGCACTTACAATAAAAAATGTAAAGAGCTAAAGGTAAGTCAGTTATACCAGATGGGGACTGATGGTTGGTTTGAACTGGATATTAATAGATCTCCATCTGTTGTTGAAAAATTAGAGTCTTTAATAATAAACCACATTAATTAAAGAACTTTATATTGCTTTATAATTGGTGGGTATTATTTATATCTGGTTTGGGTTTATGGACTTGGTTTAGACTTTAAATCATTAATATCACAAGTATTCAAAAAGGGTTAGCAGTGATGCTGTCAATATTATGGATGATGGGTGCACTTTGCTCGTTTTGTTTAATAGCGATTGGTGCTAGAGAGTTATCTGGTGATATCACCACAGCTCAGTTAATGGCACTGCGTAGTATAATTGGGTTAGGTATTATTAGTGCTATTATCTTATATTATCAAGATAAGCGTTTATTTCAGACACAACGCTTGCGGTTACACGTATTTCGCAATGTATTCCACTTTGCTGGTCAATATGGCTGGTTATTAGGGTTAACATTATTACCCTTGGCAGAAGTTTTTGCGATTGAGTTTACCGTACCTATTTGGACTGCAATTATTGCCACGTTGTTCTTAAACGAACGCTTTACCTCAAAGCGTTTGTTCTCCTTAGTGCTGGGTTTCATTGGCGTACTTATCATTGTTCAGCCCGGTATTAAAATCATTAATAGTGCTTCGCTAATCGTACTAGGGGCGGCGATGTGTTATGCCGTATCTCATGCTTCAACTAAATCGCTTTCTACTTCAGATAAGCCATTAACTATTCTATTTTTTATGTGTTTAGTACAACTTCCGTTTGGATTAATACTGGCATACCAAGGTTGGCAATCACCCAATATCTTTGCATGGGGTTGGATTGTTTTAGTGTCTGTTTCAGCACTATTAGCCCATTTCTGTATGACCAAAGCAATGCAATTTGCTGATGTAACCTTAGTGGTTATGATGGACTTTTTGCGCTTGCCTTTAATCGCAATTGTGGGCTTTTATGTTTATGAGGAAGGGATTGATTGGACTCTCTTCTTAGGTGCCAGTTTTATGCTGGTGGGTAATTTAATGAATGTGAGTTCACCTAGAAAAGAAATGGTGAATAGCTAATGTGGTCGTTATTCGTATCTTTGAGTTATTACGTATTTCTTATTTTTAGTGGGTTATTATTTCTGATTTTGACGCCGTCTACATTGGTGTATGCAGATGCTCATAACATGTTGTTAATGATGACAATATGTACCTATATTATTCTTTTTTTGCTGTTCGTTTATTTTCTCGTAACAAATGATAGCTTTAGAACAGACGTTTTTACTCGTATAACAAAGAAAGGAAATAAGATTTTCAGTATTGCACCAGCATTCATTTTCTTTATTATAACACCGTTCTTTATTTATATTTTTTATATAAAATTGATCCCTAGTGTAATAACTGCCTTTCCTAATAATATTGCGTATCAAACTGTCGTTATTAAAGATCTTTCACAAGATAGAAGCATGCAATGGTGTATTGAGCCTGAAGAGTTTACACAGTTCATGAATGATAGTATTTGTGAGATTCCCTCTGAAGTTGGGAGTAAATTATCATTGAATGATCGCGTCATTTTAGTGGGGATAAAAACAGATCTTAGTTTTGGCTATTATGCGATGGTCGTGACGAAACCTGAATTAGACACTCCCATTAAGTATCACTTTTAACAGCTTTGATTTGAGGATAGAGAAAGGCAATGTCGTTTTTACAAAAATTTAAATGCGACCTATTGGTTGAATTGAGTGTTAAACAGTTATCTGTTCAGGTATTTGGAACGGGTGAAAGGGCGGATTTATCTCCTTATATTGCGATTGAAAATACGAAAAAAAACGTACTAGCTGTTGGTGATAAAGCAAAACATTTATCAGGTTCAAATATTACAGTAATTAATCCGTTTGATCATAAACGCTCGTTTGTCGGTGATTTTGCATGTGCTGAAAAGCTGCTGCAATATGCTGTCCGTGAAGTATTAGGTAATAACAAGTTCTCAATAAGCCCACGTATTGTGATACATCAATTGGAAAAAGTAGACGGTGGTCTCACTGATATTGAAGAGCGAGTGTTAAAAGAACTGGCGATGGGAGCTGGAGCAAGGGAGGTCTTAGTACATCATAATCAGGCTCGCATTCATGCTCAGAAAACCTCTTATGTAGCGTTTAAAAAACAATTGAGCTCGTAGTCTTACAGTGCCATTAATTTTTGTTGCGTGGTTTTATCCAGTTTTTCTAGCGCGTAGCGAAAAGCCATTCGTGTCATCGTACTGTGGTGCTGAGTTAAATATTCAATCACAGTTTCAGGATCGTGTTTAGACAGTACTTTTAGCATCCAACCGTATCCTTTTTGCACCAAGTAGTGCTCATCATTCTGGAGTAAATTCGCCACGGTTAATGGGAATAAGTCGCTGTAGTCCTTTTTGTTCATTGGATAAATCAGGATCACTGCCGTAGCGCGGCGAACAGCAAAGTTATCATGGTTTACCCACGGCAAAATTTTAGGAAATAGTGCTTTATATTTCAGTAGCAATTCACCAAAAGCATGGGTGCAAAAATCATCACAATCGTTCCAGTCAGTTACGTAAGTAAATAGCCAATGTTGGAAAGTTGTAAAGGTTTCAGGAGTATATTGCTTCCTCATTTTAAATGCCCAATCGTAAGCAATAATATTACATGCCCAATCTCGTTGTTCTAGCAATGTTTCACACACTGATAAAGTTGAATCAATATCTTGGATTTCTAATTGTTTAAAAAGCGCAGCAGAAAGGGCCCGAACCTGACTGGTTTTAATCGCTTTGGCGGGATAGCCTATTTCTGAAAGGGCATTTTTAACGGTTGATATGATCGTCATGGCGTCCTGCTTGTTGGCATTTATTGTAAATCATTTTAAGGGTATTGTTGCCAATGGTATTCCATTTGATGTGCCACTTGTTCTGCAAGCACTAAGCTGTGTAATTTTGATACGAGGTATAAGCTCATATCTATCCCTGCTGATATACCTCCGGATGTTATATATTTTCCATCACAAACCCATCTTTTATTATCTATGACATTTAGATCAGGGAAGGTTTCGATTAAAATTGGAATGTCTTCCCAATGTGTCGTAACAAACAAATGGCTAAGCAATTGGGCTTGTGCCAGTAAAAAGACGCCAGTGCAAACAGAAACAACGTGAGTTGCTGTTGTATCAATATGCTTTATCCATGCTAATACTTCTGTTTTATTCATTTCTTCAGTGTGAATACCACCGACAACGATGAGAACATCTATATGCGGGTGATCGTTGAAGCTGTAATGTGGTAGTACTTGGAAGCCACCTCGTGCTGTCACTGGAGCGGACGTTTCAGCAATGAGAAATATATTCCAATCTTTTGCATGTAAGCGCTTAGCGGTACTAAAAACTTCAAAAGGCCCAGAAAAGTCGAGAACTTCTGCATTGTCGTAAATATAAATACCGATATTCATTTTTGCTCCATGCATGAACGAACTTAAAGGAGAAAGGAACAGATATAACGTTTAGTAGAACTATCATATCGTGCAATATTATGGGAGGTAAGAGAGAAGATTGTGATGAGTGATACATTTTTGAATGTTTTAATAAAACAATGAATGACTCTGTTATTGAGTGGTTATTTGTAACGAAGTATTGGGATAGCTGAATTAGAATAATTAATGAAGTGTTAGCATAATCGAAATCATTATTTTTAACACTTCATGCTCGGTACTTAATCAGTATTTAGTTAGTGACTTGACCAATAAAAATAAATACAGCAATAACCGTTGGCATATAAGCGTATTTGAGAATTTGTTTTAATTTAAAGCTTGTTAAACGTGGTGCAAAGAGACTAAATAAAATGCTTACGTTACATAGCAGAAAAAGTCCGTATGTTTTAATGGTAACGTCGTGTGTTTTTAATAACTTAATTTGTGCGAGGATTAATACCACATTAAGAATGATGCTAAAGATGCGTGCAATATTAAACTGTGCAAGTTGCATATCATTCGTTGAATTATCTCGCTCAGTTTTATCAACAGTGTCTACTGGTTGGTTCATGAATGTACATTCCTGAATGATGATGTTTAAAAGGGCAAAAAAGCCCAACAATGGCATGATAATCAGCCATATTATTTCGATATTTTAACTAAAGAGAAAATTTGTGACACCCCTAATTATAGCTAATTTTGCAATATCAGGTTGGAAAATTAATCGCTATTACATTGGTTATTCAGATTAATGTTTAAGTTTCTCTTTTTCTGTGTTTTTTATGTTAATCATGAAGCTGTTAAAGTGTGTCATTAATGGTATTCAAAAGGTTGTAAAAGAGGCGGCGAAGAAAAAGTTCTTCTAATAATGGATTCGAAAAATCAGATTCTTTCCTATACCAAGTCGCGAGGCTTAAACTTGATTGAATGTAATTAGCAACAAGATCATGTTCTAACCCATTCTCATTTTGATGAATAAGAAAGAGATCTTCTGCTTTATAAAATGATCGGTATAAAAAAGTGGTTTCAGTCATTATCCGCATCTCGATATGAATCTTACTGATAACTATTATCATCTTTGTTGATCTTGCTTATTGTTATGTTATAACATAACCAAAAGGCAGCAAGGGAGAGTAATAATGAAAGAAGGTATACACCCAGAATATCGAACGGTGGCATTTCATGACACTGGTGCAGACAAGTACATAATGGTTGGTTCAACAATACAAACGTCAAGAACGGTTGAACTAGATGGAGAAACATATCCTTATGTTACGTTAGATGTTTCTATGCATTCTCACCCGTTTTACACCGGTAAGCAGAAGATGACGAAACGTGATGGACGTGTTGCTCGATTTAATAAACAGTTTGCGATGACAGGGCTAAAAGGGGAATAACAATGCAGGTATTAAGCTCATTAAAAAGTGCAAAGAAGCGTAGTAAGGATTGCCAAGTCGTTAAACGTCGTGGTCGCCTTTATGTTATTTGTAAATCAAATCCAAGATTTAAAGCAGTACAAGGCAAGGTAAAGAAGAAAAAGTAAGATAGCAATAGTGAAAGGATGAATCCCAACCGGCTAGGTATCATCATATTAAAATAATATATTGCATATGAAGCCCATTACAAACGTGATGGGCTTTTTGTTTATTATCGACGTTGACAACTGGTACATCCGCGACAAGCTTGTCTTGTTGATTTATCTAATAATGAACGTTGTACACGACAGTAGGCATTTTTCAATGCTCGGCGGCCTGAAAACCAATCATCAGGCTTTTCCATGATCAAATAACCACCAAAGCGCTTTACTAACGCCTCACGATTGGCATTGATAAATTTGCTGTCGTAGCTAATCTCAAAGTAATCAAGTGCCTGCTCTATAGCAGTGAAATCTTTAATAGTTGTGAGAATATCTGGTTTGGTCATGGTGTTGTCTCTATTTATTGAAAGCGCAAGGTAGCACAAAGGGAAGTAAGGTATTTTGATTTTGATCTGTATATTAGGTTGTTAATAAATTGTTTTTTTTAATTGTTTTTAACTATTGTGGAGAGTGAAAAGAAAAGGAGACTGAAATGGAATTATTTACGACCTACCTAACAGAATTAATAGCCGTTGTTACTATCACGGTTTTAACCATTATTACACCGGGACCTGACTTTCTGATTGTGGTTAGAAATAGTCTCGTTCATTCAACGCGTTCTGGGATTCTCACTGCATTAGGTGTTGCTGCTGCGATTTGGGTACATATTTTTTATACCTTAGCAGGGATTGGCGTATTGCTTTCTCAATCTATTGTTCTCTTTTCTATCGTTAAATACCTTGGTGCGGCCTATCTGCTTTATATTGGTTATAAAAGTCTAAAAAGCACAGCGAAGACAACATTAGAGAATAGTGATCTTAAAAAGAAGGATGTTAGTGCTATTGCAGCTTTTAAAATGGGTTTTTTAAACAATATGTTAAACCCTAAAGCAACGTTATTCTTCTTGAGTTTATTCACTCAGTTAGTTAGTGCGTCGACACCTATCGCTATTCAAATTACCTATGGTGCGATTGTGTCATTTACCTGTTTTGTTTGGTTTTCTCTGGTCGCAATTTTCTTAAACCGCAGTTACATTAAAAATGCTTTCTTATCAGCTCAGCAGTATATTGAAAAAGTCATGGGTGTGGTGTTAATGGCATTAGGCGCGAAGGTTGCTTTATCTAGCTCTAATTAATCTTATGATTTATTGATAGTAAAAAGCGATCTAACGATCGCTTTTTTGTTCGTATTAAAAATAAAAGCTCAGCAAGTGTTAGTTAAAAATAATATTTGGAGTGGAGGATATTAAGACTATTGTATTCAACCCATAAGAGGTTATTCGCGTCTAAAGTGTAGCTGTGTTCAATCTTATTGGTATTTAGCTGAAGTAATAAATTGACCAAAAGATTCACACCACACGATCACTGTATCGTATTCAGTGATATTAATGTTCTGAGGCACATTGACAACGAAATTATCAAAGGTTTTCACGTTTCCTACCAACACCATATTGGCTTTTTCTTGGTTAAATTCTGTTTCGGTTTCTACAAATTTAGGTGATAGGTATAGTTTATAATCAGGCCCTGGTGCGAGTTTTCCCATTAAGGTTATTTTTGTTGGTGAGATTGAAACTTTACCTTCGCCCCAATGGAGAAAGTCGCTACCAGCTAATCCTTTTGTGAACTCACCAGAATACTGGGCTTGCTTCGAAATGCGAGAGACTTCAGATTGTGTTGGTGCCGTTGGCGCAGTCAAAATAGGCAGTAAATAGATCCCTAGGGCAACACCGAATGCACCGGCAAGTAAGTGAGTGATAAGAAGTGTAATTGTCTTTTTGATAGTCATAAGTCTACCTGCGTTTAAACAATAGGTTTTTATAGGTATTGCTTAAAAATATTATAAATTCAAATTCTTAATGCTTTATTTCTAATAAATATACAAAAAGCCCATTACGAACTATCGTGATGGGCTTTACTTATTGTTATCGGTTAGCCAATGACAAATTACACACATAGAGTTATGTGTTGCTGTTTGTTTTTAAAGGTAGCGCTTTTGAATGATTAAAAATCTGCGATTCAAGTGATAAATACAAAAACGCCCTAGTGAGTAGGGCGTTGAAGTGAATAGAAAGTGAGTTAGACGGCAATGCTGTTTGGTTGTAAGTATTGCTGCCAAGCGGCTTGGTATAAATGTAATGACTCTTGACGTAGTTTTTTAATTTTCTTCTCTTCAAACTCTGTCAGGGGGCGTTTTTGATGCAGAGCTAAACGTTCAATTTTCTGAATTTGTTCGTAAATATCATGCTCTTTACCATTTTTCACATCAGAAATATCTTTTAAGTGAAGTTGTACTTCGGCAATGATTTTACTTTGTGGCAGTTCAACTAATACATTCAAATCACGGTAACCAGAAGCTGTTGGTTTTTTAAAGCGGTTTTTAACACCTACAATGGTCGCTTCTTTGCTTAGTAGTTCAAAAGATTGCACTAACGATGAAACATCGTTAGCAACGAGAGAAGCACGCGCGATATCCGTAATTTTATTCGTTTGACCATTTAGCTCTGTTTCAATTTTATGTTGTGCGCGTGCCATTGACTTAACGGCAGGAACTAATGCTTCAGTTGATGAAACTAGGCTAATGCTACGCATAAGATGTGCTAATTCAACTTGTGCTTGAGTTGATGCTTGGTACAAGGTAGTAAAGTCATCATACGGTTGTGCAATGTTATTATTTTTCCAAGATTGAATGCTATATAAACCACTTAAATCACGTTGAAATGACTTCCGGCTTGCTTGAGATAAACGGGTTGGTGATGGTTGGTCAGAGATTGTGTATGCAGGCGCAACAGCGGGTGCTGCAACCACAGAACGGCTAAGCATACAGAACAGAATAAAGCTTGTACGTAGAACAGATTTTACATCCATTAAGCAACTCCCAACGATATTGTCCTTCAATATCAAACACACAAAAAGAGTATTTAAAAGTGTTGTGTAGTTTGTCGGCGCTTGGTTTTACTTTCTGATCTGATGTTAGCAATATAGCCTGAATGGGAGGTAAACTCTGTGTCAATATTCATAAAACGATAAAAAAACCGCATAAAAATGCGGTTCTGATCACATTGTTGTATGTTGTTTTATTAGCTGGCTAGATTGAAATGCTGAGTATAAGCTTGCCACGCTTTTGCATATAGTGCCTGGGATTTTTCCTGTAAGCGTTTGATTTGCATTTTTTCAATATCATCTAGCGCTCGACGTTTAATTATCGAAATACGCTCGATGTTTTGAATGGCTTCATAGATATCATGCTCTTCACCATTTTTAATTTCTGCAATGGCTTCAAGGTGTAGTTGAATTTCAGCGATAAGCCCACTATTGCTTAACCGAATTAACACTTTGATATCGCGATAGCCAGATACTGCAGGGGAATCAAAACGGTTCTTCACTCTAACAATATCGCTATATTGAGCTAGGTAGTAATAAGCTTTCACTAAATCGCTAATGTTTGTTGCGACAACACTTCCTCGTACAACATCGGTTAGCTTATTTACGTTACCGAGTAACTCTGTGGCTATTTTCTTCTCAGCACGTTTTTGGTTTTTAATTCCAGGTAAAAAAGCCTGAGAATGGCTAGCGAGTGCGGCGGATTCTAATAGCATATTTAGCTCTTGTTGAGCTGGGTACGCGTGCTGGTATAACTTCTCTAACTGATTATAAGGCTGTGTAATATTATGCTGACGCCAGCTAGGAATTTGCTGTAGCTCTTTGATAGAATGCGGTGAATTGAATAATACACTCGTTTTATTAATGAGCTTAAAATTATGACTATTTTTTGAATGTTGAAACATCGCATCAGCAATTGTGTCATTGCTAACCGCAGAAGGTAGTAGACGATGAGTACGAGCGACAGTGTGAACAACCATTTTTTACTCCTTTAGCACAGCGCACTAGCAAATGGCAGCTAAGTCTGTGATTTATTCCTGAACGTCCTGTTCTGGCGCTAAAGATAATACTTTATTTTGAAAAGTGGTAATAAAAATGTTTATTTTTTTTAACGATAATCCAACATTGTGAGAAGGGTCATAAAACCATACTTATTGAGAGGTTAATTATGCTTTCAATGAGGGGGATAAGTTACTTTTGTTGTTTGAAGTTTGTTCAATGTGAAATTTTATAGTGTTTAATCGTAGGGATAGTAAGTAATGCAGGAAAATCTATTAATTGGCTTTATCGTTATTTGGGTTGCACTGGTTGTGGGTAGTGTAATGATATTTCAACGCGGTAAGGATGTAGCAAAAAAGCGTAAATTATGGCCAATTTATACCGTGTTTAGTAACGTCGTGATTGGCGGGTTCATTATTTATATGCAACCACCAACGGTATGGTTAGTTGCGATTCTAGTGTTATTGGTGCCATTAACATTGTTGACTATTCGTTCTACCAAGTTTTGTGATAGCTGTGGGCAGGCAACTCGCTCACCATTTTTTATGAAGCCGCCGCAGAAATGTAGTCATTGTAATAAGCCGTTAAGTTAATTTTTCAATTATTATATTAAGCAAGCCATCATCGTATTGTTCTAAGTTGATAGAGAGTAATTATCGTGATGGCTTGTTTGTGATTAAGCTTTAGCTGTTAACGGGAATGTATCAAACTGAATGCCAGACCAACCGTATTTAATAAAATGACGAATATTTTGGTGGTCGTTGTTTTCAGGATGTTCTAACACATCTTGACGGTAATATTGACCAAAACAAGCTAGCGTTTCTTGTTCTGATAGTTGATTTAATTGCGCAAAAGCAAAAATCTTACATGAACCTTCATTTGTTCCTGCATCATTCTTTAACGTATCGTCTTTTAAACCATTGTAAAATGTGGTGGCTTGGTAATCGTAATGTTCAGTGATCACTGCCATAACGTGTGCAAATTCAACGATGGTTGGATTTTGTTTAATGGTTTGAAGTAGTGCGTCCATTTACGTTTTTCTCCTATAAAAAAGGCCAGAATAACTCTGACCTTAGTATTGTAAATTCGTCCAGCGATTAACGCTGTTTTTTTGCTTGGTTCTTTAGCTCGTAATCTAACTCGTCAGGGTAGATCACTAAACCCTCTTGATCTTGAATTGGAAATACAACGATTGCCAGTTCGTCATCTTCAAGGCCATGTGTCCAACGGCTATGCCATTTGTTTAATGAAATAGCTTCTGCTTTACAATTATCCCACTCACCAGTTGCCCATGCTTCTGCAAACTCTTTATTTGGCCATACTGGTACACAGTCTTCATCGTCGGTATTAAGCATTACACAACCGTGTTCATCGATAAGGATCCAAATTTCACGGTTAGCGACAACTTCTTTAACTAAATGCTTGTAACGCTTTTCGGCATCAAAACCTTGGATTGTTTCAATTGCTGTTGCATCTAATGGCGTAGACATGGGTGTATTACCTTGGTAGTTATGTCGATTGATTGTAAGAATAAATCAAAATAGAACAGAGATCTTGTTTTATCCTACTGATTATTACAATTTTATGGGGTTTTATTAGGTTGTCATGCAAGATGAAATAATAAAGGGATTTATCTATATAGCACAAGGAGCCTGTGTTGTTTACTTACCGTTCTATTGCAACCACTGTGTCATTATCATTACTACTCTCTGGGTGTAATTGGGTTTATTGGGATGAAGATTTTGAGAGCTATCATGATCTTTCGTCATCGAATCCTTACCCGTTTCATCAAGTTGATATTTATCAGCCGGATAGCGGTGTAGGGCGCAATGACATAACAGTACTTAATAGCGGTATTGCAGCATTACAAACCCGTATTGATATGATCCGACGTGCTCATAAAACGATAGAGGTGGAATACTTTATTTTCTCGCCCGATATGAGTGGGAAAATAATCGTGCAAGAATTAGTGTCAGCAGCAAAGCGAGGAGTAAAAGTACGGGTATTAATTGATAAGTCTGCCACCGTATTTGAGTTTGATGAATACTACGCCGATGGTTTGAAAGATCATGGTATTGATGTTCGTTATTATAATGCCGCACCGCTGTATTATATTTCTACGATAAACTTTCGTAATCATCGTAAATTGTTGGTGGTTGATGGTAAAGAAGCGGTAACGGGTGGACGAAATATCGAAAATGATTATTTTGATCTTTCAGAACAATATAACTTTCTTGATCGCGATCTGCATGTATCAGGGTCTATTGTTAAAGCGATGCAAGATTCTTTTAATGCGTTTTTTGAACATGATATCAGTGAACGTTATCACTCTCCTGAAGTACCTAACAATCGTATTGAATTGCAAAAATACGAGCGTAAACAGGAAGCCGTTCAAGCCTTTCTTGCTCACACAGAAATTGAAGAGGCGACAAGAGCAAGAATAGAAGCCATCGCAAGACCGATTTTAATGGAGAAAAAGACGTATTTATGTCCTGAAACGACATTTACTTCAGACGCACCAGGAGGATCATTCTGGACGCGATTTAAAGATCCGTATAGTGATAATTATCGTTTTTTACGTAAAACTATTTTCGATAAAGTGATGACAGTCGATAACAGTTTAATATTGGCCTCTCCTTATTTACTGAATAATCGAAAATCAGAGCATTTAATGCAAATATTACTCGATAAAAATATCGATATGACGTTATACACCAATTCTTTATCCTCAACCGATGCCACTTATGTAGCGGCACAACTCTATAGTCATGTTTATGATTGGCAAGCTAAGGGAATGCATATCTATCTCCATGCTGGCGAATGGCTAAATGAAACGGCATCAGTGAGTAAAGCGGTGGAAAATGCACGGTGGGGAATGCATTCCAAAACACAAATTTATAAACGCAATGGTGATGCTCAAAATGAAGTGATGGTGGGGACGTACAATATTGATAACCGTTCTAATCACTATAATACTGAAATGGGACTTTTTTGTCGTGGCAACGATCAGCTTGTCGCTGAAATTGAGGAGAGTATTCGTTCACGAGCAAAGAATGGATACCAAATCGTAGGGAATGAACAGGCAATAGATAGTCAAAATAACCCAGTTAATGTTTATGGATCTGGTGAGCCTGATACAACAAAAATGAAATTTATGTGGTTGCCGTCATGGCTGTTTAATTTCTTATTATAATAAGAATGTAAATATAGTTATACAATACAACATAATTAATTAGATATTTAAAATGGATTTATCTCTTGTATTTATTTGTCAAAAAAAGAATCAGATAAAAATATAACATCATAAAAACAGTTATAATTAATAAATAAGATGATGAATTAGATATAATAATGTATTTTTTGCATTTTGGTATGCAAAATAAATAGTATATATTTTATTTATTTAGCGGTATTAATACGAGGCATATTATTCATTTGTTGCCTATATTATAAAAAAGAGGGGAATCAACGATATTATAAAGGTGGCTTCAATGCTAGCACAGTGTGATAAGAAAACGTTCAAAGCTAAACTCGTTGCTATTGGCTGTACTTATGAACCTTGGATTGCGTTATTAGAACAAACTGGATGGAAAACACATTGTTGTTATGACCTTCGTACTGCTGATGCCATCTTGGAAGAATATAGTCCTTGCATTTGTATTGTCGATCTTAGTAATAATGATTTTAGTTTAAATAGCATTTCTTTAAGGGCAAATAAAACCAAGCAAGTAAAATGGATTGCTGTAATTAAGAAAGAACAGCTTGGTATGGATGCTATTTGTCAATTTATAAATAATTATTGTGTTGATTATTTTTCAATTCCCATTCCATCGACGCATCTATTGGAAACTGTCGGCCATCAATTAGGCATGTTAGAAATTGAATCTAATTCTTGGACAGATGCTCAGCAAGATGTCGGTTTATTTGGTGAATCTAAATCAATTAAGCATTTGAGAGATATGGTTCGGCGTGTTGCAATGACAGACGTTAATATTTTTATTAGCGGTGAGCAAGGAACCGGAAAAGATCTTATTGCGAATTCTATCCATAATTTAAGTAAACGAAGAAATGACAGTTTTACTATGATCAATTGCGCATCAGTTATGGACGATGATGAGCAAATAGCCTTTTTAAATTCAGACGGTGAACATGTATCTGAAAACACGATAAAAGCGGGTACGGTTTTACTTAATGGTATTGAAGAACTGTCTAAAAACTTGCAACAGAAGCTTCTCGCTTATTTACAAAAACCGACTAATGACTCTTTAGAAGATACCAGAGAGTGTGATGTTCGTGTTATTGCCTGCTCTAGTGCTAATTTAGAACAAGCAATTGCGAATGAAACATTCAGTAAAGAGTTATTTTACCGACTTAATGTTTTCCATATTTCAGTACCAACGTTACGTGAAAGAGGTGCTGATATTATTGCTTTAGCTGAATATTTCTTACATAAGTATTCAAGCGAATATAACACCATTGCAACTCAGTATAATGAAGAAGCAAAGCAGTTACTTCTCCGTTATAACTGGCCGGGTAATGTACGAGAGCTAATAAATCAAGTTAAACGCGTTTCGTTATTAACAGATGGTAATGAAGTGGGTGTTGAACACTTCGACTTACCTAAGAAAATTAATATGAAGCAAAGTTTACGTAATATTAAAGATGAGGCAGAAAAAGACGTACTGGTTGCTGTATTAGAAACTCACCGTGGTCAAGTAGCATCAGCTGCAAAAGATCTTGGTGTTTCAAGAGCAACAATGTACCGCTTGTTGAATAAACATAATATTGTGCCTGATGTACGTTACTACAATGGCTCCAATTACGCGACAGAATAAAATTTGATGAACAATACCCACTTATTTAACACTTTCTCGTAGGGTGTCGGTAAGTGGGCTTTTCTTTGACTGTAGTTTACAACTTAATAAGTCATGAAGAAATAAACGGTGTAAAACTGAGGCTAAAGATAACTGGACAGTGATCACTCAATTGGTAAGTTGATACTTGCTCGAAGGAATAAGGTACCTGCTGGATAGATGAGATAGTAAAATGTTCACTACTAAAACCATGGTCAATTAATTCTTTATAACGACGATAATAGGTTTTATTCTTCTTTCTTCTTTTTGTTAAACAGTTACCTTTAACATTATGAGTAAGCCATTTTAAAGAACCTTGCTGATTATTATTGGAGAAAAAGTAAGTTTTGTTATTTGTTGTATTAAGAGATATACGATGATTAAAATCGCCAACTAAGATAAAAGGCTGCCTTTTCACTTCTTGCTGTTCTATCCATTGTTGGATTAATGTTCGTTGTAAATTCAGTGTGCGACAGGATTTTTTACGGTTGTTCTTTAGCTGTTTAGGAGTAAAGCAACCTGATTTTAAGTGTACATTCACAACGATAATATCATGCTGATTAAGATTGACTTTAATTGCTGAACCATAACGTAACTTTTGTGGGTAATACGGCTTGTTTCCTAATGCTATAGCGGGAGAGCTCAACGTGGTTATATCTGGGTGTTCTTTAACGGTAAGGTGTTTTTTAACGGCAAAACCAGTGAATTGGTTGATCCCATTAAAAACGTCGTCTTTGTTTTTGACTCTTGATGATATGTATATTTGATACTGGTCTTTAGGAACAATGCGATGAAGGCTTGAGGCACTATCGACTTCTTGAAAGGCGAGAATATCGGGTTGGTGAGTAAGAAAAATTTGCTTTAATACTTGGTAGTCTTTTGCTGTTCGTTGTATGTCGTTTTTGGGATGATCTGCTAGCCATTGAAAATTCCACGTCATTAACGTTAATGAGTGTGCATGACAAATATTAGCGAGTATGAATTGAATCGCAAAAAAGAATAAATACGGGATTATGTTCTCCTTATTTTAGGTTAATTTTTTAGCCTTATTATAATATTTATGATGAAAATTCAGTTTCACTATTCTTGGTAAACATAGTTTTCTGGAGTTAGTTATCACACCACTTGAAAGCTATTCTTAATATCGTATGCAGTGTGTTATCTCAAACAAAAATCATGAGTTATAACTTTTGTGGCATCTTACTGTCAGCTTTGTTTTAGAAAGGAATCTAAGGTGGAAATACTACTGCTTGAACCCGAAGTTTCGTGGGGGAAATTTAAGATCCTTGCGTGGTTTGCTGCTTTATCTATTGTATTGGTCTATGTTGTGCTGCGTGTAGAAGCATACATGAAATTTAAGTCATTAACCGTTAAAAGCATTGTGTTTAAGTGCTCTTTTCTACCTGTATTATTTTTAACAGTAGGCTATTTAGAGCATTTAGATCGATTTTATAGTTTTGCGATTCAACCTAATGGCAATGTTATTTTGAACTATGTCTTTCCTGAAGGGAAAAAGGTAGCGCTTGAGCCAGAAAAGGCATGGATATCTCATGATCGTGCTGGCTGCGCTGTGTATATCAAAGCGCAAGCAGAACACTATAAAAGTGTAATGTCGATACGAGTATCTAAATGTCGGCAAGCCGTTGACGCAATATGACCAAAATAGCCACAGATGGTTATTATACATAGCTCAAAGTGCGGTATTTACTAAGCAGCGATATAACAATTTCGTCCTGATTTTTTTGCATCATATAAATTGTGATCTGCTTTTTCTATAAATTGCGTTGAACGTTGGCTTTCCTCATAAGTCGTTATACCTTGGCTGATTGTCACGATATGACTGGTTTGTGAGGCGGGATGATCAATCGCTACTTTAGTTAAGTTTTCCTGAATACGTTGGGCGACTAAAATAGCGCCATCAAGGTTGGTATTTGGTAACAAAACCGCAAATTCTTCTCCACCGAAACGAGAAACACTATCTGTGCCTCGAAGCAAGCTTGCATCAATCACTTTTGCAACTAATTTTAAACACTCATCCCCCGCAATATGGCCTTGACTGTCGTTAAATGCTTTAAAGTGATCAATATCAATTAAAATTAGAGACAAAGGGATATGTAAGCGTTGGCTATTTTTAATTTGCTTCTCAAGTTCTATTTGGAAAAAACGGCGATTTTTAATTTGGGTTAATTGGTCACGAGAAGCGAGTTGATTTAACTCTTTTAGTAAACGTTTATTCTCATGTTCTTGTTGAATACGATTACTGAACCAGCGATATAGCACACGGCGTCCAGATTCAATGATGATGAGAGTGATCATAAACTTTTCAAACGAAAACAGTAATGTTAAGTGCTCATCTTTGATTGTTATCCAAGTACTCAAAGCAAGTATTGGTGTAATCGCTAAATATAAGGCATTTCGGTAGGTATAAAATCCAAGTAATGCCACCATAGTTGTCAGGTTGGCTAATACTTCAGAGAGTAAAGTGAATTGTGCATACAGGCCTAAGATTAAGATAGTTGCTCCCCAACTCAAACCATAGGTGAAGCTATAAAAGGCACTCACTAAGCGATAATTTGCAGGTTCAGTGCTGCGATTAAAATAAATGATCCCGAAACCAGAAAGTATCATTTGCCAAGTAAACTGGGCTGTTAACAAAAATGATATATCAGAGTCATTAGTGAAATGATTGAGCCATAATGTGACTAACATTAAAGATAAGATCATCAGAGATATCTTAGATGACCATAAAAAACCAATACGAAGGTTTTTATAGGTTACTTTATTGATACGCTGTGTAAGTGTTAAGCCATCCATTAAATATTCAAATCAGCCTGGTAAAAGTGTTTAATCAGTCTACTTCATTCAGCAAAAAATCAAGAATTTTTTCTCATTATTTTTACTTAAATACCAAATAATTTTATTGACAAGCGTATATGTAAATTTGCTTTTATAAAGAATTTTGTGACGCATCAGATGCATCGTTCGTATCGTAATCTCTCTTTAAAACAAATTGATTTGGATCAATGTTTGTTTTTTGAAAATCTCGCCTAATACCCACATCTTGTTGTTGCGTGTATACCGAATGCCTATATTTTGTGTTTACGTGACACTGTAATGAATATTGTATATTTAGGAGCCTAGTGTGAAACTTGTTGTGATTAAGCGTGATGGCTGCCGTGTACCTTTCGAAATGCAACGCATTAAAGAAGCGGTAATGGGTGCAGCTCAGTCAATCAATGACATGAATATGAGTGAAGTGGATGCAATGTCTGTTGCTGAAGCGACATTAGCTCAATTCCAGCATGCTGAAGAAGTAGATATTCACGCTATCCAGGACGCTGTAGAGAATCAATTGATGATTGGTCCTCACAAAACAGTTGCCCGTGCCTATATTGAATATCGCCATGATCGCGATATTGCACGTGAAAAGAAAAGCCGCCTAAATAATGAAATTCGTGGTTTGATTGAGCAAAGCAATGCATCTTTACTTAATGAGAACGCGAATAAAGACAGTAAAGTGATCCCAACGCAGCGTGATTTATTGGCTGGTATTGTTGCTAAACACTACGCGACTCAACATTTGTTGCCGCGTGACATTGTTAAAGCACATGAGTGTGGTGATATTCACTTCCATGATCTGGATTATTCTCCTTTCTTCCCTATGTTTAACTGTATGCTGATTGATTTAAACGGCATGTTGACCCATGGTTTTAAAATGGGTAACGCAGAGATTGATACTCCTAAATCTATTTCTACCGCAACAGCAGTTACAGCTCAGATCATTGCACAAGTAGCAAGCCACATCTACGGTGGAACAACCATCAACCGTATTGATGAAGTATTAGCACCTTATGTTACTGTTAGTTATAAAAAGCATTTAGAAGTAGCAAAAGAGTGGGGCATTGAAGACCCAGTTGCTTTTGCTAATGCGCGTACTGAAAAAGAATGTTATGACGCATTCCAATCACTAGAATATGAAGTAAACACATTACATACCGCAAATGGGCAAACACCGTTTGTTACTTTCGGTTTTGGTTTAGGTACGTCGTGGGAATCACGCTTAATTCAACAATCTATTTTGAAGAACCGTATTTCAGGTTTGGGTAAAAATCATAAGACGGCAGTATTCCCTAAGCTTGTGTTTGCCATTAAAGATGGGTTAAACCATAAACAAGATGACGCGAACTACGATATTAAGCAATTGGCGTTAGAGTGTGCTTCTAAGCGCATGTACCCAGACATTTTGAACTATGACAAGTTAGTTGAAGTAACGGGTTCATTCAAAACGCCGATGGGTTGTCGTAGTTTCCTTGGTCCGTATGAAGAAAATGGTGAGTTGATCCACGAAGGCCGCAATAACCTTGGTGTTGTAAGTATTAACCTTCCACGTATTGCATTAGAAGCAAAAGGGGATGAAGCGCGTTTCTTTACTTTATTAGATGAGCGTTTGGCCTTATCTCGTCGTGCACTTGATGCACGTATCTCCCGTCTTGATGGAGTGAAAGCACGTGTAGCCCCTATTTTATATATGGAAGGAGCATGTGGTGTACGCCTTAAAGAAGATGATGACGTATCAGAAATCTTCAAAAATGGTCGTGCTTCAATTTCGCTTGGCTATATTGGTATTCATGAAACAGTGAATGCACTATATGGCAATGATACGCATGTATACGACAGTGAAGAGCTTCGCCAAAAAGCGGTTGCCATTGTTCAGCGTTTACGCGATGCAACAGATGCATGGAAGAAAGAAACGGGGTATGGCTTTAGCTTATACAGTACGCCAAGTGAAAACCTATGTAGTCGTTTTTGTGCAATCGATACTAAAGAATTTGGTGTTGTTGCAGGTGTGACGGACAAAGGCTACTACACAAATAGCTTCCACCTAGATGTTGAAAAGAAAGTAAACCCATACGATAAAATTGACTTTGAGATGGCTTACCCTGATATCGCGAATGGTGGCTTCATCTGTTACGGTGAATACCCAAATATTCAGCATAACCTTGAAGCACTAGAAGATGTATGGGATTACAGCTATTCGCGTGTTCCTTATTACGGTACTAATACACCCATTGATGAGTGTTATGAGTGTGGCTTTACGGGTGAGTTTGACTGTACAAGTAAAGGCTTTACATGTCCTAAGTGTGGTAACCACGAGCCATCTAAGGTATCAGTAACACGCCGTGTATGCGGTTACTTAGGTAGCCCTGACGCACGCCCGTTTAACTTCGGTAAACAAGAAGAAGTGAAGCGTCGTGTTAAACACATGTAATTTCTATTTGAGTGCATAGTGTAACAAGATAAAAGTGCCTGAGAGGGCACTTTTTCTTTTTAAGATTATTATTTAATAAATTACTAGAGAGTGTAGGTGACCAATATGAATTATCACAACTATTACCCTGTCGATATTGTTAATGGACCGGGCACTCGTGCAAGTTTATTTGTTTCTGGCTGTATTCATCAGTGTCGAGGTTGTTATAACCAGAGTACATGGCGACTAGATGCAGGGCACTTTTTTAGCCAAGAGATGGAAGATCAGATCATTAATGATTTGAACGATACTAGAATTAAACGCCGTGGTTTGTCTTTATCTGGAGGTGATCCGTTACACCCAAACAACGTGCCTGATATTTTAAAGTTGGTAAAACGTGTCCGTAGTGAATGTATTGGTAAAGATATTTGGTTATGGACGGGGTACACGTTCGCTGAGTTAACTGAGCAGCAACAGCAAATTGTTGATCTTATCGATGTTCTTGTTGATGGAAAATACGAAGAATCTCAACGAGATCCTGCTTTGGTATGGCGTGGTAGTGAGAATCAAGTTATCCACTATTTAACTAAAAAATAATCATAATGAGAATTACATGATAATTTTGACTTACTATCGTAACTTACTGATTATTTAAAAATCCCACCTGTATAAAAAACATACGAAAAGTGTGTTTTTTCACAGCGTTAGTAAAGTTATCCACTGTTTCTGTGTATAAGTATGGGAAAAGGCAGTGTATGATTTTACCCATGCCCTATTAACGAGAATACGTTTAAAACATGTCACATTTTAATTATTACTCCTGTGGTTACATAACGGTATTTATCTCTTATTTCTTTGATATGCAGCTTTAAATAGTGTTCGAAGTATACTTTATTAACAATCTCTTACATGTTTTGTGTGAAGTGATAGGTAGCACAGTATTTTATAAATTTTCATGTATAATAAACTGATATGATTGATAGTATAATTTATTGAAATAAAATAATTAGTTAGCGTTGTTCGTGATGATTAGTTGATGTTATCAACACGAATGTTGGTATTGAGTAGTGAAATACAGGCAGCATCGAGCTGATAGTATTTATCATAATTAAATAAGAAAATAGTTATGACTGTTTACAGAGTAATGTCAGAGCTCTCGTCGAATAAATATCTTGTTGCTGTTTCGAATGTCTTTATCATGGCCTTACCGCTGGCATTAATCTCGACGTTCTGTGAACTTATAGCGGTATTCTGTGAGTACTACGGCTATGACTCATTAACTGGCACGATAAGGTATGTAGGTGAATCAACGGGTTTGATGTTTCCTATATTGATCAACTTTTATCTTGTTACATACCTCTCTTCTGTAAAACGTATCCCTAAAGGGGTCTCAATAGCCAGTGCATTAACTGTGTATTTTGTGGTGTCCTACCAATGGGGCTTTTTATCGCAAATTATGCCATTACCTAATAGTTTTCCGTTGTCGTTATTAACGGCATATATTACTTGTGGACTGATTTCTCGATTAAAGAAATTTCGTGTTTTTAGAGGCAGTGATCGCGACTCCGTCATCGACAGCTCAGCAAACATGCTACTAGGTGCGATAGTCTCCATTGGTGCATTGATAACATCCAGTCAGCTTATTTACTTTGTTGTTAATTCGGTAAGCATTTCATCTTCATTATTACCCTCGCTTGATCCTACCTCTTTTGTTGATGGCCTTATTTATGAGTTATTGCGCGGGGCGTTTTGGTCCGTAGGGATCAATGGCCATAATGTACTTCATATGTACAAAGCTGAACTTTACGATATCACTATGGTGAATATTTCAGCATGGCATAATTTTGGTGCAGATCTTAATATTATCAGCACCAATTTTTATGATTTCTTTACGGGCATTGGTGGTAGCGGCAACTTATTGAGCTTAGTTATTTGTATGCTGTTATTTGCAAAAAGTGAAGGCTATAAAGTATTAGCAAAAGCGTCCCTTATCTTGTGTCTTTTTAACGTCAATGAGCCGGTGCTCTATGGTGTGCCTGTTATATTTAATCCAATCATGATTATTCCTTTTCTGATTGCACCTGCAATTGGTTTTGTGGTGGCTTATGGGGCGATGTATTGGGGAATTGTGCCACCATTAAGTGAAATCCAAAGCTGGTTAATGCCGCCTTTATTAAGCGGCTATGTTGCAACAGGAGGGGCTATTTCTGGCGCAATATTACAGGCTGTTATCATCCTAATTGGTGTCGCGATCTATTACCCATTCTTTAAACTAATGGATAAGCGTAACCTTGGTATTGGTGTGTCCGATGTCTTCTCCAATCGCTTATTTACCAGTGATGAGATTGAAGTTAAAACACGTTTAACCAGTTTTATACCGTCTTTACATCGAAATTTAAAAGCACAAAAAGAGATCGAACGGCTACAAGCTGAAGGGGAGTTTTTACTCTATTTTCAACCTCAGGTTGATGTGAATACGAATAAGATCATTAGTTTTGAAACACTTATTCGTTATCATGATAAGGATGGAAAGATTTTACCGCCGACGTTTTTAGCCGCCTTTAATCAATTAGGGTTAATGCCAGATTTAGATTATTGGGTTTTTGACAAAGCATTACGTGCTGGCGAACGATTTGCGAAAGTGAATGAGAACATTAGATTATCGATAAATATCTCACCAGATACTGTCTTAAAGAAAAATTTTGTCCAAACGATTAAAACACATATTGAAGAGAGCTCACTGTCATTCTCTCAAATTGAAATTGAGATCACTGAAGAGTTATTGGTGCAAAATGAAGCCGATGTTGCGAAAGTCATCGATCAATTACATCAATTAGGCATTGCCGTAGCATTAGACGATTTTGGTACTGGCTATTCATCACTGGCTTATTTATCGCGTTTTGATTTTGATAAAGTAAAAATTGATCGAACACTGGTACTGAATCTAGAAACACAGCGAGGTAAAGACCTGTTTAGCTTAGCTGTACAACTCGGTAAGATCACCAATGCTGAGATTGTTGTTGAAGGGGTAGAGCATCTTAAAGAAGTTGAATTTATTCAATCTGTGGGGGTACGCTATATTCAAGGTTTTTATTACTATCGACCAATGTCGCAACAAGATGTTTTTGCTAATGAATTATTACAAGACTTTGTTTCTAATAACGATATAAATAATGATCTGACAACCAAGCAGGTAGCAGCTATCGAGGTATAGTTTAATGGTGACGGATTTATTAAATAATACCGCGTTGTTTAAGCTTCCATCTTAAAAGGATATACGGTAAATTTCGTATCCATTTTTATGCTCTACTGGGGACGTTATGTCACGCACTATTATCTATACCTACAAAAATGAAGAAAAAGAGCTTATTTTTTCATTTGATCAATACCGTAATATTCATGAAGCGGTAGCTGCTGCAGAAGGTATCGACTTAACGTCATTTCTAAAAATGGAATTGCAAGTTGAAGCAGTTTCAAATTCAAGTAAAGCTGCCCGTGACTATCGTGATAGTTATTTTCGTAAGCTAGGCTTTGGTAAAATTGCTTTAGCGAAAAAAGAAAATCGCGGTGTTGGCCAAAAATAGTTGGCAAGTAAATGAAAAAGGCTGGCTATAATCGCCAGCTTTTTTGTTCTTACTGAACGCTGTTATAACTCATTATATTTTTTCGCTGATCCATAACATTTCTCAATAGGGTATTTATCAGCATTTTTTATTATCTTTCTCTGGCAAGCCTCTAAAATATCCACATCGCACTTATCCGCTAATCGAACCAAGTACATCATCACATCCGCAAGTTCTTCTTCTAATTGCCGTTTTTTTTCAACTGAAAGGTGTTGGCTTTGCTCGGGGGTTAACCATTGGAAAATTTCTGTTAATTCACCCACTTCACCACTTAAGGCCATTACTAAGTTTTTAGGGGTATGGAACTGATCCCAATTGCGCTGTATTGCAAAGTGACGGAGTTGTTCTTGTAGTTGCTGTAGCTCTGAAGGTGGGTTTGATGACATGATAAAACGTTCTTATTTGGACAATAATTGAAGGATAAACAAAAACACCGTACAACGCACGGTGTTTACATTTAAGACAATTACGAGTGAGGCAGGGTAACGTTACGCTTTTTATCGAATAAGTTGGGTAATGCTTCAAGCGTACAAAAGATCAAACCTGCCCAAATAAGGCTAAAACTGATCGCTTTAGTATGATCAAAGACCTCACCAAACAAGAACACGGCTAATAAGAACTGTAATGTTGGCTCGATATATTGCATTAATCCAACCATTGTTAAGCTAGTACGATTTAGTGCTAAAGCGAAGAAGATTAAGGGTGCGACTGTAACTGGCGCAGAGCCTACATATAATAGGAATGTAGTCGTACCTGATGTTAACGACACACTATCACCAGAGAAGTAAAGCCACAGCATATAAATTACAGCAAAGGGGGTAAGGATAGCGGCTTCAATAGTCACCGAGGTTAATGCATCATATCTTATATACTTTTTGGTTAATCCATAGATAGCAAAAAAGCTGCCCATAAGAAGAGACAACCAAGGTAATTCCCCGTACTGCCAGACTTGATAAGCAATACCTAAGATAGCCAGAACCACAGCGATTACTTGAGCTTTTGTGAGCTTTTCTCTTAAGAAAAACATACCTAAGGCAATAGCAAATAATGGGTTAATAAAATAACCAAGACTTGCGGCAAGCACTTCACCGTGGGTAATCGCCCAGGTAAAAGCATACCAAGATACACTCATAATACAGCCAGCAACACCGCACATGAAGAACGATTTCTTATCTGCCAACAGTTCCGTAACGTTAGGTAAAGGCCGTTTAAGTAGTACTATGACTAATAACATAACAGGCACTGAAAAAATAAGTCTTAGTGCGAGTAATTCATTAATATTGGCTTGTGGCAAGAACTGATAATACAGTGGGAGAATTCCCCAAAGCACAAAAGAAAATGCCGCCAGCATATTTCCAGCACGACGAGATTGCATTGATTGACCTAACAGTAAGTGTAAATGTTTGATGTAATGTGTTGGCAAGACTTTGCCATATCGGGTGGAACAGAATGAACCTAGACGATAATCGCGACATTTTGCCATTGAATAGGTATATGTCAATATTATTTTATCTCTATATGGCATAAAAATATAAACAATATTTAATCACTGTTTATTCTGTTTTTTGTTAAACTTCATGGGTTAGAGTGCTGTGGTGATATAAGCTATGGTTGCTTGCCATTTAGGTTTACAACTGAGAGAAAATAGATGACTAAATTAACGTCAGATATCCAAGCTAACAAATTAATGTTTGTTGAAGAAACACAAAATACACGTATTGTTTGGAGCCTTCGTAATGAAGAAGGTGATTGGCTATCTGTTGCTTCATCTGAGTTTGAAGATTCGGAAGTAATGCCATTCTGGTCAAATGAAGAAGATGCGAAAGCGCAATGTGCTGATGAGTGGGCTGAGTTCCAACCAAGTGAATTGCCACTAGATATTTTCTTAGAAGATTGGATGATCACATTAGCTGAAGACGGTGTTCTTGTTGGTTTGAACTGGAACGAAAGTCTTGAAGGTGTGGAAGTTGAGCCTAGCGATGTTGCTAAGCTTTACATCTAAGCCTTAGATTGTTGATATAATTTACACCCAATGAAACTCATTGGGTGTAATTATTTTAGGCTTTATTCTCTTTTGATGTATCTTCACTCGCCAAATAAGAATCTTGCGATAATTCATTATCAAGTTGGGCGATCTTTTCTGCCATAAGTTGATGGCATTTTTCAGCTAACTGTCTTGCGTCAGTCGATTTAAATGTTTGAGTGTCGATTGGGGCTAGCATTTCAGCTATAACAGTACCGTTATCAAGTTTATTTAAATCAATCTTATTGTGTGTCGTACTGATCACGACAGGAATAATAGGTACACCTGCTTCTATCGCCATTCTAAAAGCTCCTGTCTTAAAAGGCAGCAATCCACGTCCTTTGCTTCGCGTGCCTTCTGGGTAAACCCAGACAGATAAATTTCGCTGGTGGATAGCATCAGCAACTTGCTGAATGGTATTACGCGCTTTGGCTTTATTCTCACGATCAATCAGTATATTGCCCGTGATCCAGTAAAGCTGCCCGAAGAAAGGGATCCATAATAAGCTTTTTTTCCCTAGTGACACGGTATTTGGTTGCAACATACCAGGGGTCGTAACAAAGTCATAAACACTTTGGTGATTGGATATATAGACGGCATTAGCAATATTGGCGCTGTTACTGAGTCCACGTTGCTCAACACGAACACCTGTAATTTTTTGCAATTGGTTAAACCAGCGGCAAAAGGTGTAGACATGTTTAGGTGCACGAGGTCGGTTTATTAGGCAGTAAAGTAGTGCACAACAGGTTGTAATGATAATAAAAAGGGTTGCGATGGTAATTCGAATTAAAGCCAGCACATATACTCCTTATGCTGTTTAAGTTATGTCGCATGACTACATCTTTATACATTACCTAAATAGTTATTATTGTGATAGTGTGGCTTTACAAATAATTAACATTTTATAGTGTGTTATCACGATTTATAAAAATATACGGTATCTGGTCAGATGATATATTGCTTGTTAATAACATTAACAGTTACATTTTCAATCTAGGCGTGAAGATAATCGCATATGTATTTATAGATAAGTAAATGACTGGATCTTAAATAGGATAAAAGTAAAAATTATATATAGATAATCAATACGTTATAGACGTAGTTTTTATCTCTTCTGTTGTATAAATTTTTGAGCTTACTTAACAGTAAGCTTTTTTTTTCCTTCCCTACAATAATTTTACCATGTTGTAGCGTTCGAACGTAATGTCGTCACGGATAGCAATTTCTGTATCGATTAATTCAAAACCTAGCTTGCTAAACAAGGGTAGAGAGAGTTTACTGGCTGTAACACTCAGTGTTGTTTGATGGCTTATATGTGCTATTTGTTCGAGCTTACTATAAATAGCACTCGCGACACCCAAGCGATTAAACTCAGGCCGGGTATAGAGTAAAGCAATATAATTTTTCGGATGAAGTTGACCGAACCCCATGACACTCCCTTCATTGTTAATTGCCATTATTACAGCACCTTGTGTTAATAATTTAGCAAATTCGTTTGGGTGTTTGCGCGGATAATCAGCCCATATTTTGACTTGTTGTGGATGATAATAAGCAGGCGCAATTTTTGTAATAGCGTCATAGTAAAGCTGAGACAATTCTTGCTCATAATGGGGATTATAATTATGAAATTGTATTGAGGTCATATTGTTGAGCGTATACGTTTAATGTTTGTATCTAATTTTAAGATATTAGAATTGTTATTGTTTGGAATAGGTCAAATTTATTCTGATAGTGTGCACTTTGTCCTTATTATTGGTATTATTTTAAGCCATAATCAATAAAAGTATTATCAAACGATCAGTACAGGCTAAATTTTGAAGAACGGATTTAAATATAATAAACACGCATTATTTGCATTGGCGCTTGTGTCAATGATTGGGTGTTCTTCGACTGACTCTGTAAATGATAAAACATCAAACAATAAGGCTGCTGAAACAACGTCAGTAGGCAAAAAAATTGCTGTTAGCAATGATATGTTGGAAGAAGGTTTGAAAAAGAACGCTTCTGTAGATACAGGTATGTTTGATGGTGTTTACCATTCATGGAAAGGAACACCTTATCGTCTTGGTGGAACAACAAAGAAAGGCATTGATTGCTCAGCATTTGTGCAAGTAGGTTATTCCAGTGTTTACCAAATGATGTTGCCAAGAACAACATTACAATTGGTGAAAAAGGGACGTAAAGTTTCACGTAACAGTGCAAAAGAAGGGGATTTAGTCTTTTTCCGAACGGGACGTAATACACGCCATGTTGGAATATATTTAGGCAATTCAGAATTTATGCACGCGTCACAATCAAAAGGTGTGATGATTTCACGGTTAGATAATCCTTATTGGAAGCGACATTTTTGGCAAATTAGACGTATGCCGAAACCACAATGACAATTAGATGATAAAAAGCCCAGCTACTCTAGCTGGGCTTTTTATTTATAAATATGTTGCGGCCATTACTCTAGCGAATAAACCAACAGGAGTTGTCACACCTGTCGTAGAATTAAAGACTTCGCCATTTTTAACAATAAGAATAGTAGGTGTAGCACTTATCCCTAATTGTTGGCTAATAGAACCATTTTGGTCATTAATGACAGGAAAGCGATATTCTTTACTGTTCATGTATGCTCGTAATGAACGGTCATCTCCAGAGCGAATAGCAACACTAAATACCTTTATATTCAGATCACTTTGATATTGCTGCAGCCAATTGATTGATGGACTTACAAAGCGGCAGCTTGGACACCATGTTGCCCATAAATAGAGTACAACAGGCTGTTGATAACTGAGAGTTAGCCAATCAATATCATGCTGGTTTATAGTTTTTTCTACCGAATGGTTATCAACAGAAACCGTTAAATCTTTATTTCGCCAGATATCAACCATAATACTTATTGCTGTTACTAATATAGCAGTGATAAGTATGTTTTTAAGCCATCCTTTGGCAGACGTCCTTGTCATGTATGTTATTCCTTTATTCCTTTATTCCTTTATTCCTTACTTGCTTTTTTAATTGCGTTAAGCACTTCGTCACTTGTTAAAATTACGGGCAATGGGATACCTTGAGGCGCATTAGGACCATATACAATATTAAATGGTACACCAAAACGTCCATGTGACTGTAAGAAGCCTGTGACGTAGTCAGAAGGTTTCGTCCAATCACCGCGCATTAACACGATGTTATCAGCAGATAAGGCTGAATATACGGGCTCTTGCAGTAAAACACCGACTTTATTGGCTTTACATGTGATACACCATTCAGCCGTAACATCAACAAAGACTGTTTTTCCTTCAGCAACTTGTTTTGCAATGTTATCAACGTTTAGCGTTTGCCAATGGTGGTCATCAGCTAGCGGCTTCGCCCAATGGTTTGAGGTTAAGCTACCCACGATAAGGCTACCTGCAACACCCAGTAAAAGAACTGCTGTTGTGATGATAACGGCTTTACGTCCTTTCTTACGACCTAATTGCCATAAGATAACAAGCATGATCAGTAGACCAATCACCCAAACAACCGCCGCAGAAAAGAAGCTAGTCATTAAGCTTAATAGCCAGATACTGGTTGCCAGCATCATCAAACCAAACAGCGTTTTAACCCTATCCATCCATAGACCAGGTTTTGGCAATGCGTTTGCCAGTTGTGGGAAGAGAGCAATGAGCAACCATGGTGCAGCCATACCAATCGCTAACGCGGTGAAGATGGCAAAAAGTGTCACATAATTAGCACCTAATGCAAACGCGACAGCTGTGCCTAAGAATGGGGCACTACATGGCGTTGCAAGAAGGGTGGCAAACATTC
Organism: Photobacterium sp. GB-72; assembly: GCF_003026095.1. Lineage (NCBI taxonomy): Bacteria > Pseudomonadati > Pseudomonadota > Gammaproteobacteria > Vibrionales > Vibrionaceae > Photobacterium > Photobacterium sp. GB-72. The sequence goes on along the minus strand of NZ_PYNV01000003.1, from coordinate 73,372 downwards.
CTTGAATAAAGTGCCCAAGGTGTGAGTTATCCCCTTTGGTTGCCATCCAAGTATTGGTGTTACTTGATAAGCGAATTTCAAATAAGCCTAACATATTTGCACCAAACAGGGCGGTGATCGCAATCATGGCACCAATAAACCAAGGGCTCTGGAATTGGATTCCCCAGCCCAACGCTTGGCCTGATAATTTCATTAATGCTAAAAAGCCAGCCAATAGCCAAAATGAGGTGATAATACCTGCAGCAGAAGCGATAAATTGGGTACGGATTTGGCGTTTTTCTAAGCCTTTCGCTGAAACAACGCTACTTAACTTCATGCCTAATACCGGTAATACGCATGGCATGATATTAAGAATTAAACCGCCCAATAGCGCAATGCCAATTATTTCTAATAAGTTACTATTAGAACTTGGCACAATCACTGGGGTATCTGTTGCTGTTGCTGGGATCTCAACAGCGAGATTATTATCACCGATTGTGATTTGAAGTGGTTCACCAACAAGCTTTGGTGTACCAAACCAACTGGTCACCGGTAATACCGCATACAGTGTTTTATCTTTAATCGTAACATTCGGCGCTAAAAAAGAGGTGTCTTTAACGGCTTTATTATGTCCGTCAATCAACACATCTGGTTTTATCCAGCCAGCCTTATTTGTTGCAACCACCGTAATTGCTTTTTTGTCCTTGTTATAAGAGACAGTATCCAATGTTACTGCTTGAGACGATTTAGGTACTTGGCTATAACCCTTGTTGTATAAAAACATCGCGTCAGTCGATAAGCTGAGTTTTTCAGGGTTAAAATCAAGTGCTAATTCATAGTCAGTCAGTACACAAATACTGGTACAGGAAGACATGGTTAATTTACCTGCAAGGAATACAGGCTTATTCATGTCTTTTACATGAATTGAAAGTGGGAAAATAACATCATGTTTATAGCCCAGCGTTTCAACACCTAAGAACTCATAACGTTTTGGCATCGGCCACTGCCAGTCAACACTTTCAACATTACTAGACATATCCCAGTTTATAGATGGTGCGACACCACCTTCACCAGGCGATCGCCAATAGGTTTTCCAATCTTTATCAAGTTTAACTTCTAGCAGTCCTTGAACTGTATGGTTAGCTGTGTCTTTTTCACCCGTTAGCACTAACCTAACTTGCACAGGGGGATGCTGTGGGTTTGTTACCCACCCCGTTGTAATCTCAGTAGCCGCAAAGGTTTGACTGGAAAAAGTGATACTGAGTAATGCGCCGAGCATGGCACAGACGAAATAAGTATTGAGATATATCTTTTTCAATCTAGAACTCCGTTTTAACAATGCGCATGTCATTGCAACGATCATGAGCGTATAAATTTTATACTATGGTCTTGGTGATAAAATAGAACGGTAAAATAACGACTCTATTTCATCGAGTTAGCAAAATATTTAGATTATTAGGTGACAGTCTATTTACGTTTTGGTTCGCGTATTATCGCGATAAGTTATGCTGTCATTTCCTATTGTTGTTGCGATAACCTGAACATACGCTTTAGTTTTGTGAAAAGGCTTTGCTGCGTCGTATTTTTTCCTTGATAGTATGCTTGCAGTAACCGTTGTCGAAGCTGTTCATCTTTTTTACTGTCATTCGACTGTTTTATCTCTTCACTAATGTGATCTAACAGCGTCTCTGCTTGTTCATTAGCATAACTATAATCAATTTTATTTGCCCCTTGAACAAGCAACCATAGTAGAGTGATCAGAATATATTCATCGATATCTTGATTAATAAATTTGCTAGCGTGTTCAACCCCTACGGTTGATTGAAATACCGATTGCATTTGATGATAGGCGGTCTGTTGTTCAGTCCAACGAGACGAGGCAATGTGATGTTGTTGCGTCATATAGCCTAATAGTAACGCTAAAGGCTCTTTATCTTGTCGTTGGTGGCAAATATCATTAAATCGAGGTGTTGATTCATGAATAAAAGCATTAATAATGTTTTTCTCTTTTTCTGATAAATCAAGTTGTTCAAGGCCAAGAGAAAAAAATAAGTGTTTGAGATCTGTCATGCTATTAACTTCGTACAAAAGGACGTCCACAGAATAACATGGACAATTAGCGAGTAATAATAAATAGGAATGAGAATGACAAAAATTTATGACTTCGAGGTTAAAGCACTTTCAGGGGAAGCGCTTTCATTAAGTGCTTTTGAAGGGAAGGTTATACTCGTTGTAAATACTGCTAGTAAGTGTGGTTTTACACCTCAATATGAAGCATTACAGGCATTATATGAAAAGTATCGTGATCAAGGATTAGTAATACTTGGTTTTCCATGTAATCAGTTTGGTGGACAAGAGCCTGGAACTGAAAGCCAAATTAAACAGGAGTGTCTAATCAATTATGGCGTAACATTTCCGATGTTTAGTAAGGTGGATGTAAAAGGGCGTGATGCTGAACCTGTATTTTCTTATCTCGTAAAACAATTACCTGGTTTGCTAGGCAATGATATTAAATGGAATTTCACCAAGTTTTTGATTTCAAGAGAGGGTGAACCAATGAAACGCTATGCACCCACCACAAAACCATTTGCTTTAGAAGATGATATTATCAAGCTACTATCATAATGATTAATAAGCAGTATTTTGACTACATAGGATGACTTCATTAATCAATTGCTGCTTATTTTCTAGATGCCGTTGTTGTGCTTTTTGAAGTAATAAACCAATCGCCTTCGCACGTCTCCCCGTTGTTTTGTATTGCTCTAAATAATGATTAAGAAAGTCAATTTGTACCGAGCTGTCATTGAAGTCACCTAATTTGGCTTGTAGAAATTTCACTGTTTTTAATTTCAAACGAAGTGATAACTGTTCTGTTAATGGGTGGTAGTACTCCAAACCATAACGTAATTTTTTATATTTGATTCTCAAGCGATGAAGTTGCGCGTCAGACGTTTTTGAATCAATAGCCTTCATTGAGGTGATAATACGATTGTTTAAGTTCACGAATAGCGTGTTTATCATTTGTTGTGGTGGTGTAGATAGATCTTCCATGAGAGGCGATAGCTGCTTTAACTGTATACAGATGAGCTTATATTGCGTTTTATATTCTTCGCTTTTTAACCAATGCTTATTTTTCTTATAGGCTTTTTGGCGTTGGTGCTGCAGATCGTCAAAAAAGCGTGCCAATCCTTGATGATGCTTATGTTCGACTAAGTAAAAGTAATGCTCCATTTGCATGAGATAAACATCGAGATCGCGTTGTAAATTAGTGGGCTGCATTAAACTTTTGATAGCTAAATTCGTTTCTTTTAGTTGTTCTGGAATGAAAAGTGATTGATGGAGACTAAGTATGGCGCGTATACGGCGCATGGTAACGCGATATTGATGAAGAAATTCAGGATCATCATCTTTTACAATGCCTTTTTGATAGTTTTCACAAAAAGAGAAGCTCTGTAATACGTGAGCGCGAATAATTTTAAATAGTGGCAAAGTAGAATGAATAGGATAAACACCTGACGTTTTTCGAGGAAGCTGAAAAGTGTCTCGCTTATGCATGATTTTGCCTAACTAGTAAAATTCACTTTAAACCCTAAATATAGAACAAATAAACGTTTACAGCTGAAACATGAGGCTTATTTGTGTATGTAAATATTATGGAAACAGTACGTTACAATGAAGAATAAATTAAATGAACAATGACGAAAGATAAAACTGCCCGTTATTTTGAAGTGCTGCTAAAGCTTAAAGAGTTAACAATAAGTTTTATAGGAGTCACTGTATGTCAAAAGTATGTAATCCATTAGGCACTGATGGTTTTGAATTTGTTGAATACACTGCTCCAACAAAAGTTGGGATCACTAAGCTTAAAAAATTATTTAGACAAATGGGCTTTGCGGAAATAGCGAAACATAAACATAAAATGGTGTGGCTTTACCGTCAGGGGGACATAAACTTCATAGTTAATGGCGAGTTAGCTTCGCAAGCAAGTTCGTTTGCATTGCAGCATGGCGCAAGCGTTAATGCGATGGCATTTCGGGTGAAAGAGGTTAACAAGGCGTTAGACTATGCTATCAAGCATGGTGCAACGAGGTGCGAAAATAATGTTGGGCTTATGGAGCTCAACATTCCCGCTATTGAAGGTATTGGTGGTGCATTATTATATTTTGTCGATCGTTATGGCGAACGAGATATTTATGAAGTGGATTTTGAGTATTACCCAGACGCACAACAGCGTTTAGCCGCTATAGATACAGGGTTATTAACGATTGATCACCTTACGCATAATGTTGCAATTGGACACATGGATAAGTGGTCTGATTTTTATGAAAAAATTGCTAATTTTCAAGAAATTAAATATTTTGATATTAAAGGGAAACTGACTGGTTTAAAATCTCGCGCAATGACATCACCTTGTGGCAAAATCCGCATTCCTATCAATGAATCAAGCGATGAACATTCTCAAATTGCAGAATACTTAAAACAATATAATGGAGAAGGGATTCAGCATATCGCTTTAAGTACTAATGACATTCTTTCATCTGTGAAAAAACTTCGTCAATTAGGTGTTATCTTCATGGATACACCAGATACTTATTACGAACTGGTCAATAAAAGGATTGATTGTCACGATGAAAATATTGCATTGTTGCAGCATGACAAAATACTGATCGATAGCGATGAACATGGTATTTTGTTGCAAGTTTTCACGGGAACTGTGATTGGTCCCGTATTTTTTGAGATTATTCAACGTAAAGGAAATCAAGGATTCGGTGAAGGTAATTTTCAAGCTTTGTTCGAATCAATTGAACTTGACCAAATACGCCGAGGTGTCCTGAGCGAAAAATCTTAGCTTAATGAAAATAAGCAATTTGTTTCCCTGCTGTTAGCTATAAATTTTACATTTCTTCAATGTAAAATTTATACCAGAGGGTCTGGTTAATGTTCTCTATACTGTAGTAGTATCATTTCAAGGTATTGGGTTTAATGCTTCTATAGTATATTGGACATCTAATATGGTTAATAAAGATACAATAGTGAATAAAAATAATAAGTTTCTTGTTGGGTGGCGTGAAATTGCTACATTACCTGATCTGGGTATCAATAATATTCATGTAAAAATTGATACTGGTGCACGTAGTTCGTGCCTACATACTTTCAAAATTGAAGAATTTACCCGTGACGGTGAAGATTGGGTGAAGTTTTGGATTCACCCAATCCATAACAACACCGACGTAGAACAAATTTGTGAAGCTAAAGTGGCTGATAAACGCGTTGTAAGAAACTCAGGTGGTGATGAGCAACTGCGCTACTTTATCGTTTCTACAATTGATTTTAATGGTCAACAGTGGCCGATTGAAATTTCGCTAACCAGTCGTGATAATATGGCTTTCCGTATGCTACTAGGGCGTACAGCTATGCATGATCGTATTATTGTTGATCCAGAAGCATCTTATCTTATTAAAAATCAAGGCTAGTTGTCATGAAAATTGGAATTTTATCTCGCAATCGTTCACTGTATTCGACAGCTCGTTTGATTGAAGCCGCTGAACAACGTGGCCATGAAATTAAAGTGATCGATGCACTGCGTTGTTATATGAACATTAACTCGCAAAAACCTCAGATTCACTTTAAAGGTGAAGATTTAGTGGATTTTGACGCGATTATTCCACGTATAGGTGCATCAGTAACATTTTACGGTACTGCTGTTTTGCGTCAGTTTGAAATGATGGGTGTATATACCGTTAATGAATCTGTAGCGATAAGCCGCTCACGTGATAAGTTACGTTCAATGCAACTACTATCACGTAAGTGTATTGGTATGCCTGTGACAGGTTTTGCAAGTAAGCCTGATGACGTTAAAGATTTACTTGATATGGTTGGTGGTGCGCCAGTCGTTATTAAGCTATTAGAAGGCACACAAGGCATTGGTGTTGTTCTTGCTGAAACACGTAAAGCTGCTGAAAGTGTTATTGAAGCTTTCATGGGTCTTAAAGCGAATATCATGGTTCAAGAATACATTAAGGAAGCAGGCGGTGCAGATATCCGTTGTTTCGTTATTGGCGATAAAGTGATTGCAGCAATGAAACGCCAAGGTGCAGAAGGCGAGTTCCGTTCAAACCTACACCGCGGTGGTAGCGCAGCACTGGTTAAGATCACACCTGAAGAACGTAAAACAGCCGTTGCAGCTGCAAAAATTATGGGATTAGGTGTTGCTGGTGTTGACCTGTTACGTTCAGAGCGTGGTCCACTTGTTATGGAAGTTAACTCTTCACCAGGCCTTGAAGGTATTGAGAAAGCGACAGGTAAAGATATTGCCGGCATGATCATCGATTACATCGAAAAAAATGCAGTGAAAAAAACGACACTTCGCAATAAAGGCTAATTGAAAAATCAAGCATAAAAAAGGCGCTCAATGAGCGCCTTTTTTGTCACTATTTAATGGTTATCTTACCGACTTATAACTGTTTCTCTATTGGTAATACACCGGCCGCCCAAGCGCCCATTTTAAGCCAAATGCTACTGTCTGGCTCTGATGTATACTGCTTGCCCGTTGTATCATCATTCCATATGATCTCACCATTTTCGTCCAATGCTAAACGGTAAGCATCTTTAACTAGTGAGTTATTGATCGTGTTGTAAACTTCACCTGAGAATTTAGGTGAATCAACAATCACGCCTAACTCTGTATTTAAGTATGCAGAGCGTGGATCAAAGTTAAATGAACCGACGAAAATTTTCGATTTATCAATAATAAACGTTTTCGCATGCAAACTTGTACGAGAGCGACTTAGCCATTTGTGTTTTGTTTTATGGCCGGGTTCTACTTTTACTTCGTATAGCTTAACACCACCTTCTAGCATGATTTTACGGTATTTGGCATACCAGCCATGTACAGCGAAAACGTCATTAGAAGCTAATGAGTTGGTAACAATAGTGATGTTTTTGCCGTTCTTTGCCGCTTTAGCTAGCACTTTAGCCCCTTCTTCTGTTGGGACAAAATACGGTGAAACTAAAAAGAAATCATGCTCTGCTTTCGCGATCATCTCTGATAGCTTATGTAGCAATAAATCATCTTTACTATTCGCAATTTTATACGGTGTATCGTAAAGCAGTTCTGCATCTGTCCAGTATAGTGGTAATGTCTCTTCCATTAACTGCTGTACCATTGGGTGGTTTTTTAGCGAACTTGCATAGTCTGATGACATGTACTTAAGCTGAGCATCTTTCCACTGTGCCAGTTGTTCTTTTGTAGGCTTATGTGCTGATGAGACTAAGGCTTCAATCGGTGTTGCTGGTTTACTGTTCCAGTATTCATCAAATTGACGTGCGAATTGTGGGATCACTTTACCCAGCATAATGAGGTCGAAGTCTCCGAATTCTACGTCACTATTGGCAGAGAAATACTCGTCGCCGATATTACGTCCTCCAGTAATGGCAAACACACCATCTGCAATAATGGCTTTATTGTGCATACGGCGATTTAACCGATCAAAGTCAGTTAAGAAACTTAATGGCTTAATAGTACGGTTTGAAAATGGGTTAAATAAGCGTACTTCAACATTAGGATGAGCAGAGAGGCTTGCTAATGCTTGATCGTCACGATTTTGCATATCATCAAGTAATAAGCGCACACGAACGCCACGCTCAGCAGCTTGATATAAATACCATGTCATCAACCCACTTGTCGCATCATCACGGTAAATATAGTACTGAACATCCAGTGTTTTTTGTGCATGTTCAATAATAGCCAAACGTGCAAGTAATGCGGCTTGACCATCACCAAGAGGGTAGAAGCCTGTTTTATCAGGATGAATGCTGGTATAAGGCAAAGAGCTTTGGTACAAGCTAGTGTTGAAATTATCAACATTGGAATAGCTTGCTTGCTTTTCTAGTGATAACGGTTGAGCACAACCAACAAGTGCTAGAATACTTGTTGCGATAATAGTACGAGATAACAGCTTCTTATAATCTTTAATACGGATCATGGCTAAGACATTGAAAATAAATGTGACTGGATTCTACAGAGGAATAATTGGGTAAGCTGTAATTAAAAATACATTATGTGATCATTTTCTGCTTTTAGAAAACTAACTGATAAGAAGTGTAACAAAGTAAGAATCTATTATTATCTTGAGTCAAAAAAAGCCCGAAATAATTGCTTATTTCGGGCTGGTATTTTGGTTAATCTATCACAGTGATGCGTTAACTCGTCGTGGTTGTAAGTCCATGCCATTGGTAATGATTGTTAGGTTTTTTACTCACAATACCTTCATCCAATAGCTGTTTGAAAATACTATCAACCTCATCGGTTGAAATATTTAAAAACTTACTTACAGCGCGTTTACTGCAATTTACTTTGTTATGACTAAGCGCATCAACGGTTAACTCATAAGGGGTTTTAGGCTGTTCAGGTTCGACAATAATTTCTTCTGGCTCTTGCTCATGTACATTAACTTCTGATGTTCCAATCGTCGAAGGGTCAAAATGTTCTAGCAGTTTAGGTTGGTCAAATTCATTGTATCCTGCCATTTCTAACACTTTGTTATGGCGATACTGATGACGAAAACGATTCTCTTCACCGATTAACCCTACAAAGAATGCAGCAAAGAAATCTAATAATACTGATAGAAACACCACTAAACCTAATTGTGCAGCTTGAGGGGTTACATGTAACGATTCTGCAAGACTATCAATCAATCCTAAAACCGAGCCTTGGCTAACGACAGGAATGCTATCACGTTCCATTGCAAGCTTTTGTTGTTGCTTACGTAATTCATCATTTTGTTTTTGAATGCGTGCAACACCAGAGGCAATGCGCTCCATCTGAATGTATTTTTCTGCTGCGACGTTATTGAGATCAATTTGTTTTTCAATGGCTTCAATCTGCATGTTGAATGCATTGATTTTGCTTTTTTGAACGTTAACTTCACTTTGTGCTTTATTCGTTGCGCTGTTAATACCGCCAATAGATCCACCAATCGAAATTGCGGCAAGAACGGCGTAAAAAGTAAAAGCAGATAGTGTGCCAGTATAGTTACGACGTGCTTTACGTTCCCCAACTTCGTACCATGCGAAGAATTTTCCTAGTTCGAAAATAACCGCCAATCCACCAAAGAGAAACTTCATTAATGGATCATCATCAATGGAAAGGAATAATAGCAGCGAGAAGATGATAGAGGCGAGAATAGCTGCACCTGTGAAACTATAAACTGTCCACATCGCAAAAAATCCTTTCGGGTAGCGGATGTGACTTTTCTGATCGTAAAGCATAAATTAAGTCTGAGTAATGAGCGTTTGCTCGCTTGTCGTTATTAACGCCAAGCAAAAAAGGAGTCTATAGGATACCTTAAAATTGTTCCCAGCCCTTATAAAACCTAGCGTGTTGTGTTTTTTCGATGAAAATTTACACGCCGCTTTCATTGCTGTTTAAAATGCCACCATAGAGTGATTACAAACTAAACATAATCGAAGGTTAAATAAGACTACTGTGCAAAAAAGGGGGAATATCTAACATGATGTATAGTGGTCATTTATTGCTAAAGCTATGAGTCTTTATCCATCTTTTATATAAACTAATTAATACGGATTGAGATAAATTGTCATTATATTGACAAAAATATCTAGCATTATTTGAATAATAGGAACAATAAAGTAACCACAGGTAGTTTTGTGAAATATCAACCTCAGTCGAATGTGATGGGAAGTATCGATCAACAGGTTAGGGATAACACAACACCGATTTATTATACTGAAAGAGAACGCGTAATGTATGAGCGCTTAGGACAGTCCTATGCGTGGTACAAAATTATGGACGATGAATTATCGCTCATAGAGCAAAAGTGTCTAAGTGCTTTTTATGATACTTGGCCGCAATTGCAAAAGTTTGATTTTCAAAGTTATAAAGAAATTGTTAGTAATAAAGTTCATGTGATGTTTGAAATTCAACGTATTAAGACAAAATACCCGGCGTCAGAACAACAACAATCCTTTATAAATAACTTATTGATAAAAAGAGATTTATTGTATCCTGAATGGTTAAGAGCCAAAAAGTCTTTAGAGTATATAGAATCTGAAAAAGCCTATTTACGTGCAGTTAAAGATATCGCCCATAATTAATTATGTAAAAAGCTGACCTATACTTATTGTTAATTTAACGGTTAAGGAGGGTCAGTGATGTTCTTTACCAGTGAACATAAAATGACAAATGAAGAGCAATTTTTCATTAAGTCGCAGTATATGGGGTGCAATTTACCATCTAATTTACAATTACACCTTGCTTTAGTTTATGTTGATAATCAAACGTTTCAATGTGTTTGGGAAGCAGAATCTCTTGAAATGATTGAGCATTATGTCGATGCTCAATTAGCAGATTGTTGTCAGAGCCACTATTTTGAAGTTGATCCATTCTCAGCTATTGGTGCTTAAAAATTTGTTATTAATATAATTAATATGTTGTTCTGATGTGATGGATTAAAATATTACGTCTTATTAATGTTAATGCTTGTATTGCGTTATTCCTTTGTGTGATGAATATCGAATTATCATTTATATAAAGGGTGATTCTCTGCGCAAAAATGATTTCTATTAATAACTACTCTCAATTTATAAATATTTTGTAATAAATATCGAGAGAAGTATTAATGAAAAAGAATTTAGTTTGCTTAGGTATCTTGGTTGCTGGTTTAAGTTTTCAATCATCCCCTTTTGCTCAAGGTACTGAACTGCCTAATATTAAGATATTAGCAACGGGTGGAACAATAGCTGGTGCAGGGCAATCGGCAACAGGCAGTGCGTATACGTCAGGACAAGTCGGTATTGATGCCCTTATTAATGCTGTACCGGAAATGACAAAAATTGCCGATATCAGTGGCGAGCAAGTTGCGAATATTGGTTCGCAAGACATGAATGATCAGGTATGGCTTACGTTAGCTAAACGTGTCAATGAACTCTTAGCGAAAGACGATGTTGACGGTATTGTTATTACACATGGTACTGACACCATGGAAGAAACAGCATACTTTTTAAATTTAACCGTGAAGAGTGATAAGCCTGTTGTATTAGTGGGTGCAATGCGCCCATCAACCGCGATGAGTGCTGATGGACCTGTTAACTTATACAATGCTGTGATCACCGCTGCTGACACTGATTCAAAAGGCCGCGGTGTGTTAATGGCGATGAATGATGTGATTTTGGATGCGCGTGATGTCACTAAGACCAGTACAACAGCTGTCGATACATTTAAATCACCTAATTTTGGTGAGTTAGGTTATATCCATAATGGCGATGCGGTGTATCAACGCAGTCCAGAGCGTCATAATACGAAAGATTCTAAGTTTGATATATCGAAAGTGAAAGCCTTACCTAAAGTCGGGATCGTTTATAACTATTCCAACGCCTCTGACTTACCTGTTAAAGCGCTAATTGATGCAAAATTTGATGGTATTGTGAGTGCTGGTGTTGGTAATGGTAATATTTATAAAGGTATTTTCGAACAACTCGCTAAAGCAAGTAAAGACGGGATCATGGTCGTTCGGAGTTCTCGTGTACCTACTGGCGCGACAACACTTGCGGCAGAAATCGATGACACTAAATATGGTTTTGTTGCATCCGGAACTCTAAATCCCCAAAAAGCCCGTATTCTATTAATGCTGTCATTAACGCAAACAAATGATTATCGTGATGTACAAAAGATGTTTCAGTATTACTAGATTATATTTATTGGCTTGAGTTTCGTGTTTACGTAGGTTTTTTATAGTAAAAAGCCAGTCTTCCTGACTGGCTTGATACTCGCTTAATAACGTACTGAATTATTTAGCGTTGCTCTTTACTTCCGCAATGGCATCTTTAAGCCCCTGAGGATCGTAGCCATTAATAATGTGAACATTGTCTGTGGTTACATTATCTGTTGGCATAACAATTAATGCCGGTGTTCCTTGAAAACCTAATTTACTAAATAGCTGGAAGTTGCCTTCAAAACTATTGTTTGCATCAAACTTACTAATATCAATGCCCAACTTAGTTGCAATATCATTAACATCTTGTTTGGTTAATTTGCCTTCATCTTTACCTGAGGCAAATACGGCATTATGGTATTTACTGTAAAGGTCACTGCCTTTATGGGCAAAAATCCAGTTACCCATATCTGCCGCATATTTTGAAGCTTCCCAACGTGATGCAAAGATTGGCGTTTCTTTGAAAATGAATTTTACATCGGGGTTTTCAGCTTCAAGTTGTTTCACGATAGGTGAAATTTTTGAGCAGAACATGCATTGGTAATCAAAAAACTCAATAACGTTTACTTTGGCATCTTTAGGGCCAACATATGGTGTTTTAGCATCTTTAATAAGTTGGTCAGCATAAGCGACAACAGTTTGCTTCGCTGATTGTACCTGCTTTTCCATCTGTTGCTTTTGCAATGTTTCTGATGCTTTTACTAAAACTTCAGGGTGCTCAATAATATATTGGCTGGCAATCTTTTCAATTTGCGCTTTTTGCTCAGGGCTAAAGTCTTTATTATTAACTGCTGTTGTTTCATTACAGCCAGCTAATAGTACTGTCACCATAAGCGGTAAAATTAGTTTTTTCATTTTATCTCTATACGTTAGATAGCGTATTAATTATCACCAATTAAATGATATAGAGTATGAATGTAACCTGAATCAAATTGTTAAATATTATAGAAATGTTTATTTTTAAATAAAAAATTCAATAGAAGAAAGTGAGTTAATTAAACTGTTATATAAAATATAGATCTTATTTTTCATTATTTGAAAATATCATTGTGATGTTTTGCGCATAATTATGAATACTTTTGTTGTAAATTATTCATAACGAATGAACAGAGATCTTATTATGAAGAAAAAATTTACATTATTAGCCGTTAGCTCATTATTTGCTTTATCTACACTTTCTACAGCGGCTTTTGCGGATCCTAAAGTACCGGCGACTGATCCTGGTTATAGTACGATCCAAATAATGGAAATGGGGCAACCAAAAGACGTCCATTGGATCTCAGTTAAGCAAATTGCTGAAAAATTAAAAGGTAAGCCACCAATGGCTGTCGGCTTTGACATTGATGACACGGTATTATTCAGTACACCGGGTTTCTATCGTGGTAAGCAGGAGTTTTCTCCAAATAGTTTTTCATACCTGCATGAGCAGAAGTTCTGGGATAAAATGAACTGTGAGTGGGAGAAATTTAGTTTACCAAAGCAAATAGGTAAAGAGTTGATTGCTATGCACCAAAAACGTGGCGATCAAATTTACTTTATTACAGGTCGTACAGCGTCAAAATGTGAAATTACCACGCAATATTTAAAAGATGTATTTGGTATTAAAAATATGCATAAGGTGATATTTGCAGGATCAAGTAAAACAGAATTTACTAAAACGCCTTACATAAAAGAAAATAATATTAAGTTATATTATGGTGATTCTGACGGTGATATTATTTCAGCTCGCAAAGCGGGAGCAGAAGGCATTCGTATTATGCGAGCTGCCAACTCAAGTAACCGACCAATTGCTAAAAATGGTGTTTTCGGTGAAGAAGTCGTGACTAATTCACAGTACTAGTTGTTAATGAATTTAATAAAAGCGACCGTTATGGTCGCTTTTTTTATATATGTTTATTTCGTTGTGCCCAACAGCCAATAAAGATAAAAAAGATGCTTATAATACAAACTGACAAATAATTAGGAAGATTTAACAGCTCACGATATACCCAAGGTGATAAATTGATAATTAAAAAGCCATAACCGAAGGCATTGACGAGAATAAATACAATAGTCCTAATAATAAAATTGTAATGGGACAAATGCCTGCGTAAAAAACGATTAAAATCCCCACCGAAAACAACCAATGAACAAGCGACAATCGCGGTTGAAATATCATCTAACCAAGGACGAAGATCGTGTCCTAAATCAGATAAAAGACGAATAATGAGCTCCATGTAAGTATACTATTTCTGCTAAATAATGACGTTTGAGGGTAGTTGTGTTGATGATAAAAAACTAGTGTAGTAGTACAAACTTGCCAAGAAGATCACGGCATACAGAGATATACTTAACTGGCTTCTATTACAGTATTTAGATCCTTGTCGTGGCTCTGAGTACGAAGAAGGCATAACTATTTCTTTCCATATTGCTATATAACGATTTAACGCTCTCTATGGTAAAATTGACGTAAGAAATGCAGAGAGTAAATACATGTTAGTTATTTCAAATTCAGTCCAACTTGCCGATTGGGAAATAGAGCTTACCGCTATCCGAGCTCAAGGTGCTGGTGGTCAGAACGTCAACAAAGTGTCGAGTGCAATCCATTTGCGGTTTGATATCAATCGTTCATCCTTACCTGGCTTTTACAAAGAACGCCTTTTAAAACTATCTGATAGCCGTATCACAAAAGAGGGTGTCATTGTTATTAAAAGTCAACAACATCGTACCCAAGAGATGAACCGTGATGAAGCGTTAGCACGTCTAAAAACACTTATTCAAAGTGTTATGACAACACAAAAAGCGCGTAAAGCGACACGTCCGACGAAAAACTCACAGGTACGTCGTGTCGATAAGAAAACCCAGCGAGGGAAAACCAAAAACCTCAGAGGTAAAGTGAATTTTTAACCAATATTAATGTGACCTTTGCGGCATAAGTTGCTGTAAAGAAGTGACATTGTGATACCTAACCGAATATCTTTGCTATCAATAGCTGTGTAAATACTTTATTGCATTTATTTATTATTGGGTGGCAGGGATGTTTGAGAAAAAAACACTTCAACTTTTACAGTTGTTTTATCGTGAAACAGAGCGCGTACGTTTATTCACTTTAGACGATCTCCCGCCATTAGCTGTTGAACAGCAACAACAAATGAATCTATGGTTAGAAACCAAACGCAATTTTGAACACAATGAAATTGTGGAGCAGGTATGGTTAAAAACTTGTAGTGCAGGGTACATAACAGAGTTAAGGTTACATGATGACGGAACGCTTGATGAATACACACTATTTAATCGTCTACACACCACTGGCTATTGGGAGCTAGTAGATGGAGCGATCGAAATAGAAATTAAAAAAGCAGAGAATACCTATCGCTTTACTGTCTTTGCTAACCGTCACGCTAATATCCATTCCGCCATCGAGTACAAAAATGGCGAGCTGCATTCGTATCTTAAATTAGCGCAAACACGACCTATTAAATTCTAATCTATAGCTTTTTGGTTGATAAAATAGACTGGTATCGATGTATATTATCAGTACACTGATAAAAAGGTTTGGATATTAGGAAGGTCAAGGATGAGTAAGATAAATAAAGTTGCAGTTGTTGGTGGTACTCACGGTAATGAATTTAGTGGTATTTACTTACTCAAAAAGTGGCAAAGTGATCCCCTGCAATTAGCGCGTGAGAGTTTTTCTGTCGACACTGTCTTTGCTAACCCAAAAGCATACGGTGAAAATAAGCGATATGTTGATCATGATTTGAATCGCCAATTTGGTATTGATGATCTCGCGAATAATGAGCTGACGAGTTATGAACAGACTCGCGCTAAAGCAATTAATCAGCAAATTGGACCAAAAGGAAAGGCTAATACTGATTTTATTATCGATCTGCATAATACCACCAGTAATATGGGACCTTCGTTAATCTTACTTCAGTCTGATCTATTTAATCGTCAGTTAGGGGCGTATGTTAAGTCTAAAATGCCAAAAGCAGTGGTGGTATTTGAAGATCATACCTCTGTTGATGAGCATTTATTTCTTTGCTCAATTGCCAAGCAAGGTGTGATCGTTGAAATAGGGCCGCAACCACAATCGGTTATCCGTCAGGATGTATTAGATTGGATGGAAGCGATGACAAAACATATTTTGGATTTTGTTCATTTAAATAACACTAATGAAGTGCCTGACTTACCTGCAAGTTATGACGCTTACCGTTATGAAGAAACCCTCAAGCTTCCAGTAGATGAACAAGGGGAGCGAATTGGTATGGTTCATCAATCTGTTCAAGATAATGATTTTGAACCACTGCGCTCAGGCGACCCTATTTTCACCTTGTTCGATGGTACAGAGATTTTCTGGGAAGGGGATTATGAAGCGTACCCTCACTTTATTAATGAAGCCGCTTATTATGATAATAATCTTGCGATGTCATTAGGTAAGAAAATCGTGGTATCAACAAACTAATATTTAGCCCATATCATAAGTCATCAAATACTTGCCCGTAACAGACGCACATTGTTCTGTTACGGGCTTTTTAGTTGTTATTATTATTTAATGCGTTGTTTTCAAGACTACAATAGGGGTGTGATCAACCATAATGATATGCGAATCAACATTAAATACCGCAGAGATAAGTTCACTCGTTACTGTAGTTTTAGGTGAGCCATAATCAAATAATTTGCCGTTATGTAGTACAGCAATATGGTCGGCATATTGAAGCGCCAAGTTAAGATCGTGGATCACCATAATTACACATGCCCCTGTGCGTTTAGTATAGGAGCGAACATAATTGAGTAATCGCAATTGGTTTTGCATATCAAGTGCTGAAGTTGGCTCATCTAGCAGCAATACTTTAGGAGTGTTTATTAACGCTTGGGCAAGTCCTACCATTTGGCTTTCACCACCAGAGAGTGCTACACATTGTTTATTAGCGAGATGTAAAATCCCCATATCTTTTAATAAGAATAACCCTTGCTCTGCACTTTCTTTTTTCGCGATCAAAGACGTTGAGTGAATGTTCATTGTCGTGATCAATAACTCGAGTACCGTAACGTTAGCGTGGATACGATGCTCTTGCGGTAAATAGCCTATATCCTTTAATGAAAGCGGTTGTTTAAGGTATCGAATTTGTTCAGGATATTGTTTAAGCAGCGCAGTCATTTGGCGCAAGAGTGTCGATTTACCTGCACCGTTTTTTCCTATCAAGGCTACCATTTCGCCGCAGTGAATAGTGGGCAATGTTAAGTCATTCAAGACCGACTGTTTACCAAATGTCACTGTGACATGATTGATATCAAGGCTCATGCTAGCGTCCCCCTTTTTTAATCACAAGAAAGATAAAGAAAGGGATCCCAACAATCGACATTACAACAGTAAGAGGCAAAATGATCCCTGGCATAATTGCTTTACTCGCAATAGAGGCTAACTCTAATAATACCGCTCCAACTAAGAATGATGCGGGCAAGAAGAAGCGTTGATCTTCACCTAAAACCATACGTGCAATATGCGGTGCAACGAGACCAACAAATCCGACTGCGCCAACAAATGAAACCGAGATAGAAGTAATAATTGAAACTAACACCAAGGTCTTCATACGTAGACGTTTGACATTAATTCCCATCGATTCTGCACGTTCTTGTCCCATTTTTAATGAAGATAATCGCCAAGCATCTTTCATCATAATGATTAATACAAGGGGTAACAAAATCAGTAAGAAAACAATTTTTTCCCAGCTACCGCGATCTAGCGATCCCATTTGCCAGAAGACTAATGTTTGCAATTGGGTTTCGCTGGCAATGTATTGCATCATGATCAGCAAACTATCGTATGCAAACATAACGGCAACACCAAATAACATCACACCTTCAATTGAAATACGCTTTATCGACGAAATCCCCGCTATCAATAACGTCGTTAATAAACACATGATGAACGCCATAACAGCTATTTGATATTGTGCAGGGATAAAGGGCAGAGCAACGACATTAGTGATAACTAAAGACGCCCCGAATCCTGCCGCCGCTGAAACACCAAAGGTATAAGGATCGGCTAGCGGGTTATGCAATGTTGTTTGCATTTGTGCGCCAGCCAAGGCTAATGCTCCCCCAATAAAAGGGGCCATGAGTGACATTGGCATGCGTATATCCCACACAATGACTCGACTGGCGATAGCACTTTGGCTTGGTGTAAAAATCGCTTGGATCACTTGTGAAAAAGAGAGACCTTGTGAGCCAATAAGAACATCAATAATGACAAATAACACACTTAAAATGGCAAGGCTGATCAGTGCAATTCTTTTATTACGAGAACGAATATGGTGAGCTCTCAATTCGACTGTAATGCTGTTCACTGACTCATTGCCTTAACGTTATTTTGACCAAACTGACCACTTAGATGACGATTACCAAACTTAAGGTTCATCTCTTCAAATGTCTTTTCTGGTTGTAGCTTTGAAAAAAGTGAAGGGTGTAACCATTTTGCAAAATACTCAATCGCCACTAAGTTATAAGGCGAGTTGTAAAATGGCATATAAATCGAATAAACATTACTTTGTTGATACGCTGTTAATGCTTTTAACCATGGTCGATTCATCAAAGCCGTTGTCGCTTGTTTAATTGCGGCATGATTAGGAGAGTAACCAAGAGGAATTCCACTCGTTGCTTGACCGTCATTTGTGATCCAACCGGTGGTTTGCATAATATAAATATCAGGTTGTGAGGTGATGACTGTCTCTGGTGACATCTGCCCAGTTTCAGAACCGTTAAGTGGCGCTATCGCAATATTTTTAGCCTTAAGCATTGGGATGTAAGCACCCATATTACCATTAGCAAAAGTACGGCAGCATGAATCACTGTAACCTGCAGCTCGTTCAATAAATACTCGCGGAGTTGGTGCGTTTGGATGCTGTGCAAGTGTATCTTTTATCGCATTCAAGTGACTTGTATAGTATTTGGCGAATGCATTGCCTTGCTGTGAACGGTTAACAGCATCAGCGATAACCTGTACAGATTTCACGGTGTTTTTAAGTGGCTTTTCACGGAAATCGACCGTTAAGACTTTAATGCCAGCGTCATTGAGTTTTTTCAATAAGCCTTTATCTTTTGCCAATTTAATATTTGATAGGTCAACGATAAAAAGATCGGGCTTGGGTTTTAGGTTAATAAAACGTTCAACATCAAATTCACCAGATTTAATAAGACCAATAGTTGGAACATTTTTTAGTGAGGGGTATTGCTTAATATAACTGGCATACATGCTAGGCGCTGAAACTCGCATATCATCTCTTGCTGCAACAAGGTGCTTTGCTGCTTCTTTTTGATAAATAATTTCTAGCAATGGAAAAATTCGACTGGTTGAAAATGCAATGTTTTGAGGTTGATGATCAAAGGTAACTTGTCTACCCGCAACATCCGTTACTGTGATGGGGTAGGTGCTTGCTAAAGCGATATTGGAAACTGTTAAACCAACAGTAAGAGAAAGCAACGTTATAATGGGCGTTTTCAAAATGGCTATCCTTAAAAAATTTTAAAAATAATAATGATAACTATTATCGTTATAAATATTTTTTATTGAGAGATAAGGATCCAGCAATGAAAGATAATGAGATTTATTACTATTTATTGTTGTATCAGTTTTAGATTAAGTACAAGGGGAGAAATGGTCGTGAAACGTATAGGAGAGTAAAGATCCAAGAACATGATTATTTAAGTGTCACTAAATAGTACTTGGATCTCTTGTTGATATTAACGCTTTGATTACAATGCGTTTACTGCTGCGGTAAAACCATCAGCTGATAAGTTGAAACCTGCGATGTCAACGTAGTTTTTGGTTTGAAATAGGTCGAGAACTTGCGACATTTGTGCGCCATTATTACTGGCGTAAGCATAAGCAGTACAGGTATTATTGGTTGGATCGAAGCTAGTAGAGACTCGTAATAAGGTTTGTTTAGCAACATTGTAATTACTTAGCGCTGAAACATATTTCCAACTTTTACATACACTTTGG
Source organism: Photobacterium sp. GB-72 (assembly GCF_003026095.1). Lineage (NCBI taxonomy): Bacteria > Pseudomonadati > Pseudomonadota > Gammaproteobacteria > Vibrionales > Vibrionaceae > Photobacterium > Photobacterium sp. GB-72. The sequence goes on along the minus strand of NZ_PYNV01000003.1, from coordinate 53,677 downwards.
TTAGTAGGCATATGGTCGAGAAAGTCGATACGGGTGAGTTGATGTGAGTCATTGCTAAAGTGAAAGACATAGGTTTGATTGCCAAAATCAGTTTGAGTGATCAACTCATTTTTGGACGGGACAGCTTGGTAGGTATTATGTTGAGTGGTATCAGCAAAAGCATTAGAAATACTAAAAACAGAAAAAGTAAGTGCAACAAGTGAGGTAGAACGCTTAAACACTAATATAACTCCACGAAATTAGATTTTAATTAAAGCCTAATAACATGCCTTTTACGCATTCATAATGCAAATATTTTACTATGAAACAGCGGTATAATTAAATTCCATTTGTAGAAATAGAAGTAAAATTTAAACGATACTCAAATAGTTGTATTTCATGATTTGTATAATAGCTTTATATGTAACGCCATGTGTATTTTTCAATATAATTTCATGTGTATTAAAACGTTACATTTTTGACCTTTAAAAACAGTAAATATACTGCCATATTTTTGACTTAGTATTTTATCTCTAAAAACGTTAATTTTTTCACTTAAATAATGTTAGACAGAGGCGCAATCGTTCTTACTGGAATGGATAACCTAATTCATGGATATGACATCAATAATATTTAATGCTCTACAGCCTTTATGTTGGATTATTCCGGTTGTTTTTATTCTGTTTTTAGTAAATTCACCGTGGTTTAAAGGTCGTGCAGGTGAATTAATTGTTCATTACCGATTAAAACTTTTGCCAGCAAAACATTACAAAGTATTAACTAATGTAACCTTGCCTACTGAAAGTGGTACAACGCAAATTGATCATCTTGTTGTTTCTCAATACGGTATTTTTGTCGTGGAAACGATAAATATTAAAGGGTGGATTTTTGGTGGGACCTATCAGTCAGTATGGCAACAAGCATCGTTTAATCGCTCATCAGTATTTAAAAACCCGTTACATCAAAATGCTCAACATACTAAGACACTTCAATATTTATTGGGTGTTGATGAAACGGCATTTCATTCCGCAGTGGTTTTTGTTGGTGATTGTACTTTTAAAACCGAGATGCCTGATAATGTAGTCAAATCAGTAAGTGCAATGATGCATTATATCCATACATTTAAGGCACCGTTATTTACAGACCAGCAGTTACAGCAATGGGTTGCGAGTATTGAAAGGACATCATTTAACCCAGATCTTTGCAACTAACGGTTAAGTAAAAGTATTATGATGAGCTAAATTACTCGCAAGACTGCGCTCTATATACAGAGGGTATGTGGATATATTCCGTTTTTAAGCCAAATTATTACTTTTACGTGCTACAGAACTGCCTTTAACTTAATCCAGATTAAAGTTTTCACCTTCCTTTATCAGTACTATCCCCTCCATCTGTTCAAAGTTGACAGATATTAGAAAAAAGAACCGATACCTTGATCGTGTCGCTGTTCTTTTTGTTCTTCAATCTGATGATAAATCATAAAAAGATGTAAGAGGCTTCACCTTGAGTAATTTGTTTTCTACAACTCACATTGGTTCGATGACGTTAAAAAATCGCTTTGTACGCAGTGCAACGTGGGAAAATATGGCGACAGAAGAAGGTCATATGACAGATAAGCTTTATGCTATCTATGAAGAGCTTGCCAAAGGTGAGGTTGGTTTAATTGTCACGGGTTATGCCAATATTGTAGAAGAAGAAAAGCCGAATGCAGGCATGATGGGGATGTATAACGATTCTTTTATTGAAGAATATAAAAAGCTTACAGAGCTTGTACATCAATATGATTCAAAAATTGTCATGCAGTTAGCCTATGGTGGCACGAAAACAACCTATAATCTTGGCGAACGTGTTATTTTTGCACCTAGTGCCGTGTGTGAAAAAAGTACCCAAACATTGGGTAAAGCAATGACACAAAAAGAAATTGATTACATCGTTAATGCATTTGCCCAAGCAAGCTTACGTGCTCAACAATCGGGTTTTGATGGTGTAGAAATTCATGCGGCGCATACTTATTTAATAAATCAGTTTTTAAGCCCTTACTACAACCAACGTGAAGATCAGTACGGCGGTAGCCTTGAAAATCGTATGCGTTTCTTAATTGAAATTTACGATGCGATCAGAAAGTTAGTCGGTAAAGATTTCCCGATCCTAGTGAAATTAACCGCGACAGAATTTTTTGAAGGTGGATTAACTTTTGAAGAAACGCGTGTTATTTGTAAAAAACTGGAAGCGATTGGGGTTGATGCCATTATCATCTCAGGCAATATTCATGGCAAAGCCGATACTATGGTTGGTGAAGTGCATGATGGTTATGAGATTCAAGCGGAAGGTTACTTTAGCGAATATGGCCGTGTGATAAGTGAAGACGTTAAAGTGCCTGTTATGACTGTTGGTGGCTTAAGTAATTACTGTGCAATTGAAGCGCTTGCTGATAATACAAATATTGAATTGTTTGCGTTTTCACGTCCGCTACTGACGGAGCCACAACTGATCAAACGTTGGAAAGAGGGGGATCGCATCGATGTTGAGTGTGAAAGATGCTCAAAATGTCGAACTCGCCGTGGGAATTTTTGTGTGACCTCTAAAACGCGAAAAGCTGAAATTGCAGCATTGTAATTTTTAAGAGGGCATAAGAAGAGTTAGTGTTCAAAAACACTAACTCTTTTTTTATTCAGCGGGAGTAATAGCAAGTGAGGCGCTTTTTTGTTGCCACTGCTGATACCATTGCTCAATACTGTCATATGGCAAAGGGGGAGATATAAAATATCCCTGTGCTTGTTGACAGTGCATTTCCTGTAATTGCTTCCATAAAGCAAGGTTTTCAACGCCTTCAGCAATAGTGATTAAATCTAAGCGTTTAGTGAGTAGTAAGCATGATTCCACAATGGCTTGTGCCGTAATGCTTGTTGGTAATGCCTGAATAAAGCCAAGATCAAGTTTAAGGGAATTAAACGTTAATGTTTCTAACTGCTTAAGTGACGAATAGCCAGTACCAAAATCATCAATGGATAAAACAAACTCGTGCATACTCAAGCGTGATGCAGACTCAATGGCTTCACCGACTGATTCAAATATATCGGACTCTGTTAGTTCAAAATATAACCATTGATTTAAATCGTAATATTGTTCTTTTAATTTCAGTACGCAGTTGATGAAATGTGGATCAGCCAATGTTTTAGATGAAATATTTATCGCAATTTTTCGATTATGGAAATATGAACGATAACAAATTACGTAATGAATAATGTAAATTGCTAATTGCTTTTCTTTATTGTGCGCCATGATTTGATCAATAAACTGGTAAGCCGGAACCGTACCATATTCAGGATGCACTAAACGTATTAACGCTTCACAAGCAACCCATTCACCTGTTTCAAGCGATACGATAGGCTGAAAGTAAGGCACAAACCAGTATTGTTTAAAGGCGAGATCGATAAAGGCTTCATCCAATTTTATATCACAAGACGGTAGGCGTTCAGGTAATGCATTAGTTTGCTTTGCTGTTTCAATTAAAGCACTAATTTGCTTTAAACAGGTAGGTTTAGCCAATGTGCCTAATAAATTAAGTTTATAGTTAAGACACATTTTCTCAACACTGGCTAAGATATCTTGTTTCAAGGCGCTGGTGATTATAATAGCGCCCTTAAACTGCTGTTTTGCAATATGACCAAGAAAACTGATGCCATCCATTTCCGGCATATTTAAATCACACAACAATAACTGTGGTTGATATTGCTGCATAATTTTTAATGCTTCGGCACCGTTAACCGCGCAATGAATTTCATCATTAACAGGATCGATAATACGAGCTAACTGCGTTGTTAGCACTTGGCGCTGAAAATCATGATCTTCTATCAATAGTATGCGCATTTTAGTTACCTTTTAAATTATCGATTTGTTGAGTGAGTTGACCAACTAAAGCTATTAATGATTCATAATGGTGCTGTAAAGTCTCTATTCTATGCTGTTGAATATCCTTTTCCACATCGATGCAAAGTGCATCAAGCTGGTGGAACGTCATGACGCGAGCTGCACCTTTAATTCGATGAATAATTAAGCCTACTAATTCAATATTATTTTCGTTAATAGCCATATTCAATTCATGCTGGTCTTTAATACATGATGCAAGATACTGATCGAGCAATGTATAGGCTGTTTCACTATCACCGAAGATATCAATAAGCTCGTTAATATTAACTAAATCCGTTGTGCTTTCACTATCCGTTAACGTATTAGGGACGAGGTGCTCATATGTTGACGTGACATTGTCACAATTTCTACTCGGTAGCCATTGGTTTAATACGGTATTTAATTCATCTAATGTTATTGGCTTAATTAAATACGCATCAAATCCAATCTCTTTAAAAAATTGTTCGTTAGATAGCGCATCTGCTGTTAACGCCAATACAGGAAGAGGCTTAGCAGCTTTTATCTGTTCTTGTTTACGAATGGCTTTAACCAGCTCAAAACCATCAAGCTCTGGCATATGGCAATCTGTTAGTAATAGATCATATGAATTCTTGCTTAATGCATCTAGTGCTTTTTGACCGTTATCGACAATATCAACGGCATAGTTAAGTTGCTCTAGTTGTTGTTTAAGGATCTGCTGGTTAATAGGGTGATCTTCTGCAACCAGAATGTAACGCCCTTTTGCAACAGCCTGCTCATAGGTGTATACACGCTTTTCTGTGGTGGTTATATCAGGGTATAGGGTATTTTTACAGGTCTGTTTTGCTAGCGCTTGATAGAACAGATTCGGCAATAATGGATTACAAGAAATGATATAACCTTCCGAGGTGCTTTGAGTGAAAAAATGGCTCGGAGAGCTAATTGTAATAACGTTTATTGACGGTAAATTAGCCTTAAACCATGCTGCATCAATATTGTGATCAGTAAGCCATGTGTCTTTCACGATAATCGTATTGATTTTATTCGTTAGAATGAATGCTGGTAATTTAGCTTTATTTGCAATTGCAATTTTTGTGTATGAGCAATGCCATGATTGTAAATATAACTCTAAAAACTGCTCGTCAATATCGCCCAAAAAGCCACAATGTTTATGTAACGGCTTGACTGATTTCTTTTCAACAACAGTGAAGGGGATCGTAACACTAAATGTAGTGCCAACATTAATGTCACTTTTCGCGACAATTTCACCACCCATTAGTTGGGCTAATTGGTGGCAAATGGATAAACCTAGCCCTGTACCACTAAAGCGACGGTTACTGTTTTGCTCAACTTGAACAAATGGTTGAAATAAACGCTCTAAATCTTTAGGTTTAATACCAATCCCCGTATCAGTGATAGAGAATGTCAGCTTTTGTTCTGATGCTGATTCTTGGAGCATATCAACAGCCAGATGAATGTTTCCTTGCACGGTAAACTTAATCGCATTGTTAATAAGATTATTAAGAATTTGCGTTAAACGTACTTCATCAAACAGTAAACAGTGTGCTATGGAAGGATCGAGCCACAAGGTGAATGTAATTTCTTTTTGCTGTGCATGAATAGAGTGGGGCTGTACTAATTCATGAATAAGATCCGAAATATTATTTTCACTTGGGTTAATACTGAGCTTACCAGCTTCAATTTTCGAAAAATCTAATACATCATTGACAATGTTGAGCAAGTTACGCCCTGATTGTGATAAATTATGATGAATTTGTCGTAATTCATTAGTTTTCGCATGTGGTTCCATTAGCTCTAATAAACTTAGAATTCCGCTGATTGGCGTGCGGATCTCGTGGCTCATCATGGCCAAGAAGCGTGATTTAGATTCAGTCGCAGCCAGTGATTTCTCGTTAGCTTCCATTAGTGCTACTTGTTGTTCTTTGGTTTGCGAAATATCTAGAATAATAGTATTCCACTGCCAACCGTTTTCAACTTCCGATATTTGGCAACGTAGTTCTATCCAGCGCGGTTTAAGCGTGTTGGAATGAATTTGTAAATTAGTACTCCAATAGCCAATAGAAACTGCCTGTTGCATTGTTAAATAAAGAGATTCGAAGTCTTCACGCTGTTTCAAAATATCAATTAATAAAGCCGGATCTTCGTATAGTTTAGATGCATCACAATCAATGAATAGATTGATTTTTTCGCTAATGAATAAAAATTCAATATCAAATGGGTTTGCACTGTATTGTAAGTGTTGAATCAAAACACCATCAAAATTATTCGTTAGATAAGTTAGCTTTTGTTCGGCATTTTTCCGTTGTGTGATCTCTCGACTTAAACGACGATTCCAATAGATAATTACAGTAATAATACTAAAAATTACTGTTGTAACTATGATCGCCCAGCCAATGATTTGGCTGTAATTAACGTCAGATTTTATGGTTATAGAATGCCACTTTCTAAAACTATTCGTTAGATCTTCTGGTGGCAATGTCATTATCACTTTATTAATGATATTTCTTAGCTGAAGATTGTTATTATCTACTGCAAAATTAATTGAACGTTGGTGGTTATCCAACTTGCTAGGGACAATTTTTAATTGGCCAAGGTATTCATTTTGTAACAACACATGCGCTTGGCTAAGTGAAATAACAGCATAATCGATTTGATCATTAATCAATGCAGCAAGCATGTCATTTCTTGAATCAAAACTAATAGTTTTATTATCTGGGTATAAGTTTAAAGCAAGGTTTTTAACAAAACTTGATTTAATAACACCAATACTATTTTTAGGTGTAATTCCGTAGCTATTTCGTTTTGATATTTTATTTACAATAACCCAGCCTTCTTGCCCATAAGGCATGCTAAAAAGCAGTTCTTTTTTCCGTAATGATGACGTGGCAACGGCGCTAAGAATATGTATATCCCCTTGTGCAAGCAACGCTTTAGCTTGGGAGTAGTCATTAATATGGATAAACTCATAATTAATACCGAGCCCTGAACTCATTTTTTGAGCGATATCTTCAACTTGCAGATATAGAATATCTTCATCTTTTAGACGATTATCATCAAATTGGTAACCAATTTTTAGCGTAGCTAAAGACTCAAGAAAATGACTTTCATCGCCAGTAAGTTTAATCTTACTCGGATCCTTGAGTAGAGCAATTTGATTACTTGTCAGCCATTTATTGTGAAGCCAATTTATTTCTGTTTTAGATAGGGCAACGATAGTGCTATTGAGTTGTTTGATAATGGCACTATTTTTTATTGAACTTGCAAGATGCAACTGCTCTAAAGGTAATTGTTCAAGTATTGTTACTTCAAATGGGATCGATGGATCATTGCTTTTCAGTAGCTTATTTAAAAGAATTGAATTGCCGATGTAAGCGTCAGCCACGCCTCTTTTAACAGAATTGAGAGCGGTTTTTGAATCAGTCATTGAAATCGTGGTAATACTTTCGTTAACTTGAGGTAATAAACCACTAAGAACACTGTTCTCTTCAATGGCGATTATCTTGTCATCAAAATTTAAGAGAATATTAGAAGACGAATAGCTAAGCATTGCGTAAGGAAAAGCCAATAGAGGCTCACTAAATGCAAAAAACTTTTCTCTTTCTGCACTGTTGCTTACCCCTATGGCAACATCAAGCTCATCGCGTGCTAATGCTGTTAGAATTTCAGTCGGCGTATCATAAACAATATTTTCAATAGTGTACCCAGCGTTATGGCTGATAATTGACATATAGTCAGGTAATAGCCCTACGACTTCTTGCTTTTTATTGAGTGAGGATAACGGTGACCAATCTAATGAAAGGTATCCAACTTTTAATGTTGTTTTTTGAACATTGTCATCAGCCCAGGTTAATGAGCTAATAAATAAAATTATTAGTAAAGTAAAGTGACGCATGACTTAATTCTCATTAACGTTTAGTAAAGGCGCTGGTTGAGTACGGTATGTTTCGTTTTTAATGTTTTATACCATTCAGGTTTAATATCTTGTGACTCAAATACCCACCTTGCTTCGTTGACAGTATTTTTTTCACTAACATATAAATCGAGGTGTCCACGAGCAAATAGTTCCACTATGCAGCGTGCCAAAGTGATATCAAAACGGTACATCGGCCATAATGTAAAAAGTAACTGTCCAGCCGTCACAAATTGTTTTTGTTTTACCAACTGTAAGGTATAACTATACTCAGCACACTTGCTCTCATTAATTTTAGCCGTCTGCGCTTTTAGCCACATCTGCTTAATGACATTATGTGGTTCATTAGGTTGTAAATTGAAAATGTTGGTCAACTGCTTTACAAATTTAATTATATGAGTATGCATTGAAAGCTTAATGGCTGTACTTAGCGCAATAATAAGAAATTCGCTTGGTAATTCATTATATTCATGGTGCTCTACATAATTTAATGCATTCATAAATTCACGATACGCAATCAAATTAGAATCATTTTCAGCGGCCTGATATGCCTGTAATAAATAGATATAGGCGCGATCGTGCTTAGTGATCTTCTGCTGCTGATTAATAGAGCACCATAGTTTCTCTATCGACTGGTGCTTTTTGTTGTATTGTTGTAGCTGTACCCACACTAAAAATGCGTAGTTTTGAGGTTTATCCCAAATGGAAAAACGCAGTGAAAAACAGGCTTCTCTGATATGACGTTCGATCTCAGTGTCGTGTTGAAGACAAAACTCAATCCATATTAAACCAAACAAGCGGTAGAGATTATTACGGCTTACTTTATGCGCCGCTAACCAAAATTCATAGCCTATGCTTATACGGTTCTGTTTTAATGCAGAGCGAGCTTTAAGATCTAATAGTGTCAGGTGTTGTTGTGGGCTAGAAGAATTAATTGATGTAAGCAACGGAGTAAGCTGGTCAAATTTATTTTGCTCTAACCATAATTGCGCTAATAATAATTTAGCAGGCACATAGTCATTTTGTTGAAGTAAACTATTTAACATGACGTCAATATCGTTATAACTTGTCGCCACTTTATTTAGCAATAATCGTTTAGCCAAGGCTGTTACACTCGACCAATATTTATCACAATAAGAATAGTTTTCAATAAACTCTTGTACACCTAACCAACCCTTTGATTGGTAAGTGTTAAATACAGCATCTTCAAACTTATGCTTATTAAAATGGAGATTTATTCGCGTTGTCAGTGTTTCTAAACGAAAAGGCTTAATTAAATAGTCTGTAGGTTGGTATTCAGAAAATCCCATCAAAATTGATTCTGAATCATCTGCAGTAACAATAAAAATCAAAGGATGATGAGTGATCAATTGATTGTGGTGGAGGCGCTCAAGTAACTGAAGGCCTGTGCTGCCAAGACCTAAATTAAAATCAATAAAAATGATATCGAATACATTGCGTTGGCAAAGCTTTATTGCATCTTGTGCATTTGATGCAAAATAAATTCGTTGTGCTTCAAATTTCGCTTTCAACAGAATTAATTTAGTCGTTTGCTGAATAATTACACTGTCATCGACAATTAGAATTGATTGACTATTAACCATATAAGCTCAGAAAAGGAAAATGGATTTAAAATTTGTAAAGGGAGCGGGATGATAATAGCTAATTAAATAATCAACAAATATTCTTATGTAACAACGTGTAACTCAATTAAGCTTTTGTTTTTTGGTGAGTTATCTTCATGAGGAATGTTGTTGTTAGGCGTTTCAACGTGAATCAAGGGAAGAGTTGTATGAAAGGGGCAGTGCTATTGAATACGGATAATCTTATTATAAAAAAGAGGTCGCTAAGCGACCTCTTTTAACATCAATCACACATAGGCTAAGTTAATAGTTAACTTTCAGTGGCAAGGTGATGATTTTCTTCGCCAATGAAGCCACCAGTTTGATGTGCCCATAACTGAGCATAAATACCTTTCTGATTGATGAGCTCTTGGTGTGTACCTTGCTCAATAACCTGGCCTTTATCTAATACGATAAGACGATCCATCGCTGCAATAGTCGATAAACGGTGGGCAATCGCGATAACTGTTTTGCCTTCCATTAATTCAACCAAACTTTCCTGAATCGCCGCTTCCACTTCAGAATCCAACGCTGAGGTTGCTTCATCTAAGATTAAGATTGGCGCATTTTTCAGTAATACGCGGGAGATAGCAATACGCTGACGTTGTCCTCCTGAGAGTTTAACACCACGTTCACCCACCTGAGCATCGTAACCAATATTACCAAACGGGTCTGTCAATGTTTCGATGAACTCATGGGCATGTGCTTGTTTAGTTGCGGAAAGCAACTGCTCTTCACTGGCTTCAGGATCACCATAAAGAATGTTGTCTTTAATAGAGCGATGAAGCAAAGACGTATCTTGCGTTACCATGCCAATTTTACTGCGTAATGAATCTTGCGTAACTTTCGCAATGTCTTGCCCATCTATGCGAATATTTCCGCCTTCTAAATTATGAAAACGTAATAGCAAGTTAACTAAGGTTGATTTGCCTGCGCCAGATCGACCGACTAAGCCAACTTTTTCACCAGGTTTAATATTCAACGAGAGATGGTTGATAACATCTTTATTTTCGCCATAGTTAAAGCTTACGTTATCAAATTCAATGCCACCATTTTGCACAGCTAATGGCTTAGCGTTAGGCTCATCTTCAATTTCAACTGGCTTAGACAGCGTTTTCATACCGTCGACAACGGTACCCATATTTTCAAATAGCGCACCCACTTCCCACATGATCCACATCGACATGCCATTAATACGCAGCGCTAAACTAATCGCAATTGCAATCGAACCCACTTGAATTGCACTGTGCATCCACAGGTAAATAGAAAGGACAGAAATAGAAAAAAGTAATAAGTAGTTAGCTAATTGAACGCAAATATCAAATCCGGTAACCAAGCGCATTTGATGATGAACCGTTGCAAGGAAGCCCTTCATCCCTTTTTCGGCATAATCGGTTTCATATTTACTGTGGGAGAACAGTTTGACTGTTGCAATATTGGTATAACTGTCAACAATTCGTCCTGTCATGGTCGAGCGGGCATCAGCTTGCTCTGCTGCGACCTTCTTTAGCTTAGGAATAAAGTGAATTTGAATACCAATATAAGCGATTAACCAAGCCAACATAGGTAACATCAATAGCCAATCCGCTTGAGCAAGGATCACTAACATCGAAGTAAAGTAAACAGAGACGTAAACGAAAACATCAGCCGTTTTCATTACCGTTTCTCTTACTGCAAGAGAAGTTTGCATGACTTTAGTTGCAATACGTCCTGCAAAGTCATCTTGGTAAAACGACAGGCTTTGTTTGAGCAGATAACGGTGAGCTTGCCAACGAATGGACATTGGGTAGTTACCCAGTAACGTTTGGTGTGATAGCAATGATGAGATCAAGACTAATAGTGGCATTACGATAAGCACGACCACGGATAACCAAATTAAGGTTGTCCCGTTTTCAGCTAAGAATGTTTTAGGATCACTTGCTGCTAGCCAATCGACTAACTTACCCATAAAACCAAATAGCACAACCTCAATAATTGCAACAATAGCACTAAGTAACGCCATGCAAGCTAACGGCTTTTCAAATCCACGAGTGTAATAGCGACAAAATGCAAAAATACCTTGGGGGGGTTGTGTGGGCTCTTGCTTTGGAAAAGCGTTCGTGAAACCTTCGAAGCGTTTGAACATAGTTCACCTAGTTAGTATTGGCATTTTGTTATTAGCTGTGTAGTCGCGCATTCATAAGAAAATGAGGAAAAATATGATTTATGATTGAGCTTATTACAGTAAAACCGTATGCATGGCAGTTAATTATTTAAACGCTCTCAGTGTACGAATTATTATGAAGGGTCTCAATACGAGAATACAAATTTATAAAAATATACAAGTATGGCCAGATTTCATTTGTAATAAATGTATACCGATAAGAAAAAAAAGGTTTGTCATTGTTAGTGACAAACCTTTCATTGTTATATTGTCATGATTGTAGCGAATAGATTTACAGCTTTTTAGAGAAAACCCCACACAGCGCAATAATCGCTAAACCTAGTAACATGATGTCGCCTTTATCACTATCAAATCCAGCTTTCACACCTGAAATTGCAACAATAGCGATAGCCACTGGAATGATATATTTAATCAATACATACCAAAGGTTGAACAGTGGGAATGACACTTTTCCGTTATTGGTAATTTCTTTTTTTAGCTCACTTCGATCTAAACGCCAGCCCGCAAATAGACACACCAACATACCACCAACAGCAAGGAAGATTTTGTCAGTAAGTAAGTCAAAGACATCAAATGCGCCAGTGTCGAATAGCTTAGGACCAAAGCCACCAATAGATAGCGAAGCAAGAATACAAAGTAGCGCCATCACAATACTTGCGCTGATCACCGCAGTCACACGGCTAAAACCTTTCTCGTCAATTAAGTAGGCAACGACCACTTCCAGTAATGACACTGACGAGGTTAATGCCGCCACACTTAAAGCAACGAAGAATAAAATTGCAAGTAAGAAGCCGATGCCACCCATTTCAGCAAACAATTGCGGAACAACGACAAATACCAAACCTGGCCCTGCAGAAGGTTCCATGCTGAACGCAAACATTGCAGGGAACATAGCGATACCGGCGAGTAATGCTACCCCCGTATCCATCGCCGTAACCATAGCGGTGGTTTGTACGATATTCTCTTTTCTGCGTAAGTAACTGCCGTATGTCAGCATACAGCCCATACCTAAACTTAGTGAGAAGAACGCCTGTCCCAGTGCAGCAAGCACAACAGAACTATCAATTTTTGAAAAATCAGGCTTGAATAAAAACTCTAAGCCCGCCATTGAGCCAGGTAAGGTAAGGCCTTTGATAGACACAATGATTAAGATAATGAAAAGCAGTGGCATTAACACTTTACCTGCTTTTTCTATACCACCTGAAACGCCTCGGATAACGACAAAAATATTAAATAAAAGGTAAAGTCCCATCCAGAAAAGCGGTTGTATAGGATCAGAAATAAAGCTACCAAAACTATCGTTAATAGCCGTTGGCGTACTTAATAATCCGGTTGAAATTTTATAGATATAAGCAATGGCCCAACCACCAACAACAGGGTAAAACCCCATGATAAGTAGGCCACTTAATACCCCCATGATGCCAACAAACGTCCAACGACGATCGGTGGTTTTAAATGCGCCAACGGCAGACAAACCTGTTTTACGTCCCACTGCAAATTCAGTTAGCATGACGCTAAAGCCAATGAAAATAACGAAAAACAAGTAAATAGCAACAAACGCGCCGCCACCATTGTCGCCAGCAGTATAAGGAAACTTCCAAATGTTTCCTAAACCAACAGCAGATCCTGCTGCGGCCATAACAAAGCCAATTCGTGAACTCCAGTTTCCACGATTAGCGGTTGGAGAAGTTGATGTGTCCATAAAACATCCTGTTAATGATTGTAGTGAGTCATAATTGTTATAAATATTTAGTCTTAAATATCCTTTTCACTATGAGAAATATGAAAATCTTTGACTATAAATCATAAAATAAAAAGTTATTTAAACTGATTGAGTTTACATAATTAACATATTTATCACGCATTGGCGGGGTTGAAAATCATTAATTGTAATGAATTAGTTAATTTCTGTAAAAAAGATAGAAGTGTTATTAGATGTTTACACTTTTTAGTTTTGCACGCTGCTCAATTAATCTGTATACAAAAAATGGAAGATTGTGCTGATAACTAGTTTGCTATTGATAACCTAAAATAAAACGGTTTCGAATCGCTTGGGATTATAAAGTGTTTTATAAATTGATTGTTTAGAGTGAATATGAAACAGTTAAGCGAACAGCGTTCCATTTGGTTCGTTTATATAATAAAAAGTCAGCCAATTGGCCATAATGTGTAGTGTCATAGCGTCATTACACAGTGCAAAAGGAAAGATTCGCCCAATGTCACTTGTTATACCTATGGTTATTTATATACAGCAGCACTTAGCCAAAGTTGCAGATAAAGCGGTTGCTGCCAATATGCAACAAACACTTAGGGTAAATCAGCCTTGCTATGGGGTTAATGCCGAGCAGCGAAGTGAAATTTTTAAAGATGCGAGAGCACATACAAAAATTGATAATGCAGAAAATTATCGTCGCTTACTGCTTTGGCTATGGTCCGGTGTTTATCGTGAAGAGCGTTATTTAGCACTTGATGCTGGTGAGTATTACCATGCATTTAGAAATGAACATGCTTTTCATACTTATCAAGAAATGCTGGAAACTGTTGATGGGGTTGATATTGCTGATCGCTTAGTTGAGCAGTTAATCAGTCCTGTTGTGTTAGGGCATCGCGAATTTGAATCAAAACTAATTGAATGGCGAGAGTCTGATAATAAATGGTTGAAACGAGCGTCATTATTGGCGCATTGTCATCACCAACAGCATACCAATGTCGACTTACTGTGCGAGACTGTACTGCTATTAGCCGATGATAGTGATTATGAGGTGCAGCAAGCGATAGGGTTAGTATTGCGAAATTACAGTGAAACCGATTTCCCTTTCGTTGATCATTTTCTTATATCGAATATTGGTATATTAACGCCGCAAGCTAGGCGAGAAGCAAGAAAACTTACATTAGGTTTGTAGCGATATTTAAGCCTTTACAGTTAACGATAAAGCCCGTATTACGCTAACTCGATCATAGCGAGTTAAACGTATACGGGCTTTTTACTATTCAATGATAGTGACTTTTTCAATCACAATCGGATCACGAGGGACATCGTCATGATCGCGAACAGATAATGTTTTTACTTTTGAAATTTTGTTTACTACGTCCATTCCAGCCGTTACTTCGCCAAAAACAGTGTATCCCCAGCCCGCATTTGTTGTTGCTGTGTGATCAAGAAAATCATTGTCAGCAACATTAATAAAAAACTCAGCCGTTGCTGAATGCGGGGCATCTGTTCTTGCCATTGCGATAGTACCTATCACATTTTTCAGACCACGGTTTGCTTCATTAACAATGGGGGCGCGGGTTGGTTTTTCTTTCATTTTCACAGTGTAACCACCACCTTGGATCATAAAGCCTTTGATCACTCGGTGAAAAATAGTGTCGTTGTAAAAACCGTCTTGGCAATATTTTAAGAAGTTCTTAACCGTAACAGGCGCTTTTTGCTTGTTCAGCTCAATCGTAATATCGCCAACATTGGTGGTAAAAATAATCATCTAAAACTAACCGTGGTGTAAATTGAATCGGGCAGTATACGTAATAGTGATGCTATTTGTAGTAAAAAAGTCATTAAATATCATGGCTTAAATTGAAGGTCATTATTGATCAGCCTTAATCCTGCTTCTCTACCTTGTTGATAACCTTGATCTAATTTACTGATATCTTTAGTTAATCTTTTAATCATAAACGTTTTATCAGGTGCAATGGCGGTGATTTTGCAATCCTTTGGCGGATTATGAATAAAATACAATGCCTTATTATAGCGAGACTCTTTGGTTAAAAACTCTTGCCCAAACACGGGATTTGTTCGGAATAAGCGACGTGTTAACCATGGCACTTGTCGATTTTTAGCAAACAAACCTTGAGCATGAGATAGAATAACTGTGATATCACGTGCGCCCTTATTGTAAGCCTCGATCACTGGGATAGGATCGGCAATACCGCCATCGCTCATTTCAATACCGCCAACTTGTGGAAATTGACGGTAAATGATCGGTAGGGCGCATGTTGCAGTCATCACTTCATTTAAGTTGTTACGTGTTACTTCAACGTAGTTAGGCTCACCCGTATCGACCACCGTTGTTGTGGCGTAAAGTGGGACATTACGATTCTCATATTTGTGTAGCTCTAAAGGAAGATGACTGATACTGGTGTTCCATAACCAATCAATATCAATTAAGTTACCACCTTTAACAAAACGTCTGTAATTAATGAACTCCTTACTGCGTGCGTATTCGGTAATAACTTTATAGTTACGTTGATAACTTTCACACAGATATCCCATGAGTACTACAGAGCCTGCTGATACGCCGATAGTAAAATCAAATGGGTTGTAACTACGTTCAATAAAAGCATCTAATACACCAGTGGCAAAAATGCCACGCATTGCCCCACCTTCGACAACCAAAGCGCGTTTACTCATCACTGTTCCTTATCCTTGGTGATTTAATTATTCCATATTGGAATTAGACGATATTACCTTTAAGAATATGCACACATTTAATTCTAGATCACATTTTTATGAGTTTTTTGTTATTTAACGTATTATGACGGACATTATTTTGCGTGTTTCTCCTCCCACATATTAGATTAGGTTTGTTGATGCAAATTTTCCAAAAAGATGCGATTGAGTGGTTAACAGCTTTGCCCGATCAAAGTATTGACTTGATGATCACCGATCCACCTTATGAGTCGCTTGAAAAACACCGCTCAGTGGGAACAACAACGCGATTAAAACAAAGTAAAGGATCGAGTAACCAATGGTTTGATATTTTCCCCAATGAACGATTTGAAAGTTTATTGACGCAAGCCTATCGCGTTTTAAAACCAAACAGTCATTTCTATTTGTTCTGTGATCAAGAAACAATGTTTCACATTAAACCGATTGCAGAGCAGGTGGGGTTTAAGTTTTGGAAACCCATCGTGTGGGATAAAGTCGCGATAGGGATGGGATACCATTATCGAGCACGTTATGAATTTATTTTGTTTTTCGAAAAAGGTAAGCGAAAACTGAATAACTTATCGATTCCAGATGTATTGGAATGTAAGCGTGTTTATCGCGGTTATCCGACAGAAAAGCCCGTCCCACTATTAGAGATATTAATAGAGCAAAGTAGTGTTGAAGGTGATGTTATTGCCGATCCGTTTTTTGGTTCAGGTTCAACATTAGTGGCGGCTGATAGGTTAGCGCGTCAAGCATGGGGTAGCGATATCTCTGATTCAGCCCATCAACATTTAAAACAACGTCTATCGTCGCGATAGACGACATTTTTTAAGCTAGGAACAAACATGGCCCAACCGGGAAAGATTATTAGCTGGAATCAACAAAAAGGTTTTGGATTTATTGCACCAGATAACGGCGAGCAAGATGTTTTTTTTCATGTCTCTGCCTTGCCGGATAAACAGTGTCGTCCTCGTATCAATGAGGCCGTAACATTTCGTATAAGTAAAGATAAAAAAGGGCGCATGTCAGCAACAACAGTGACATTGACCAAAGCACATTCAGGTTTAGATAAATACACCGCACCTTTTTCAAAGTCACAGTGGTTTAGTGTTATCTTTTTGGCTTTTGTTGCGATATCAGTGGCGCTTTTTAATACCCCTTATCAAGTACTGATTGGATATTTAGTATTAAGCGTTGTGACTTTTGCGGTGTATGCACATGATAAACGTGCGGCTGAGTTAGATAAATGGCGAACCAAAGAAGCAAGCTTGCATATATTAGCCTTAGTGGGGGGATGGCCTGGTGCGTTATGGGCACAAAAGATATTGCGCCATAAATCTCAAAAACAGCCATTTAAAGCCATATTATGGGCAATGATCATACTTAACTGCGCGGCGTTTATTCTATCGTTTACCCCAGAAGGGGTGACGTTAATTAAACAAGTGTTGCAGCTAATTTAAAATAGAGCGTGATTCATTATAGTAATGAATAAGATTCTATTAATCGTCCAGCATAGACCAATGTATAATGACGTGCTGGGCGATCATTCATTTATCGAATAACAGAAATGTCGCCATCTGCATCAGCAGACCAAGTAAAGTACTGGTTACCTTTACCTGAAATAATCGCGCTACCATTTGTGATATAAGGATGAACTTCATTGATATTGTATCGGTAAGTCAGTGGCGATGTAGATTCGGTAGACCAGTATGTAGTATCGTTGTCCGCAGTATTAACCAACATACCTTTAAATGTGATTTGATTACTATTATTCATCGCCATGATGTAATCATCATCATCAGTGTTTTTATCCAGAGATAATGAAATAATTTCGCCATTTGCAATCGCGTTGTGGGTGGTAAACTGCATCGCTTCAATGGTATGAATAACAACTCTGTCAGTTTGTTTTTCTACCTTGATACGGCCTTTTGTAACAGCAATATCAATATTTCCCTGAATTTCAGGAATATAACATTCATTAGAATTACCAACCGGTAGATTCTCAGCACAGTCCTTTGCTGCTTTTGCTACAACAGTTAAGGCATCTGCAGTTACGTCTGCATAGTTTTGTAAATCAGCATGGCTCAAGTTATCAACATCAATCCCGCCGTGATTTACAACTTCATCACCAACATTACAACCTAATAATGTTGTTGTTACTATTGCCGCTAAACATAGCTTCTTCATACAAGACCTTTTATCAATATATGTATAAATACTGTGAGAGAGGGTAGGTTGTTAATAAATTGAAAGCAATCATTCGCAGTGTTAATGACTTGGTTTTGACAAAGAGATGACAGTAATGGTTGTTTTCAAATAATTTTCATGACACTTGTCTAACAGAACTGCTCAGATATTAAATGATGTTAACTGAACCTAGAAAAGTAAAGGTTACTGCTTATTTCTGCTATCGTAGCTGGAAGAAATTTATTGTTTAATAAACAATTGGTTAAATGTAAAAAAACAGCACTAGATTATAGTGCTGGTTAATGAATGCTAGGCGTAACTCTATTGAGCGGTAATATCGCCATTACTATCAGTAGACCAATTAAATGTCTGGTTATCTTTACCAGTAATTACGGCATTACCGCTGATAAGGGATGGAAGCTTGATATTGGCATCATATTTAAGAGCTAGCCCAGTTGTTGATTCAGTAGACCAATATTTTGCATCGCTGTCAGCGGTATTAATGAGCATTCCCTTAAAGGTAACGTTATTTCCGCCAGGTAGCGTTTTAAGGGTCATGTTGTAATCTTTATCAAGGTTTTCACTGAAATTAAGTGAAATGACTTCACCGTTTGTCACTGCATTTGGAGAGGTAAACTCCATTGCTTTTGTTGTATGAACAATAACAGTTTGATTTTCCTGTTGTTCAACGTCAATTTGGCCTTTTGCTACAATAATGTTTGTCGTTGTATTGCTAGCGCTAAGGTCACATTGTTTTGTCTCGCCAACAGCCATTCCATTTGAACAATTATCAGCCGCTTGCGCGATGACTGCTAATGCATCGGCAGTTAACTCTGCGTAATCTTGTTTTTGGGTTTGAGATAAATTATTGATGTCGATACCGCCGTGTTCTACAACTTCGTCACCTGCGTTACAGCCAACAAGTACTGTAGCTACCATTGCTGCTAAACATAACTTCTTCATGTAAAACCCTTTTTCAATATATGAATAAATATTGCAGAAGATGTTAGATTGTTAATAAATTAAAAGCAATCATTTGCAGTGAGAATAACTTACTTTTTACAGGGTTATGACAAAAGTCGCTATTTTTGTGGTGTTATGTCAGGTAATTGTCAGCTTAGAGGGGGAGGTTGTTGGTATTTTTCTTAGTACTTACTAGATATATTCTCTTTTAAGTGAGTGTAATGGCAAGTCGCTTAGTGCTCACAATGAGTTAGCGTAATAGCTAACTCGTTTTTGGACAAAAGTTTGTTATGCACTTTGCTCTAAAAAGTAAGGGTAACTCCAAATAATTTTAAAATATCAGTTGGTTATACGCTTTTTTCTTTTGCGACATTATGCCAATAAGCAGCATATTCAGAAGTCTTCTTAAGTATTTGATCACTTTTGAAATCACTTGGCCAAAACTGAATTAAGTATTTTTGGCCGTCGAGAGGAGGTAATAGTTCTTCGTCATCTTCCGGCTCTTCCATATTTTCATAATCATAATCGAGCTCAAAACCTTTTATGTTATAACGTACTCGATAGATTCCTTCTGGTATATTTAATGGATATTCCTCTTCATGAGCCCATTCACATAAAAGTATATCTTTAGCACCTCGTGTAAATGACACCTCAACAATCTCATCGAAGTTTTCATCTACCTCTGGCTTTGAGTCAAGTAGTTCGATTTCAAGGTTGATTAATGAGTCTGTAGGAGCCGCTGTAAAAAATAATCTTTCGCTCTGAGCAGCTCCACAGAGTCCATTTTGTTGTTTATGAAAAGGATTACTAGGTAGCAGTGAATCATCTGGGTCTTCACACTCAATGTAAAATTGACTGTATAATACAAATATATTACCTGAAAACAGGGTTTGTTGTTTCATTGAAATACGATCCTTATCTGCGTGCTTTGACTTGTTAAGGCTGCACCGCTTGCGCAATATCAGGCCTACTTTCTTTAATGAATTTCACTATGTCTGATATTTTAACTAGAAGCTCCTCAGGTGATTTCTCCGAAAACTCATTAACATTAAATATTTCTAGACTGCCATCTGGCGCCTTCATTGATTGAGATAAATTACTGACTGGATTTGCGCTAGAGTGGATTAGAAAAGGTATTACAAACGTATTATACCCCTCTAATTTCATATCATATTTAGCAAGCATCTCGGGAGGCCAATTGTTATGGCTATTAAAAGTACCACTAATAAATTGTGTGGGTATATGAATCCGTGATTTCCCTTCTGCAATTATTGGAAGCGCAGAAGGCTGCTTGGCGTGCACTAATGCGAACATAGCAAGCCAGGGTGTCGTGCCTTTTGAATTGATAAGGTATTCCGGCTTAATGGCTGCTCCATTAGAAATTGCAGGGCCAACATTTACCATAGACAGCAAGCCTTGCACTTGCCCCTCCGATAAATCTATTTCATTTGGGCTTCCTTTAGATATTCCAATGAAATACATGTGGCGCCACTCTGTCGCAGAGCTTCCTATTTCGGTTTTATCAGTCACTTCTTTCCCCTGTGCAACTGTAGAGATAAAAATAGCACTTACAAAAATTGCGATAATTCGATTTAGCATAATCTTCCTGTGTGGCCTTAACAGTATATTAATAAGCATTCTTACTTTCGCGCAAAAATATACTCATGAAATACCTTTACCATACTCGATATAATCGTTGCATATTATGAACTTGATGGCACTTTCTTACATTTATCGATTTGAAAGAGGGTGTGAAAAGTAAGAAATGTATTTAATCAGTCTTATTAAATACAAATCGAAATATTAAATTGTTTAATTATCAATTATTTATGGGTTTATCTCTGTTTTTAACGAGAAATGTTTCTTATTAAAAACGGAACTCAAGCGATAAAATCACCACGTTTCATTATAACTGTTGATATATACAGTAAATAAAACTAATCCAAAATCAAGTTAATACTGTATGAATGAGTTTTTGATCTAACAAGTTTTGGGCTAGAAATGAGTTAGAATAACTAGCGGCATTCGCGTGCACAAAAAAAGAATCAGTTCATTTCTATTATTGGTTTGCATTTAGTTTTAAATTACCGAATATCGTTCAATTTATTTCGCTTTTATTTACTATTTGTAAATAATGATTCACTGGCACTTTTGAGAAATTTATTTTAACAAAACAAACAATTAATGATCTTTACTGCATCATTTTTTATCAACCGCAATCGAACAAAGTTCAGGTTAAAATTTAATATTCCGAAAGTGTTATTTCCACTTATCGTTTTTTAGCATAAATTACTCACTATTAGTTACTTTGAAATCTTTGTCACTTTTTAATGAGAATGATTTAAATGCTAAGGAGGTAAAATTTTACTTCCTTAGTTTTAGTTAAGGAATGTTGGATGAAGTTTAGTCGAAAAAAAATAAATACATTCATTGGTTCGGTAATGGCGGTTTCGGCTTTATTGACTTGTGGCTCGGCTTTCGCTGCTAATAATGTGGCGCAACCAGATTTAGATTGGCATGTGTTAGATGGTGTTAAGATAAATAGCACTGCGTCTTTATGTCCGCAATCAACCGTAAAAGTGTGTAACGATAACATCTTAGATGCACTATATGCTGATAATAACTTCATGCCATTTTGGTTAAACCCTGCGCTTGTCAGTGCGATCATGCCGCAATTACAAGCGTTGGCAGATTCAGATACACTACCTGGTATGAAGCAGCGCCTACAAGAGTTGAAGAAATTAGAGACAAGGCAAGATGAGCGTGGCTTTGATTTACTATTAACGGATACCTATTTGGTGTACGTGGATTATGTGCACCAGTTAATGCAAGATCCTCGACCGTTATACAATTCACAGCCAGTAAAATTAACGCCTTTGTCGTTAACAATGGCGCAGAAATATTTCCCATTAACGGTTCAAAAAATCAATTCTCTTATTCCTTCTTCGCAGTTTGTTCCAACAATGGGGGTGATTAACCATTTATTAAGTTTGCCAGCTAACCCACTGGATTCAAGTGTTGTTCACTTCGATAAGGTTATTAGCATTGGTGAGCCGATCCCTTATGGCGACAAAGTTGCAACGGTGCTTTGGAATCTGGGTTATTTAACTCAGCCTGAGTATCAACAAGTTGTGGCTCAAGCAACAATTACCAATACTGGTGTGATTAACCAAGCGATCAAAGCTTTTGAAGGAAACTATGGCTTGAAGATGGACGGCATTATCGGGCCTGACGTTATGAGTCAATTAACACGCCCTTATTCAAGTTTGGTACGTCTTGCTGCATTAAACTTACAACGTGAGCGTTTTGCCCAATTAGAAGGGGATGGTCCACAAATTATTGTGAATATTCCTGATTACAAAATGACGCTATACGATAATCAAAAGCCAGTATTTGAGTCGAAAATTATTGATGGGATGCCAAAACGTCCAACCAATTTGTTTCAGTCATACATTAATACGGTTGTGATAAACCCATACTGGTATGTACCTGAAACCATTAAAGTGCAGAATACGATTCCATCGGCTAAAGCAAATCCTAATTTCTTAACGAATAGTCGTATGGATGTGATTAATAGCTGGAGTGATCGCTCTGTTGTGCCACCGAGTTCTATTGACTGGGCAACGGTAAATCCAAAAACATTTACTCATGAGTTTCGTCAAGATCCTGGCCCTGAAAATGCGCTTGGACGAGTTGCATTTTTGATGCCTGATTCATTCTCTGTGTATATGCATGATGAAGCGCAATCAGAGTATCCATTGTTTAATCGTCGTCATCGTGATTTAAGCTCTGGCTGTATGCGTGTACAACAACCACGTAAAATGGCGACACTTATTTTGTCTTACCAAAATATGCCTAACTTGCCTTCTGTTGACGATATGATTAATACCAACAACCACCGTGAGATTGGCTTGGATACACATGTGAACCTTGATGTGGCTTACTTAACGGCATGGGTAACACCGAATGGTCAGTTAGCGATACGTCCTGATATTTACGGTTACGATAGCCCTCGCGCTAAACCGATTCAGAATCAATTTATTTCGATTCCCAATTACCGCACTCATCAACGTATGGCACTGGCATTGAATGGGCAAAGTAGTTAATTCGAAAGTAGGTTTTAGTTTCGAAGAATAAAGCGCTTATTCAGCGTATGAAAAAGGCTAAGTGCAATACACTTAGCCTTTTTGCTGTATTTAATCGGGCAATATTTATAGGCTGCTGTTAATAAATGAAATGCTGACGGATGAGCGGGGAGGGATGCCAATTTTTCGATGAGTAATTACTGATCAATTTTCAGTCTATTCGGGTTATAAAGGTTTGCTCGTCATCCACAAAAGCGACAAAGCCACCGTGATAGATGAACACTCGACCGCGTCCTTCAACGAGGCAAGCAAGTTGTGGGTTCAAACCTTCTTCGTTATCTTTGCTTTGAAATGTACCTGTATCGGTGATAACACCGCGGAGTACAGGCAAATACCCATAAGTCCGCTTGGCTTGATCAATCAGGCTTAATTCGCTGGTGGTAGAGAAGCAATAAGGTATTTTACCGGCTTCTTCGATAAACATAGTTTTGAATTCTTCAAAAGCTGTGATCACCAGCCAGTCAATGTCGTTAACGTGATGGATAAACATAGAGTTTCTCGGTAATTCTGATATGCAGATTCTATCACTATCAGGGCTGAGTGGAGTAGATATTGCGCCTAAAACTAGCGAGGTATTGAGAGTGACCGTGGCGACAAGAAACGTAAGCCTGAAAAAGTAGCTCATTTTGTTGCTTTCATTTGCGCGGACATGGGATGCCTTAAATGTGACAGGGAATGGTTGCTTGAATTGTTAGATCTTTGCGCTTTACCTACTCACTATATTTCGATTATTATCGAAATATAGTGAGTAGGTATCGATAATTGAGGAAACGCTATGTTAGCAGAGTGGCTCATACACAAAGATCAACTAAGAAGTTACATAGTGAAAAAGACGGGAGATCTTGATTTAGCTGATGACATTTTGCAGGACGTTTACATCAAGGCCAGTCAAAAGATTGAACAACTAGAATCGAGAGATAAGCTCCACAATTGGTTGTATCGCATTACGCATAATACGATTATGGATTTTTATCGGACTCAACAAATTCACGAAGAGTTGCTTGACAATCAAGTGGCAGAAGAAATGTCAGCAGAGCTAATTAACCTGCAAGCGGTGGCGCAGTGTTTACGTCCAATGTTTGATTGCTTGCCCGAGAAATACCGGCAAGTGATGATTCTTGCAGAGCTTGATGGATTGTCGCAGCAGGCTGTTGCTGAACAATTAGGGCTATCACTTTCAGCAACGAAGAGTCGCATTCAACGAGGTCGCGTAAAGCTAAAAGAGATCTTAATGGATTGCTGCAACATCGAAGAAGGAGGTGAGGGAATTGTCGATTTTGACCCTGATCCAAAGTGCGTAGAGTTCTGCAAAACAAGCGCGATGAATGACGGTGTTCATCAATCAGCCCAGGTGACCACACTCTAGATGATTTCTTGAATACTGGGGCGTACAACTGCATGATTTTTACTATGATGCACTTGTGACAGCCTCATTACCTTGCCTAACAACAGCGTTTTTTCCTTGCCTTTCCCATCCACATTTTCGTCAAAAATTAATTATAAAAATAGCGAATATTTTTGCGTCTTTTTTGGTTTTATTGCGTCTTCACAGAGTGAATAACACTTTTATTGAATAAGACAAATGAAAAATAAAGCCACCCCAATTGATATAGAGACTCTGGTTGATGAGTCGCTGTTGGTATTTATAGCAAGTGATGATGTGCAAGATACACTGCAAGGTGTTCGTCGTGGTATAGAGCGTGAAATGCTTCGAGTGACACCAAGTGCTCAGCTTTCGCACCGGCCCCATCCGAAATCGCTAGGTTCCGCACTGACTCACCCATACATCACGACCGATTTTTCAGAAGCACAGTTGGAACTAGTGACGCCTGCGGTGACCGGTAGAAAGGAAACATTTAAAAAATTGGCTTCGTTACACCACTTTGTAGCTACACATTTGCCGGAAGGTGAATCAATGTGGGCGGCAAGTATGCCTCCGTCTCTACCTTTAGATAGTGATATTGCGATAGCAAATTATGGCACATCCAATGTGGGTATGGCGAAGATGCGTTATCGAGAAGGCTTAGCAAACCGTTATGGAAAAAGAATGCAGCTTATTTCAGGCATTCATTACAATTTTTCGTTACCAAAACCTTTCTGGCAGATGCTTCATGCAAATACAGAAAGTCAATTGCCGCTAGAAGATTTTATTTCTGAGCGATATTTTCATCTGATCCGCAATGTTCTACGCAATGGTTGGATCATTCCATATTTGTTTGGTGCTTCACCCGCAGCCGACAAGAGCTATCTGCGAGATAAGCCTTATCAGTTACTGCAGTTAGATAGCACGACAGATTACTTACCTTGGGCGACATCGTTGCGCTTAAGTAACTTAGGGTACGGAAGTAGTGAGCAATCTCGATTCCCGATCAGCTTTAATAGCAAACAGGATTATCTGATCGGACTATGCAAAGCATTAACTCAACCCAGTGTGCAATATTCATACTTAGCAGAGCATCAGCAGTTGAATGGTTCGGTTCTTCAACTCGAAAATGAATTATACGGTTCCATACGTCCTAAAATTGTCAATGCACAAATGCGCCCATTGGTGGCCATGTGTCATTACGGGGTGGAATACATAGAATTACGCAGTTTGGACAATAATCCTTTGTTACCGCTTGGTATTGATGAACTTCAAAGTCAATTCATCGATCTATTTCTACTTTACAGCGCATTATCGCCTAGCCCTGAAATAAGTAAGCAGGAAAGAACCTTGATTATGCAAAGGCAAGAGTTGGTCGCGACACAGGGCAGAAAGCCGAATTTGATGTTGCCTACCTTGAATGGTGAGGTGCTACTGACGGATTTGGCGAAACCACTAATGAACCTGTTAGCCAAAATGGCGACCATCATGGATGGCGGGCAGAATACTAATGGCTATGAGAAAGCCGTGATGCGTGAACAAGCCAAGTTTGATACCAGCCAGTTAACGCCTTCAGCACAGATTTTATCGGTTATGGAGCAAGAAAACCTAAACTTCACAACGTTAATGAAAAGCTATTCAGACGAGCACCAACAAGGATATTTGAGCGATACGCTCTCTGACGATGAAATGACGCAATTACAAATGCTGGCATACAACTCTTTACTTGAGCAAAAACAGCTAGAGGCAGGAAATGAAGAAAACTTTGATGAGTATTTAGCCCAAAAACGTCATATCAATTGTGAAATGCCTTCTCGGGCTGATGCCGCATTATCAATGCAAAGATATTCGATGCAATTTCAAGACAATAAAGAGCCAGCTAATCAATTATGAATATGCTTTGGAAATTAAAAGGCTACATCAAAATGTATGGCCGGCACTATCTCATTGCCCTTATCGCTTTGCAGTTGGTTGCTTTGATCAATTTGGTGCCTTCATGGCTGATCGGTCGAGTAGTCGACGGCATTAATCAAGGAACATTAGATGCACACAACCTAGTTATCTACGTCGGTGGAATCATTGTTTCGGGTGCGGCAATGTATGGTCTGCGCTTTGTGTGGCAAAGCAAGTTATATGGGGCGTCTATTGCGATTACTCGTGTGATGCGCAGTGAATTGTTTCAAAAGTTCTCACAACTTCCTCCTGCCTTTTATGCTCGCCGCAGTGCTGGTGATTTAATGGCGCATGCAACCAATGATCTTAACGCTGTTGAAGAGACTATGGGCATGGGAATTATGACGTTAGTGGACTCTTTCATCGCAGGTATAACCGTCATTTTAGGGATGATTTTTGTTGTCAGTGGTGAACTGACCGCCATTGCGCTGCTTCCCTTTCCGTTGTTAGTGCTGATCACTCGTCGTTATGGAGTGCAGCTACATAAAGCTTTTGGAAAGGCACAGTCTGCATTTTCTGATTTAACGGAAGAGACGCGTGAAACGGTATCGGGCATTCGTGCGGTTCGTACACACGGTATTTCTGGTCGTCAAGAACAACGCTTTGGACAAACCTTAGACCAAACGGTCGATGCCAATCTGACTGTAGCGAAAGTCGATGCAGCGTTCACTCCAACAATACAATTGGTTTACGGATTGTCGTTTGTGATCGCTCTTGGATACGGCGCATGGTTAATCGAACAGGGTAGTATCACTGTCGGTCTCTTTACGACTTTTACTTTGTACCTTGGTCAACTGCTGGGTCCATTTATGCAGTTTGGTTGGCAATTCAATGTCTTTCAACGGGGTAAGACCTCTTGGCGTCGGTTGGAGCATTTGTTTGCGGAACACTCGGAAGTGGTTGAGGGGGATCTAACATTAGCCAAAGATTCGGATTCAAGTATGTCATTTGATATCCGAGAATTTAGCTATGAGCAATCAAATCGAAGAGTTTTGGAGAGCGTAAAGTTTGAAGTGCCATCAGGTGGATTAGTGGGCATTACTGGGCCAACAGGCAGTGGCAAAAGTACGCTTCTGCATCTGGCTTTGCGTCAATTTAAACTTGAGCAGCCATCCAGTATTCATGTTTCAGGCATGCAAAGTGACAGCCTCACCTTTGATGCTTTGCGCAGCAAAATGGCTTGGGTTCCTCAAAAGCCGTATTTATTTTCCGGCACGATCGCAGAGAACATTGCCCTGTCAAAACCGAATGCGTCGTTGGCTGAAATAAAGCATGTGGCAGACATGGCTTCTATTCGAGCAGAAATTGAAGCGATGCCCGAGGGTTTTGATACCCGACTTAGAGAAGGCGGTACGAATCTATCGGGGGGTCAAAAGCAGCGATTAACACTTGCTAGAGCACTCCTGTCGGACACTGATATCTTGTTGTTAGATGATCCTTTCAGCGCATTAGATATAAAAACAGAGGCGCAAGTTCGTCAAAATTTAAAATCGTATTATTCTCACAAAACGATGCTGCTTGTCACCCAGCGCCTGACCAACCTTATTGAAGCTGACCAAATCTTAGTATTAAACGATGGTCAGGTGGAGGAACGCGGTTCTCATCATCAATTATTGGCAAACCAAGGTTGGTATTCCATGGTTTATCAGCGTCAAAGTCAGTTAGGGGAGAAAGGCCCGTTGGTGAGCGCAGAAGCATTGCATGCACGTTCAAGCAGTACTTTTAACGTTAACAACGATCCTGCTCTGAAGGAGATCTACCATGGGAAATAATACGCTTTATCGCCGTTTGTTAGCGTTTGCATTGCCGCACAAAGCTCGTTTTGGTTTTGCATTTGTCATGTTGGGGCTAGCGGTCAGTGCAGAAATGACAATTCCTTGGTTGGCAAAAAGTGTCCTTGATGACGTAATCGTGCCTCAGCAATTTGAATGGCAACAGCTTATCTTTTTGATTGGGCTGGTTATGTTTTTTTACGTTTTAGCTGCGGTGTTCGGGTATTTTCAGGCGGTCGCTTTTAAACACGGCGCATTGCTTGTGGTCAAAGATGTGCGCGAGCAGTTATTTCGCCATGTGCTGAACTTTCCCATTGCGACATTCGACAAGCTGCCGACGGGGAAGCTGGTCTCTTACATTACTAACGACACTGAGTCATTGCGAAATATGTTCGTGTCGACGCTACCTACCGTGGTTCAAGGAACCTTACGTATTTTAGCCACTTTTATTGCTATGGCGTTTTTAGACTGGCGTTTGATGTTATTAAGCTTGGTTTTGATCCCCATATTACTTGTGACCATGCATCTATATCGCAAGATTTCAACGCCAGTATTTGATGGCATTCGAGTTCAAGTCAGCAACATCAATGGCCAAATCAATGAGTCGTTACAGGGAATGGCGTTGATTCAAGCGTTTCGCCAGCAGAAACGCTTTCAAACCAAGTTTGAGAAAGAAAATCAAAGCTGGTTTAACTTCAGAACCAAATCGGTAGCCATTGATAGTTTGATGTTGTTGCCATTGACCCGTTTGATTGGGACGCTGACCGTAGCGGGTATTGTTGCCTGGTTTGCAGGGGCTTCAATGTCGACCGTTGTGGAAGTGGGCACCTTATACGCTTTCTTAAACTATGTTGAGCGATTCTTTGACCCGTTCCGACAGTTATCGATGGAACTGCATAAATTGCAGGTTGCTACGGTATCGTCAAAACGTATTTTTGAGCTACTAGACGATGAGTCTGAGGTTCATCATCAAGTGATGCCAGAGGTAGAGTTCAATGATAGTCACGATATTGAGTTTCGCAATGTCACTATGGGGTATGAAGAAGATAACCCCGTGCTTAAAGACGTTAGCTTTACAGCAAAAAGTGGTGAGTTCACCGCAATTGTCGGCCATACCGGAAGCGGGAAAAGCTCCGTAATCAATCTGTTAATGCGTTTTTATCAACAACAGCAGGGTGACATTTTCATTGGCGGGCAATCGCTTCGAACTCTTCCAGAAGCACAATTGCGTAAGTTGTTTGGCTTGGTATCGCAAGATCCAACCATCTTTAGTGGTTCAATTGAAGATAACATTAACTTATCTCACGATGTTCTTACCATTGATAAAACAAGTGCAAACACATTGGCGAAAAGCCGTGAGAGAGCGATTCATGCAGCCCAATTGGTGCAAGCAGACCGATTCATTCATCGTCTACCTGATGGTTTTGAACACAAACCAGGTAATGGCGGTGCCTCGCTTTCCGTTGGGGAAAGGCAGTTATTGGCGTTAGCTCGGGCGATTTCCCACGATCCGAAAATATTTCTACTCGATGAAGCCACGGCGAATATCGACAGTGAATCGGAAGAAGCGGTTAAACAGGCGCTTGATAATATCCAGGGCGGCAGAACGGTTATTGCTGTGGCACACCGGTTATCTACCATTCAAAACGCTGATCAGATTTTGATGATGAACAGCGGCAAGGTCGTACAAAGAGGCACACATCAAGAACTGATTGCTCAAGATGGCGACTATCGAGATTTGTACCTGAGTCAAAAAGCGCAAGAAGAACATGACACTCAAAACAGCACGCTTGGTTTAACCGCCGCCAGTGCAGCATAAATAGTTAATTATGACGAGCAAGAACATTATGAAAAACCACACAACGCACATCGAATCTAATGATACTGATCAAACACAATTTGTATCTGAGCAAGTGATTGAAGACATCCTTGAGTGGGAAATCATGCACGGCGTAGCATTTCGTCAGGCTGACAATACCGCAAGGCATGTTCCCTTTAGTATTGCGCCGATGACAATGGAACGTTCAACGTATGACCACCTACGTAAGGTCACGCCATTGATTGCTAAATTGGTGAGCAACGTTTCTGAAGATCATCGTTTTCTGCAAACCTCATTGAGTGAGATGGCGAAAGCCGACCCGTTCTTCGGTCGCTTAATGGAGCTCCATCAACAAGCTCATGGCGATAAAACCGCCCCTAAGCAACCTGCTCGTCAGCCGCTGTTATTAATGAGAACAGATTTTATGGATGACCGACAATACGGGGCGAAAGTTATTGAATTTAATGGCATAGCGGCGGGAATGGGCCCTTTCGGTCAACGTGCTTTCGAGCTGCATCGTTTTGTTGAAAACCAATGGAACGAGGTTTACCTAGAGTGGCTAGAAGATGATTCAGCAACACCTGCCGATAACCAAGGATTGGAACAATTAGCCCTAGGCATCGCAACAGCAGCAAAAAAGGTTCAAGCTCATTTTGCTGATTCTGACAAGAATGGTGTAAGCAAAAATCCTGATCAAAAGCCAACATTCTTAATGATCGTCCAAAAAGGAGAAGACAATGTGTATGACCAACATCTTTTGGAGGTGGCATTACATAAGTTGGGCGTTCGTACCGTTAGACGTACATTCGAGCAATTGAGCACTCAACTTTCAAGTGGTGATAACCAGCGTTTAATCCTTGATGGTGTTGGCGCTATTGATACCGTGTATTTACGCGCGGGTTACCAATATTCAGATTACTGCGCGCCAGAGTTGGATGAAGACATTTGTTGTCACACATTGAGCCAAACTCGCTTGTTTATTGAAAAGCATTACGTGGCGATGAATGCCACCATCAGTCAACAATTAGCGACGAGCAAATCTATGCAAATGCTATTAACGCAAATGCCAGCCGAAGCTTATATTCAATGGGGATTGTCCCTTAATGAAGCCCATTTAGTGAAAAGCGTGTTGGCAGAGATGAAGGCGATCACCGCAGAAAGTATTGAATGGTTTTATCAGAATGCGAATAAAAAAGAGTGGGTATTGAAGAACCAAGGGGAAGGTGGCGGTCACTGCGTATTTGGAGAGGATATTAGTGCTATTTTGCAACGACTAAAGCCAGAAGAATACAATGCGTGGACGTTAATGCAGCGCTTGTACCCACATGAACGCGACACCCCAACCATTGCCGTTCGAGATGGCAAGCAAACCTTAGTTAGCGACCTTGTTAGTGAAGTGGGGCTTTTTACTGCGCATTATCAAGGTAAGCCTGTTACTGAAAATAACGGTTATGCTGGATACTTAATACGCAGTAAGCCTGCCAGTGAGAATGAGGGCGGAATACATAGCGGGCAGGGGATTTTGGACTCGTTAGTCTTGATTAATAACTAACTATATATTCGCGATGTATCTGTTTGATGGCTCTATATCGAGCCATGTTACGAAATTAGTCCTCTATCGCGCGATTTTCCAGTACCTAGAGTTATTCGTATATTGCTAAATTAGCAAAGGCGCTAACTCAGAATTGTCCAATAATGCGTTAAGTCTACTCGTAAGCATAATGTGAAAGAATCAAAAAATGCCGTTCACACTTATGTGAACGGCATTTACCCAATAGGCTCTTTTTTCAATGACTTTATTACAATAGTTCCGGTAGTCGATTTGCCGCTCTTTCCAACGCCAGATTGACAACCTTCGTAATTTCCGGGTATTGATTATCTGAATCATCCCAATCAACATCTTCTGGTAACAGTACTTCTTCTAAAATTCGATGCTCCATTACGATCTTATTGTTTCCCAGATCAACCAGCGTGACCTCCGCATTCACATAGCCACGAGGTTTTGAAAGAGGAATAAAGCCGTAGTAATCACGCAGCGTGCCCGCAGCCATGATTTGGATAACAAGTAGATGTGTTGCTTGATACTGATCCTTCACGACAGAAACATCGTAATCGAAGTAACCTTTTTTAAGTTCATCTTTTGGAAGTTTATGTTCGTCAGTCGCTTTATAATATTCTGGGATAATCACGCTGTGGCTTCCCCGATTCTCTATCAATTTCGCAACTTTTGACTTGCCTACTTCAAACTTATCATGCGTTAGTGATTGAATATGAGATTCAACACTATCAGTCACCATTTCGTTGATAGCAAGATCAAGTAAACCTTCAGCACCTGATCGATGCGCCTGCATTTCTGGTGGTTGGACAAATGCAACTGCGATATTTTTATCTCCTCCCGTTTGCCAAAAGTCAGATGGAATATCCATTGCTTTTTTAGATACACATCCAGACAAAAGCATTACTGCTAAAGCACAACCGATAATTCTTATATATCTCATAATGTTACTTCCCTTCATTATATGAGAAAAAAAGGCTATCAATGGAATTATCAATGTACAATGTATCGTAAATTAAAAATGACAAACTGTGATTAATTACCTAATGGCAGTGGTAGTAGGGTGTATTACAATTCAAAACTTTGATCGATAAAGCAAACTTTTACATTGTTTTTTAATTCAATATGAGCCGCAGCAAATTCAGTTTCATCTCTTTTTTGTCAGGGAACACAATGTGCGTTACTGCTACTAACACTCATGTTCGACACAATAAATATTGACCACAACGTTAAGTGACTTTTCATTCCTGCAGTTATTTATGATGTGCTAATTTTTTTCCGAAAATGATTTCTGTTAAACATGAGTTAGCTATTGTGGCTAGCTTATTTTTCTGCCTCATCCTCTCATAAAGCGTTAGATGTAAAAAAACGCTATCAACCTCATAATATATAGAGATTATATCGAGTATGATGAAGGTATTTTATGCGTATATTTTTGTATAAAAGTAAGAATGCTTATTAATACACTGATTTAGATAAAGGAATTGAGTATGTCTAAAAGCACAGCAACCTATTGGAATGTATTAGCCGAATCAAATAAGAACAAGTGGGAACCGATTGAAGGTAGTTCAGGTATGCTTGAGCAATTAACGCTTGCCATAGATGAAATATCAGGAGATTACACTCGACTTACTCGTTTTAAAGCAGGCGCAGATACAAAAGAGTTTGGTGGTAAATCACATGATTATCCAGAGGAAATATTTATCATCTCCGGTAGGCTTTATGATATGGCATTTGATCAGTGGTTGGAAACGGGGCATTTTGCAAGTCGTCCACCCGGAGAAGTACATGGTCCGTTTGTTTGCGACGAGGATTGTTTAGTATTAGAGGTGTCTTTTCCAAGTCAAAGTATAAAAATCACATAACAAAGCCCATTACATCGGATGACAAAAACACGGTATTTTTGCTTAAGTGTAGCCGTGTATTTTGCTCTGTTTATGGCAGCCGTTACCCTTATTTTTCTTAATACTACCAGCCTAAATAAAGCAAATTACCTAACCCGTTTTTGTCTCAAAGTTTGCTAGAGGCCGTTAATTTGTTTGAATTCTAAAATAGCCTTACATGGTGAGCTGGCTGAATATAATGCTGATAAAACTTACAATCTGTTCAGTATTGATGGTATAGCTCATTGTCTCGTACTAATATTTAAAAATCTCTAACATAATGATTAAACTCCAATGATACTATATACAATTCTGATCGTTATATTTCTGTGCTTTGCTTGCTGGTATGACGGGTGGTGGATTTCATCACTTACCGAAGAGGAAGGAAAAGATTTATATAAAGCATTAAGTGGGCAACGTGTAGAAGATCAACCTAAAACCACGGTTAACCCCAATGCCGTTAATTTGTTTGCTAGAACTGACAATGGAAAAGCGTTTTACATGCTCAACCTTATTAAGGACAAAAAAGATCTAGAAAGTAAGGATATGGGAGCACTTGAAAGTATAGATAGAAATTACGCTAAAGTTGTTTTCCCTCTTTTATTTAAGCATGGTTGCCATCCTGTTCTCGTATCAAAACCACTCACTACTTTTTCACAACCAGCTACTGAGGAAGAGTGGGACGCTATTTTCATTATAAGATATAGAAGCAGAAGAGATCTTTATAAGATAGTAACCAATCCTGAATTTCAAAAAGCTTGGGAGTTTAAATTGGCATCTATTCAAAATACCACGGTTATTCCCTCTATTCCTGTATTACAAGGAGTAAACTTAAAGTGGATTGTTGGTTTAATATTAATTTTAATTGGATGGGTTAGTACATAAATCGTGAGGGAACGCCACGAATTATAACTTTATATTAAAGGCTTCTGCTATCTCATATCGGTATTGATAGACGTAAATTAATAAATGTTCACCCGAACAATATCGATCACGCTGTATATTTATCCCACTCATAAAAAAAGCGAACCTTGTGGGTTCGCTTTTTAATTTAGCAATAAATTAACGAACGTAATTCGTTATCTCAAATAGGCTTTAGTCTTCAATATAGTTCTCAATACTTGGGCAAGAACATACAAGATTTCGGTCGCCAAATACGTTATCAACACGGTTAACACTCGGCCAGTATTTCGCTGCTTTGGTGTGTGCTGATGGGAAGCAAGCGACTTCACGGCTATAAGCGTGTTTCCACTCTGATTCCATCATATCAACTTGGCTGTGTGGTGCGTTAACCAGTGGGTTATCGTCTAATGACCATTCGCCAGATTGAACAAGGTTGATTTCTTCTTTAATCGCAATCATCGCGTCACAGAAGCGATCCAGTTCTGCTATGTCTTCAGATTCAGTTGGCTCAATCATTAATGTGCCAGCGACAGGGAACGACATAGTTGGCGCATGGAAGCCATAATCCATTAATCGTTTCGCGATATCTTCTTCTGAAATACCAGAGGCATCTTTGATCGGGCGTAAATCAATAATACATTCGTGTGCAATACGACCTTCAGTACCACGGTATAAAACAGGGTAGTGTGGGCGAAGGCGTTCCATCACGTAGTTTGCATTTAAAATAGCAAGTTCAGTGGCTTGGGTTAAACCCTGTTCTCCCATCATCGCAATGTAAGCGTATGAGATAGGCAAAATAGACGCTGAACCTAATGCTGCCGCAGATACGGCATATTGCAGTTCATCGCTATTTGTATCTTCAACATGTCCCGGTAAGAACGGTGTAAGGTGCGATTTTACACCAATAGGTCCCATACCTGGGCCGCCGCCGCCGTGAGGAATACAGAAGGTTTTGTGTAGGTTTAAGTGAGAAACATCTGAACCAATAAAGCCTGGGCTAGTTAAACCTACTTGCGCGTTCATGTTAGCACCATCAAGGTAAACCTGACCGCCAGCTTCATGGACAAGATCACACACTTCTTGTACTGCTTCTTCATACACGCCATGGGTAGACGGGTAGGTGATCATGATGCATGACAGCGCATCACGGTGTTTTTCGATTTTGGCTTTTAGATCATCAATATCGATATTACCTAACTCATCACAGCCAACCACCACTACTTTCATTGAAACCATTGCCGCAGACGCTGGGTTAGTACCGTGCGCAGAGCTTGGGATCAAACAAACATTACGGTGGCTATCGCCATTGGCTTCATGGTAACGCTGAATAGCGATTAGACCTGCATATTCACCTTGTGCACCAGAATTTGGTTGCAGCGAGAACGCATCATAACCTGTAATTGAACACAGCATTTCAGAGAGGTTTTTAGCTAATTCTTGATAGCCTAATGTTTGTGCTTGTGGTGCAAATGGGTGCAGTTGTCCAAACTCAGGCCAAGTGACTGGGATCATTTCTGCTACTGCATTTAGCTTCATGGTACAGCTACCCAATGGGATCATGCCGTGAGTTAATGAGTAGTCTTTGTTTTCTAGCTGCTTCATGTAACGCATCATTTGTGTTTCGCTATGGTAGCGGTTAAACACAGAGTGGGTTAGGTATGCACTGCTTCGGCGACATGCTGGTGGAATAGCTGCGAACTCATCTGCGGCAATGTCATCACTGAACATCGACACTTTAAGATCTTGATTGGTAAATAAGCCAAGTAGCTGCTCGATATCTTTTGCAAGGGTGGTTTCATCAATACTGATCCCCAACTTATCGCTATATTTACGAAGGTTAATACCTGCATCAAGTGCTTTTTGATATAGCGCGTTGGTTTTAGTGCCTGTTTTGATTGTTAGCGTATCGAAGAAGTGTTGGTTTTCTAGTTCAAAACCATTATTGCGTAAGCCTGCAGCTAAAACGGCAGTAAAGTGGTGAACACGACGGCCAATTTTCTTTAAGCCTTCAGGGCCATGGTACAGGGCATAAAACGCTGCCATGTTGGCAAGCAGTGCTTGCGCTGTACAAATGTTAGATGTCGCTTTTTCACGGCGGATATGTTGTTCACGGGTTTGCATTGCCATGCGTAGTGCTTGATTGCCTTTGGCATCTTTAGATACACCGATTACACGACCCGGCATCGTACGCTTGTGTTTATCTTTGGTTGCCATAAAGCCAGCATGTGGACCACCAAAGCCCATCGGCACACCAAAACGTTGGGCACTACCAATAACCACATCTGCGCCCATTTCACCCGGTGCTTTTAATACCGTTAATGCCAGTAGATCAGATGCCACCGCGACTAATGTTTTCTTATCATGTGCCGTCTCAATGATGTCAGTAAGATCGAGTAATTCACCGTTGCTAGCAGGGTATTGCAGTAAAGCACCAAATACATCGTGTTTCGCGAGATCTTCTGCACTACCTGTGATGATTTCAAAACCAACGTATTTGGCACGTGTAGTGACAACATCTATGGTTTGAGGGTGAAGATCGGTTGAAATGAAAAATGCATTGCTTTTGTTTTTACCCGCGCGCTTACATAGCGTCATGGCTTCTGCTGCGGCAGTGGCTTCATCAAGCAGTGATGCATTAGCCAGCTCCATGGCGGTTAGATCCATGATCATTTGCTGATAGTTAAGCAGAGACTCTAAACGGCCTTGAGAGATTTCTGGTTGGTAAGGGGTATAAGCGGTATACCAACCTGGATTTTCTAATACATTGCGAAGAATAACATTTGGGGTAAACGTGTTGTAATAACCCTGACCAATATAACTTTTATTGATGATATTTTTGCCAGCGATCTGCTTAAGCTCTGCCAGCATTGCCGCTTCACTTTGTGCCTGTGGTAATGTCATCGGCTCTGTTAAACGAATGGAAGCAGGAACAGTTTGCGCTATAAGCTGGTCAATACTACCGACACCTATAGTTTCTAACATTCGCTGTTGTTCGAGTGCATTAGGGCCATTATGGCGATGTGAAAAATCATTATCGTCACTGAGGGCTTGAAGAAAAGGAGTATTGGTCATGGTTCTTTCCTGAACGTTGTCCTAGTTACCAGTGTCTGGCTTTAGGGTATTCATCGGTAATGCTGTAAATGGCAAAGCAACAAAGATCGAGTGCTGTACCCGATCTTTGTTTTTATAATTTAGTCTTCTTCAATTGAAGCAAGATAGGTTTCAGCATCAATTAATGTTGCCAATTCATCAGAATCGCTAAGTTTGATGGTTGCAATCCAGCCGCCTTCATAAGGTTCTTCATTAACCAGTTCAGGGCTGTCTTCTAAATCTTCATTAATCGCAACAATTTCACCTGTGATAGGGGCGTAAATGTCGGAAGCGGCTTTTACTGATTCCACTAAAGAGAAGGCATCACCAGCATCTGTTGTATCACCAACTTCAGGTAAATCAACAAATACCACATCGCCTAATAAACCCTGCGCATGATCAGAAATACCAACTGTCACTGTTCCATCACCGTTATCACGGATCCATTCGTGGCTACTGGTAAACTTTAATGTTGATTCCATGTTTGTACTCCTTAACCCACCGGTTATATGGTTATTTGATAAAAGTTTCTTATAGTGGAACACGTTTTCAATATCTATTGTGTGATTCTACGCAAACGTTTGCTATTTGTCATGTTTATTTGTTTCTAACATGGTTATACTAAGTTTAAATTTAGTTAATAAACGCTGATTTTCATCACTAAATCCATAATATTACCTATTTATAAATGGATTTAACGATAATGTATGCCTCATAGGTAACATTTTTTTAAAAAGATCATGACTTTGTGATGTGAGTTTTATTAAGTTTCCTATAAGAAACTATGATGAAGGTCGAGAGTTGTGGCGGCTGAGCTGAAGAAGGAAGTGATATGACAGATGAATATATCCACGATGTTTATCCATCGATGCGGATCGAAAAAACTCAAGCCGCAGAGCATATTGCGCCTTTAAAGTTAGGTGAGAGGCTAAAAGAAATTCGTGTTTCTTTAGGTCTAACCCTTGAAGAAGCCAGTAAGCGTACAGGACTTGCACGTTCAACTTTGTCAAAGATTGAAAATGAGCAAATATCTCCGACGTTTCAAGCGATGCAGAAACTCGCTACAGGTTTGGCTATCGACATCCCACAACTTTTTGAACCACCGAAAACCATCACCGCCTCGGGTAGACGTGATATTACGCGCTATGGTGAAGGTCGACCTCATCCCACTTCAACCTATGAACATGAACTGCTTGCTACGCAATTAACAAATAAAAAGATGATGCCGTTTAAATCGCACGTGCGTGCACGATCGTTTGATGATTATAGCGAGTGGATCCGCCATGACGGCGAGGAGTTCTTACTGGTATTAAAAGGTGAAATCACTTTTTTCTCTGAGTTTTATGAGCCGATTCATTTAGTCGAAGGGGATTCAGCCTATTACGACGCGACAATGGGCCACATGCTGACATCTGTTAGTGAAGAAGATGCGTTAATTCTTTGGGTGACGGCATCTTAGTGTCATCGAACGGTTTATAGCATCAACCAGTTTTATAATTACGTTACCATTTACATGGACACCAACTAGATAACGGAGTGCAACTATGTCTCAACAACTTAAGCAGACCCCATTACATGGCTTACACATTGAAATGGGAGCGAAAATGGTGCCATTTGCTGGCTATGATATGCCTGTGCAATATGGCTTAGGAGTAAAAAAAGAGCATATACATTGTCGTGATTCTGCTGGGTTGTTCGATGTATCACACATGGGGCAAGTACGCTTAAAAGGGCAACATGCCGCGGCATTATTAGAAACCTTAGTTCCTGTTGATATTGTTGATTTACCGGAAGGTAAACAGCGTTATGCCGTCTTTACCAATGAAAATGGCGGTATTGAAGATGATCTAATGGTGACGAATTTTGGTGATCATCTTTTCCTTGTCGTGAATGCGGCCTGTAAAGAGCAAGATATTGCCCATTTAAAAGCCCATTTGAAAGATGGCGTTGAATTAGAAGTGATTGAAGATCGCGCACTACTTGCCTTACAAGGTCCTAAAGCTGCGATGGTACTCGCTGAATTAAACCCTGTGGTTAGCGATATGGTGTTTATGGATGCGGCTAAAGTGACGTTATTAGATGTTGAATGTTATGTTAGCCGTTCAGGTTATACGGGTGAAGATGGCTATGAAATCTCTGTACCGAATGATAAAGCCGAAGAGTTAGCTCGCGCGTTACTGGCATTTAATGAGGTGGAATGGATTGGTCTTGGTGCGAGAGATTCACTACGATTAGAGTGCGGATTATGTTTATACGGGCATGATCTTGACCCTACAACAACGCCATTTGAAGCCAGCTTAATGTGGGCAATTACGCCAAGTCGTCGTGCTGGTGGTGAACGTGAAGGTGGTTTCCCCGGCGCTGATATTATTTTAGAGCAACTACAAACTAAACAGGCTGCAAGAAAACGTGTTGGGTTAGTGGGGCAATCAAAAGCGCCTGTACGAGAAGGGACTAAGTTGTTTGATGCTGAAGATAATGAAATTGGCATTGTAACGAGTGGAACATTTGGCCCAACGAAAGGTATTCCTGTCGCAATGGGGTATATTCAACCTGAATTAAATCAGCTTGGTGAAACAATTTACGCTGAAGTACGCGGTAAAAAATTACCGATGACAATCGAGAAAATGCCGTTTGTACCTCAACGTTACTATCGCGGCTAATTGCTTCAAAATATTACTCATTAATAGCAGGCAAAGTGCTTTTTTACGAAGTTAAGCCTGCTTTATTTGGTAGTGACTGTTTTGTATGCAGATTTAAAGAGTAAGGTGAAGCCTTCTTTCGATAGATCTTTAACGGTTAGATTTGCATCATTCAGTCGACGGTAACATTCATTTAGTGCGGTAATAAAAATGTCTTTGTCGATGGCATTATTCATTGTCTGCTTCATGGTTTATTCCTCATCACACTATAATTATTACAACATCATACAGAGAGAGCATTAATAAACACTGAATAAAAGCTGAATGAGGGAAGGGTATTTTTTTAGGAATTAAATAGCCTCTATCTAAAATGATAGAAGCTATTAATAGAAATATTATTTTTGTGTCAAGTAAGTAAATAAAAACTCAGTTATATTGGTCATATCTTCGACGGTAATAAATTCTTCCGTAGTGTGTACTTTGCTCATACCGGTTGATAAATTAACGGTTTTTAATCCTTTCTCATTAAAGATATTTGCATCACTACCGCCACCGGTAGACTTGGTAAATGGTGCTATTCCCATTTCTTTAAAGCTAGCCATGATATCAATAACATGTGGGTCATTATCAGCAATAGAGTAGGCGTTATAAGAGCGTGTAGATTGAATATCTATTTGCGCGTTATGCTTGTTTGCTGTTGTGTTGAATACATCAACCATATGCTGAACTTGTGTAGCAAGCTTATCATCGTTAAGTGAACGCGCTTCAGCGGCAAGATACAATTCAGGCATCACGATATTCGTTGCTTGACCACCAGAGACAATGCCAATGTTAGCGGTTGTTTCATGATCTATACGCGCTAATTTCATATTCATCACAGCATCAGACGCTACTGTTAGTGCATTAATACCTTCTTCAGGTGCAAGTCCTGCGTGAGCGGGTTTACCTTTAATAGTCACTTTTAAGCTTTGCTGTCCGGGAGCACTCGTTACAATCGCACCAATAGCACCGCCTGAATCAAGCACAATAGCTTTATCTGCAGTGATATATGACATATCAAAATGCTTCGAGCCTTGTAATCCACCTTCTTCATGGACAGTAAAAGCCAGCTCTATTGTTTTATGGGCTTTGTTGTTTTCTTTGATGGTACGTACCGCTTCGATGATGGCAGCAATTCCCGATTTATCATCACCACCAAGAATGGTGTCGCCTTTTGAACGAATAACCCCATCTTCAATAATCGGTTCAATATTATTGCCTGGCGTTACGGTGTCCATGTGGCAGCTTAAAACAATACTATCTTCAAGTTCACCCTCAAGCTTGGCATAAAGGTTAAAACCATTAGAAATGCTTTCAGGCACAGGTAATTTAGCAACGCTGAAACCTAACTCTTCGAGTTGTTCTGCTAAGGCTTGTGAAATCGCTTTTTCGTTTTTTGATTCGCTATCGATTTTGATGAGATCAATAAAATGAGAAATAAGGCGTTCTTGATTAATTGTTGTCATATTGCTTCTAACCACTAAATAGGAGGAATACACAGTACTCTAATAGGAATAATGGCGAGATGATGGGGGGCTAAATCAATAAAAGTAGAGATAAAAAAGAAGAAAGTAAGTGAAATGAGAGAAGTTTGAACAGGATTACGGCAATGAAAATGCCAAATAAGACATAGTTTCACATGAATGCGGGAGCGAACCGATTGTGAAACTACATAACGCTTATTTGGCATAAATCGATAAGTTAGCTGATGCTATCAGCTAACTTAATACTCATTAGCCCCAAACGATCAGGCTGTAGTTCTTTTTACCACGGCGGATCAGAGTGTAGCGACCAAAGAGTTTGTCAGCGTCTGTAAACTCATAGAATGGTTCGCTTACTTTCTCGCCATTAACCATGATTGCATTTGAGCTGATGTGTGTTTTTGCTTGACCACGAGAACTTGCAAGACCAGATTTAACTAGCACTTGTTGTAAATCATCGCCATTTTCAGCTTCAGCACTTGGCATACCATCTTGCGCTAGTTGAGCAAAATCAGATTCAGATAAGTGCACTAAATCGTTTTCAAATAGGCAGCGAGTAATGTTCTGTGCCGCTTCTAATTGCTCTTGACCGTGAACTAAACGCGTTGCTTGCTCAGC
This sequence comes from Photobacterium sp. GB-72, assembly GCF_003026095.1. NCBI lineage: Bacteria > Pseudomonadati > Pseudomonadota > Gammaproteobacteria > Vibrionales > Vibrionaceae > Photobacterium > Photobacterium sp. GB-72. The sequence continues at coordinate 11,251 of NZ_PYNV01000003.1, read as the reverse complement.
AAGAATACGTTGTGCTTCAGGTGCTTTGCCACTGTTACGATCGGCTTCTTCAATCTGTTGAATTTCTTCTTCAGAAAGGAAAGTGAAAAAGCGTAGGAAACGATATACGTCAGCATCTGCAGTGTTCATCCAGAATTGGTAGAACTTATATGGGCTTGTTTTTGTTGGATCTAACCAAACCGCACCACCTTCAGTTTTACCAAATTTAGTACCATCAGATTTTGTGATTAGCGGTACTGTCATACCGAACACTTGCTGCTGGTTCATACGACGAGTAAGGTCGATACCTGCTGTGATGTTACCCCATTGATCAGAACCACCGATTTGTAGTTCCATCCCCATTTCTTTGTTCATACTTGCGAAGTCGTAAGATTGCAGCAAGCTGTATGCGAACTCAGTAAAAGAGATACCTACTTCATCACGGTTAATTCGTTGCTTAACAGATTCTTTGCTGATCATTTGGTTTACAGAGAAGTGTTTACCAATATCACGTAAGAATGTTAGAACATCCATATTACCGAACCAGTCATGGTTATTTACCATACGGGCAGGGTTTGTTGCATTGTCAAAATCCAAGAAAGGAGAAACTTGGCGTTGGATTTTTGTCACCCAACCTGCAACTGTATCTAAAGTGTTAAGTGAACGCTCAGTCGCTTTGAAGCTTGGATCTCCAATCATACCAGTAGCGCCGCCAACCAAAGCTACTGGATTATGACCCGCTTCTTGGAAGCGCTTAAGGCAAAGTAGAGGAACCAGATGACCTAGGTGTAAACTATCAGCCGTTGGATCAAAGCCGCAATATAATGTAATCGGACCTTTTGCTAAACGTTCGCTTAAAGCTTCTTCATCCGTAATTTGAGCGATCAGACCGCGATCTTTAAGCTCTTGAATTAAATTCAAATGATTCATGTGTTCTCCAATAATCATTTTATTTACGTTTAATTAAAAATAGGTACGGCATTATTCAATGTCAGTATCTGGTTTATTATGACTTGTAGGCCAATTAATCCCACAACAAATAATACGATATTATTTGTTGCGACATTATATTCAATTTGATGTTGTTTACCACGAAGTTTTCTAAGGGCAAGAACAGGAAATAGAATCGCTAATATAGTCAAGAAAATTGCAGCGGCACCTAAAGCAGGAACAAAGCCATTCGGGTACACAAGAGTGAAAACCAAGGGTGGCAAGTAGCATAGTACCGCAGTAATTAATCTATCTTTGGTATTATTACCATGTTTAAAGGTACTTGCCAATGAATCAAATAGTCCCAATGAAACACATAGATAAGAAGTGAACATTGCGATGGATGAGAAAGCACCAATTAGATAAATTATGCTATTTTCTTGAATGAATATCTGCATTTGTTGAAGCATTACCCCAACATTTGAGCCATGCTGTGCAATATATTGAAAACTATGGTTACCAAATCGAGGTAACGAGCCGAGCATGGTTACTTCCCAAACAATGTAAACGACCAGAGGAATTAAACCGCCAGCGATAAATACATTCCGTAATGTTTTAGGATTTTCACGGCCAATATATTTCACCATGCTTGGAACACTGCCATGAAAACCAAAGGCAGTAATGAAAACAGGAATAGCAGCTAAGGCATATTTGGATGAATCGTGGATATTGACTAAAAACCGACCATGAATGAATGGAATAATAGTAATAACAAGCGTGAAAAAGATAACAATGTTAGTACTAAATAAAACGCGGTTAGCCATATCAACAGCTTTGGTGCTAATAAATACAATGGTTGCAATTATTAACGTAAATATAATCGCAATGATATGAGAGGGGACCGAAATATGAAAATAATCGGTTAAATCACTCTTGTAAATAGAGGATGCGCCTGCAATATAGGCACAAGATAAAGCATAAAGTAGCAATAATAATGATAGATTTATTACCCATTTACCAGGTTTACCAAACAGATCATAAGCAATCGCTTCAAAACCTGTACCGGTTGGGTAATTAAGACATACTTCTAATAACATTAATCCGGTATAAGTCATTACCGCCCATAAAACGGTTAATAAGATTATTGCATTATAAATACCTAAGCCTGCAGAAATTAGCGGAAGTGCAAGCATTCCTGCGCCGAGCATTGTGCCAGAAATAAGCAGTGTCGCACCAATAGCTTTTTTATTCATGACGTGTATCCTGAAAAAATACCTAATAAGATTGTTATTAGGACGTAATTAACTAGCCATCAATAACAAAAAGACGGCGATAATTAATCGAGATATTAATATCTTTCATCGTATATAGAAGAACGCCAGTCTTTAAAGACTGGCGTTTATTTTCCTTTTTAAGCAGCAGTATGTGCTAGTTTTTGTTTATTTTCTTCATCAATAATTTCACTTAGAAGACTTGTGAATACATCACGAAGGTTATTCCAGTAATTATTGAAACGAATTTCATCACGTAGGAAGTGAGTCATTACCGCTGAACGAAGAATGTAAACAGAACCTACAGTATTCCATTCGTCTTCACTAAAGCCACGGCTCTCAGCGTATAGACGAGGAGTTTGACCGTATTCTTCTTCTGATAGAGAAGTAGAAGAAGTTAGGAAGTCTTTAGTGTAAGTACGGCCTGTTGCGTAAGAGCATAGTTCGTAAATACGTTGGTTTAGGTGGTTGTGTGCTTCAAGACTATCATTGCCGATTTCTTTGAAAGTAAAGTCGACCATGTGGAAGTCAGGGTGCATTAGAGGGCGAACCTCAAAGCGACGACCGTCAATAACAAATGGTTCAGCCGTTGCGAGTTTCTTCGCAAACCAGTCAGCCGTCACGATACCACGGCCAATCACATGACCGTAACCACTTACAGTTAGTGGTACTAGGCGATGAGCAGCCCATACTGCAGCAGCAGTTGCACCTGCTTTTGAACCTTCCATGATTGATGAACCTAGAACAACTTGCTTATCCGCTTCGTTCTCGTCACCCGCTTCTTCGAATACGTAAGCGGCATGGTATGAAATCAAGTCAACAATACGCTTGTCTTTCATTGCCACTGCGCCAGCTGCGTACTGGATGAAGCCCACTTTATGTGGATCAACAGTGATAGAGTCAGCTTCTGACATGGCGTGGAATGCATCATACACTTCACGTTTTGGCCAGATAACACCTTCAGGAATGATGTCATCGCTACGATAACGTTCGATTAAAGCGTCGTATTCCATGAATTCGTTGTTGTCATCAAGGAACATAGAACGTACATAGCCACCGTAAGCAGCATCAACGTGAATGTAGAAAGATGAACCGTATTTCTCTTCACACTCTTTACGAAGTTTTATCACTTCATGAACTGCATCGATAGAACCTTCCTCGGTAGTACCCACAACAGATACCATACCTAAGATAGGTGTACCTTCTTCCATTAATTTAAAGGTTACTTCGCGCATTTTTTCAACGTCTGTACGGTAGTTACCATCAACGTCTAGTGGCACAATGTGCTCTTGACCTAGGCCAAGTACGTCCATTGCTTTCATCCATGAATAGTGCTTAGAACGTGGAACAAGGAATTTACCAAGTTTACCGGCATCAACACCGACACCACGTGCTGTTAATGCACGAACTTCTTCAAAGATACCGCGTTTTTTCAACTCATCAGTAAGATCTAAAATATCTTTAGATTTCATGTTTAAAAGTTGATGCTCAGTCATGCCTTCAACAAGGTCTTTTGACTTGTCGCATGCAGCGATTGCTAGAGGCATTGTTTTAAGGTTACGAGCAACCCAAACACCTTCGTAGTTAGCAACAGTACCGCCAGAAGTAATGTGCGCCCATGATTTATTTACATCGTAACCAAACATGCGGCATAGGTCATGACCTGCTTCTAACTCAAGCTCTGTGGTCACAGGAGAGGCTTCATGTGCACAGTTGTTTGGGTTGTAAAGCATGGTCATCACGTATGCAAGGTTTGATACCATTAGTGTATCTGCGTTCATGTGGCCTAAATAGCGAGGAGAGAACCAAGGCACTGATTTAGTTTTAAGGCGTGCAGATAATCCCTGTAAGATACCTTCTGTGCGATAAAGTGTATCGCGGAAATCTGGTTGGTGTTGCATTACAGGGTTTAGCATAGGTGCATCTTCTGGGTGGAAGTCTGAGCGCCAATGCATGTGTTCGCTAATTGCGTAATCCATCATTTCTTTGAAGAATACTTGGTTTTCTGATTTAGGACCTAGGAAAAGTGCGTCCACATTCATTTTTTCGCTCATAATAAAACCTATTTTATCTTTATATAGAAATACTATTTCTGTTTATATTTATCTGTTCGGTGAAAAATATGTCAGAAAGAAAATTAAATTAGTTTTAACAAATAATGGTTTAAAACTGGGCTGTAAATAAAGTGCAACCATCAGGAGAAGCAGAAGTAGAATAGGGAACAACTACTTCTCCTGTTTATTTGTTTTGTCTTTTTATTTGATGATAAATAAGACTTAGTTTGTGTGAGTTACTGGTGCTGCATTATCCGCTTTAGCTCGGTTTGAATATTTACCCCAAGCGTAAACAATAATTGGAATAATAATCATGATAACTAAACCAAAGAATTGGAAGTTAAAGTAACTGTTTGCAGTACCGTCGTAGCTTGATGGTGCTTGGAAGCCGAAGTAACCTGCAAGTAAACATGTAGCAATACCTAAACCTGAACAGATCCACATACCAATGTTACCGCCAGGAACTGTAAAGCTACGTTGTGCGTCTGGACGCTTATAGCGTAGGTAAATCGCAGCAGAGAACATCAGTAAGTAAGCAACGATATATACAAGAGATGTTAGACCTAGAAGCATAAAGTAGAAAGAATCTACGTTAGGCATCACACAAATAAGCACACCCACGATTGAGATTAGGATAGCTTGTAAGTAAATAAGGTTAACAGGTACACCTTCTTTATTTGTCTTTTGAAGTACTTTAGGTAGTGCACCAGCGTTTGCTGTTGCTTGAAGACCACGAACGGGGCCTAAAACCCAAGAGTTAACTTGACCTGCAAGACCGATAGCCATACATATAGCCATGATAGGTGTTAACCAGCCTAGACCCCACATATCAAAGTAAGTTTGGAATGCTTGAATAAGGCCTGCTGTCATTGAAATGTGCTTAGTTGGAATACCGATGAAGATTGCAAAAGAACCTACAACAGAAACGATAACCACAAATAATGCAACTAAGAACACTGCGATAGGGTAGTTACGTTCAGCATTTTTAACGTGAGAAACGTTAGATGCTGATACTTCCATACCCATAACAACGAATACGAAGCCAATGAATAGTGCCCAAGTCCCCTTATTTGATAAATCAGGAATAAGGTTTGCAGTTGTTAATGAAAGGTCAGTAACAATTGGGTGACCACCAACAAGGTAAGCGATAGCACAAGCTACAAGTACAAAGAAAGGTAAGAATACACCTAAAATTACACACAGAGTGGATACCCAACCCAGTGTTTTAACACCTCGCATATTACCCAATGTACATGCCCAGTAAACCACTAATATAACAGCAAGAATGTACATTTTATTTTGTGCTAACGCTGGGTCAAAAGCATAGGCAAAAATTGCACCGACAATCATCAATATGGATGTCATGCCAAAAACCATTTGAATCCATTGCATCCAGACTGCAATAAATCCCATACGTTCACCAAATGCTTCGCGAACCCAGATGAAGATACCACCATCTTCTGGGAATGCTGTTGCAAGTTCAGCGGAGACAAGTGCTGTTGGAATCATAAAGCAGATTGCAGCAGCTAATGTTAAAAAGATCGTCATCATTCCTGGCTGCGCTGTCATAGGGAGTGTACGAACACTCATAACAACCGCAGCGGTAATCATGACGAAACTGAAAACGCCAATTTTAGCGGGAGAAGCGTTGGTGGAGCTAGCCATTGTAGACCTCAAAATCTATCAGTTAAGCAGTAATGAGATAAAAACATCTAATGCTATAAAGCATGGCAAATATCGATATTTTTAATTACCACGTCCAAAAATCGATTTTTATGGTAGTGACTAACGGTAATTTTGTGAAGCGAAATTAATTCCAAATTCCGATTGTTTAATTTGCATTTTTAAGCAATTTACGAATTAGGAATAATTGTATAATGAATAAATTCAATATGCAGCGATGCACCTAATGGCTGTTTTTGGTTTTTAATGGGAGAAATGACTAACAATCCATGTTAATAGGCTGGCGAACAGAGCTGTTATTGCCGCCATGAATAACATTACAACAGGAGAAAAAATGTAGAGGGAAATATAGTATTGGTGCGATGCGCTAATTAGATGAAAAGCATAAGGCATTGTAATAGATAGAAAAGATATAGAAATCCATGTAAAGAATAACAACCATGCAGAATATGATTGGACAGTGATGAGCGTTTTGTTATGAAAATATTCATAGTGCTTAATAATAATATGTAAACTAAACAGAGGCAGAAGTGACCAAAAAATAAGCGCAAAGCTAAAGACACTATGCTGTGGGTGCCAATTAAACATAAGTATATTAATAATAAAGATGCTAATAATTGAATATGCTCGGTAAGTCATCGTTTTAAAAGAGAAATTAGATGTTTATGGGCAAGATTATATTGTGCTGTTTGAATCAATACCGCCACACCGCGCATAAAATGAAGAAGAGCCGTTATTTCTAAACATTATGGTAATAAATAGGTCGTTTAGCGCGTTTATGTGTATTTTTAACTTTTTAATATGCTATGTCCGAATTTATTTGTGCGAATGTCGATTTGTTAACTTGTTAATTTATAAGGTTAAAAATGTAGTCATCATTGTGAGATTCTATCTTTACGGTAAAAAAAGTAAACGTTAGTAAGAATCCCTTATCTTATTTAATGGTAAAGTGTTCTGGCATTATTTTTTGAATAGAATAAAACTTGAATCGTTATTCACTATTACTGTATTAAGTTTTCATTGAAAACAGGGGGGATCCCATGTTTCGTAATGTGGATATGTTTAATATTCGGTAAGATGTAAGTGATAGGATTATTCCGAATTTGTATTGTGTTATTTATGATTAAGATTAGATGGTTGGTATGACTAAAGATAATTTTGCAACCATAAGCGATAGAGTAATGTGCCAGATTAGGCATGATATCTTATGTGGTGAGTTTGAGGCTGGCCAGAAGCTGATATTGAGTGAATTAAAAGAACGCTATCAAGTTGGCGGTACTCCTTTAAGAGAAGCGATGGTGCAATTAACTTGGCAGAAGTACGTCAAGATGGAGCCGCAGAAAGGTTTTTGGGTTGCCGATGTTTCACTTGATGAGTTACGTGGGATTTTGAAGGCACGTTTAGCGCTTGGTCATGTTGCGTTAAAAGATGCGATTAAAAAGGGTGATGAAGCATGGGAATTACAGGTTTTAACCGCTTTTCATAAGCTTAACCGGTTAGATCCTGAGTCAGTATTGTTTGATTATGATGAATGGGAACTACGCCACAAAGAGTTTCATCTATCGCTTGTTGCGTGCGAAGGCTCTGAGTTTATACTTGATATGATCTCAAATGTTTATGATCAGCAAGAACGCTATCGACATTTCTTATTAAGCGCGAACTTATCACCTGAGAAACAATATCATGACAATGGTGAGCATGAAGCGCTGATGAAAGCAGTATTATCGCGTAATGTTGAACTCTCATGTCAGTTATTAAAAGAACATAGTGAGCGTTTGTACCAGATCCTTGAAAAAGCCCCTTCGTTGAAAGCGTTACTTAACTAGCCAAATGTTAAAGTAAGACATGCAACACACGATAATTGATTAAGTTATAATGCTTAACTTAATCAATTAATTAATGTTTGATTTCATTATTTCTAATGACGTTAATTAAATGAAGTGATAACTTAATTTCATTGTTATATAAATGGAATTAATTTGATGTTTAAATCGCTCTCTCCAGCCCAATTGGATCCTATTCTTTCCTTATCGATCGCATATCGAGAAGATCCGCGTGTCAACAAAATAGATTTAGGTATTGGTGTTTACCGCAATAGCCTTGGTGAAACACCGATCATGCAAGCGATTCAACTTGCTGAGAAACGCTTAATTAAGACACAAACAACAAAATCATACGTGGGGTTAGCGGGTAGTGAAGTCTTCAATCAGTCGATGATGGATCTTTTACTTTCAGGAACATCGGCACATTCTCGCGCTGCAGCGGTGCAAACACCGGGCGCGAGCGGTGCGTTACGTATGCTTGCTGATCTTATTCAAGTTGCACAACCTGATACAACCGTTTGGTTAACCAATCCGAGCTACGTTAATCATAAACCTGTAATGGAAGCAGCAGGTTTAAAGGTGAAGTTCTATCCGTATTTCGATCCTGAAACCAAGCAAGTAAATAGCGAGGCGATGCTCAACGAACTGGCTAAAGCAGGCCCTAAAGATGTGGTGTTATTACATGGTTGTTGCCATAACCCGACAGGTGCTGATATTAGTTTTGCCGATTGGCAAGCGATTACGGCATTGGCAAACAAAAATGGTTTTATGCCGTTTGTCGATATGGCATATCTTGGTTTTGGCGATGGCTTAGAACAAGATGGTGCTGGCCTTAAGTATATGGCTGACAATACAGAAGAGATGGTTGTCGCGACTTCTTGTTCAAAGAATTTTGGTTTGTACCGTGAACGAACGGGTGCTGCGATTATTATTAGTAATAGTCAGCAAGAAGCACAAAAAGCGAAAGGACGTATTCTTACTTTAGCGCGTTCAAGTTATACCATGCCACCAGATCATGGTGCGGCTTTAGTTGCTGATATTTTAAATGATCAGAAACTGACAAATATCTGGAAAGATGAATTAGATACCATGCATAGCCGTATCTTGACGCTACGCCAAGGGCTAACACAAGCGATACGTCAACGTGGTAGTGAGCAGTTTGATTTTATTGAACAGCATAAAGGTATGTTCTCTGTAACAGGTTTAACGCCTGAGCAGATTTTAACGCTACGTGAGCAATATGGTATTTATGCGGTAGGAGATGGTCGAATAAATATTGCCGGCTTACAAGAAAAGCATATCGACCACTTGGCAGATGCTCTAGTTAGTGTGTCACGATAATTAATAATAAAGCCTGCATCTATTTTGATTAGTGCAGGCTTTTTACTTATGTTCTGTTATTTACCGGCAACTTTTGCCGCGAGTAATCCTTGCATTGCGTAGACATTAGTTTTGCCATTAAACTCAAGAGTCAGTGGTTCATGTTGACCAGAAATCCATAATTTTAATTCTGCATCTAAATCGAAGTGGCCTTTTGTTTCTACGGCATACATGGTGATCGATTTGTAAGCAATAGAACGGTACTCTACTTTTTTACCTGTAATACCTTGTTTATCAATAAGGATCAGGCGGTAGTCCGTTAAAATGATCATATCGCGAACAAGTTTGTATGCGAGTTCAATATTTTCGTTTGGACCAAGGATGGTTGATAGCTCCTCAGTCGCATCAGCGATACTCATTTCACCAGCGTTGCCTAACAGTGCATTAAAAAGACCCATGTGTTCTTCCTTTTATCCTTGATAACTAAATGATTAATTTATCGATATACTGTTTTCGATTTTAATCGAATTGTGTTTTTTACACTAGCAGAAACATGACAAGGTTTGGGTGAGCTTTTCGTTAAAAGTCTGGAAAAGTATTGGATATAAAGGGAAACACTAATAGATATGTAAATGTTCCCTTTAAACATTGGTGGAGCTGTGAGTATCCAATTTCAATTGGTAACTTCGATACTGACTTCATAGATAGAGGGGGAGCGTAAATACGTTTTCAGATAAGTAAAGGTACAGTAAAAGACATTTACGTTAACAGCATACTTTAGCGCTACCTTTCTGCTCACAACGCAGCGTGAGTGAAACGCTGCGTTTTATGATATTTAAATAGAGGTTTAATCAGAACGACCACGGCCAATAATTGGGAATTGATCTATGACTTCACTTCCTCTTACGGCATACAAGGTGTTGAAATTGTTTAGCGTTGTATCGCAATGGCTTGGAAGCAATATGAGTTGTTGGCCTATTTGTAGTGGTTCATGGTTATTAATGAGGTGAATAATACCATGTTCATCTCCTCCCGATTTGTAACTAAGCATGTCGTCACTTTCTACTTTAGGCATGCCAAGATCAATAGAAAGACATTTCATACCTGCATCAATGATCGCTCGCTGTGGGGTAGGGTGGCTAATAACAGTACTTAATACTTTTAGAGTGACATCAAATTGGTTATTTTGATACTGATCATTTTCATCACCAATATCTTGATAAGTAGTATCCATAAACAAGTAAGAGCCTGCTTGAATTTCACTAAACCCTAGCCCTTGATAGGCTTCATATGTGCCCGTTCCACCACCACTCACAATCTCCGGTGCCAGCCCTTTAGGTGTTAATACGTTATTAATGTAATTAAAGAGATCTTCGACGACTGTTCTTGCTTGAGTATTTCGCTCTTGATAACCTTTTATATGCTGCAAGTGACCACTGTATGCCTGCAACCCAACATAACTTACACCATCAGAACAGTTAATTGTTTCTATTAATGAAATTAAGTCATCACCGATCTCCACGCCACAACGTTGTTGACCACTTTCTACTTCAATCATTAATTCAATACAAATTCCCGCATCTGTTGCTGCTTCTGAGATATCGATGATATGTTGCTTATGATCAATTACCTGAATAAAGCGATAGTCGGGATATTGCTGATAAAGTTTGACTAAACGTTGAATCTTATTTTTTCCGGCTATAGGGGTTGTTATTAGAATATCGTTAATCCCCCCTGCAGCCATAACTTCGGCTTCGCCAAGTTTCGCAGTACATATTCCTTGTGCTCCTGCATCAATCTGCATTTTCGCTATAGTGGGGCTTTTATGTGCTTTAGTGTGCGGTCTGAGATTTAACTGTAGAGCATCAATACGTTGTTGCATCTCGTGTATATTGTTTTTCATTTTGTCGAAATCAACGATCAAAGCTGGTGTGGGGAGTTGAGCGATATTCATTGTTAACTTTTCTCTCTTTTTATTTTTTAAGGGAAGCTGTCTTATTTTCGCCCTATTTGTTCTTGATAGCGATAATGAATTTACGAGTATATTTTTTATAGAAGTAAGAATGTAGTGGTCAACAAATACTAGCCACGGTTTTAGAGGTTAACCAATATAATCGTTCTGATTCATTCGGTGTTAATCCGCCATTATATTGATGTGGTCGTAATTGGCTGTAATAACCAATAATATATC
>NZ_PYNV01000029.1:0-32210 GCF_003026095.1 Photobacterium sp. GB-72 | reverse complement strand
ATATTTGAATTGACTGTGCCAAATAACCGAAGTTATTTGTATTGGTCACTAGTATCATTGATAAATCTTTCGACTTAACTTTTCAACGAGTGCCCACACAGATTGCATGGTCAAATTGTTAAAGAACAATACTGAACTCGGTAACCGCTTACGCCGTTGTCCGTGTCAGTGGGGTCGCATTATAAGAGCAAATATAAAGATGGCAAGAATAAATTAAACAAAAAAAACCAAGTGTTCATAATTCAAACAATACCTCCATTGGTGATTATTTTCACCTCTATTTGTGCATCTTCTCTTACTAAATAACCCTATCCAACCTTAATGATGAATTGCAAAACACAAGACGTTTAATCACGATGCGATGCAATCTGTCTCAATAGCTGATGATCTTCTTACTTAAGTGCCACTGAAACATGGCACTAAGTTTGAATTCTTTATTAAAAGTCATTCGCGGAGCACTGTGATGAAGACAATAGGTTATGTGATCCCTTGTTTCCCTACTTTATCTGAAACATTCACGGGTGTTGAAATGAGAGCAATGATTTCACTTGGACATCATGTTGTTCCGTTTTCATTTATGAAAGGTCAACACTTTCAACGTGCTGATATTCCATTAATGAAGCAGTGTTGCTACCCCTCAAACCTTCCCTACTATAGTTTTCGCCACATCACCCGTTCCGTAAGAAGCTTACCTTTTATTTACCAACAACATGAGTTCGGAAAACTCGCTCTTATTCGGCAAGGCCTACAATTAGCGCTATGGGCACATAGTTACCAATGCCAGCATCTTCATGCGCATTTTGCTTGGCATAGCTCAGCGATTGCAATCGTTGCAGCAAAAATATTGAATATTCCAGTGTCATTTGTTGGACATGGCGCTGATATCTACGCAGGGCCTCAAGATTTACAAGCCAAGCTTTCTCATTGTCAGTTTTGCTGCGCTGTGACAAAGGCAATGCATGATCATTTGCAATCACTAACAAAGACACCTGTTCACTATCTACCTTGTGGGATTGAAGAGCAAAACTATCCCACTTTAAATAATGAATGGTCTCCATCTAAGCGCTTTTTATTTATTGGTCGATTGGTTGAAAAAAAAGGGCTTATAACGTTATTGAAAGCCATACAACGACTCAAACACCCGATTGAAATCGATATTGTTGGTGATGGGCCATTAAAATCGGAACTAATATCTTTTTGTAAACGGCATGGACTCATAAACGCTGTTTCTTTTTTAGGCAGTCAAAATGCAGATTGGCTACGATCTCATGCTCAACGTTACCAAGGACTAATCGCTCCTTTTACCATCGCTAATAATGGTGATACTGATACAGGCCCACTAGTTTTAAAAGAAGCCCTTGCATTAGGGATCCCTATTATTACTACTAACCTTGTTGGCTGTACTGAGATCCTTTGCTCTGATATAGGAGTGATGATACAGAAAGATTCACCTACAGAATTAGCAACGGCAATTACAAACCACCAGCTAAAAAGCTATCAGGAATTAAAAACTCAAAGAGAGCTCGGTTATAGGCATGTCATGAAAGCCTTTACTGCAAAAGCTCAAGCGCAACGGCTATCACAGTGGATTGAAGCACTATGAGCACATTAAAGGTTGTTGCGGTTTATGGGATTGGAGTCGTCTTTTGTAAACTGATTGGATTGCTACTTCAACCTTATGTTACAGATCAATTAGGTTTGGAAGAATACGGTAAGCTTGATGTATTATTAGTTTTAACTACATTCTTATCACTGCTCATTAGTTTAGGCATCATTGATGGTCTCTATCGTTTTTATCATGATGCATCAAACCCAACACGGTTATTAGGCCAAGCCTTATGGCAAGTTATGTTATGTGGTGCAATAATTACAAGCCTGCTTGTTTTTTTTAATCACGATATTCAAACGCTTTTACCTGGTCCACCGCCACTTTTTTCCTTTAATTGTTTTATTTTTACTATCTACTTTAACTCTCTTAACGCTATCCCTTTAGCAAAGCTAAGAATTGAGAATAATGCTAAACACTTTGTAAGTATTTTACTTATCACGGCATTATTGCAAGCGGCCTTAGCGCTCTTGTTGGTCACTACATGGAAAGTTGATGGTATGGCTTTAGCTGGATTGATCGCACAAGTCGTGTGTAGTGTTTTACTCTATAAACAATGGCCAATACCACACTTCTCAATGAACCCCGCATTATTAAAATATGGTGCAATTCTAACTATCTCTGGATTATTGGGTTTTATTTCATTAGGTGCTGAGCGTTGGGCTATCGCGCATTATTTAGGAGTGGAAGCGGTATCTCCTTATGCAATTGCAATGCAGTGGGGGGTTGCCGCTAGTTTATTAATAGAACCTTTTGCGTTGTGGTGGTTTCCAAAACGATTTAGCTTTATCAATACAGAGCAACGTAAACAATACTTAGCCAATATTACTATTTTAGCTTGCCAGCTTTGCATACTTATTTCTGCTCTTGTGCTTTTGTTCGGTCCTGTTTTTTTAAGGTTTTGGCTTAATGCTGAGTTTTATTACAGTAGTGTTCTTATCCCATTCATCGCATTGTGGTTAATGCTAAAAGGCTGTTGTACTTTTCTTAATGTCGGCTGCTATTACCACGAACATGGACAAGGAATATTATTGATTAATAGCCTGTCAACGCTATTATCATTACTCGTTTTTATTTATATATTACCCTTATTTGATATTCTCGCATTGATCTATTGTGGAATTGCGATTCAAGCGTTGCGCCTTTTTATTTTTTACTTTTATAGTCAATACCATCTCCCTCTGCGATATCCTCTCTCTGATTTGTTTGTCAGTTTTTCACTTATTATACTGATCTGTTTTTGTCAGCAATATCAACTCACTTATTTTCTCATTCTGTTAACTCCTCTTCTTTGCCTTCAAATCTATTGGCCTTGGCGTCACCTTTGTAACTATCGCCATGTATTACAGGTGATCTATGACAAGGGGTAAACAAATTATCATCGCTTTGTTTAGTACGATAAGTTGCTTTATTGTAAGCAATTACACGTTTAAACATTACTTTGCATTTCTTGGAATACTGTCCCTGCCCTTTGTTGTTAAGCGTGCTTTTTTACTCTGTATTTGGTTTATTCTTTTTTCATATTTTCGCTTACATGAAGCAATGCCATTCCTTGAACCCTTTAAAATACCCAAGTTATTAGCACTTGCTTGTTTGGTCGGATTAAGTTGGCAGTTATGGATGAACTATCGTAACTTCAAGTGGCACCCATTACATACATGGCTACTTTGCTTTGCATTTTGGGTCAGTATTAGCTGTGCTTTTGCTTCTAATAGAGAAGAATCATTTGAAATGTTGTCAGGTAACTTTCTAAAAATCGTTTTAATGGTTTTTGCTATTAGTTTATTACCCACCCATATTTCTCAACTAAAAAGAATTCCTTATTTACTCTTTCTTTGTGGTTTATTGATTGCCTCTATTACGTTGTATAACAAATATTATGAGATTGGATTAGTCGAAGAAACACGTGTCACGATTGGCCGAGCATTTGGATCAATGCTCGGTGATCCTAATGATCTCTCTTTAGTTCTGTTATTTCCGCTATCATTTACTGCTGTCTATATTTTCCATGGTCACATTATTGCTCGTCTTATTGCGATGCTTATTAGCATAACTCTCCTAGCAGGTATTGCAGCAACGGAAAGTCGAGGTGGACAATTGGGAATAATTAGCGTGGTATTTATGTCACTGCTTCTTCGCAGTAAAAATATCGTCACACCACTTATCATTACCGCTCTTGGGATCATGGCTTTATTTGTCGCCGCAGGTATTGAAAACAGATTTGTTTCATCTGCTAGTTCAGGCGCCATTGATGAGTCTGCAATGGGGCGTCTTTATGCTTGGGGCGCTGCAATAATGATGGCAGTTGATCATCCATTTACTGGTGTTGGATTAAGTAATTTTTATAATAATTACTATTTTTACTCAGTACATTGGGATGGTAAGAACCATGCTGTTCATAGCTCTTGGTTTGAAATATTAGCTGAGAACGGATTTGTCGGGTTATTCTTATTTGCTACTTTGTTAATAAAAACTTTCCAACTTAGTTACCGCTTACTTAAACGATTAAAAAAAACAACATATCAACCACTTGCTGAAGGGCTATGGCTTGGCATGGTTTCCTTTTCTGTCAGTGGTACTTTTCTCACACAAGGAACAACGTGGCCTTTTTATATTTTATTAAGCTTATTAATTGCAACCGATCGATTAACTTGTAATACAAATCAACTCCATAAAAAGGATTTGAGTCATGGATCGTGATATAGAGTTTATTATTTTTGGTGAAGATTGGGGGCGACACCCATCTAGCACTCAGCACTTAATATCAATCATTGCTCAGCAATATCCTGTCTATTGGGTCAATTCTATTGGTTTAAGGCAACCCCAACTGCAAGCTAAAGATATCAGGCGTATTATCGAAAAGCTCATGGCTTTTATGCGTCGTGCTGCAATAGCTGATACTGAAATCTCCGCCACAAATTTAAAAAAGATCATCAAACCTCTTGTTTGGCCATTAGCTCGAAACAAGACGATGAAATACATCAATAAAAAGCTATTATCAACACAACTTCCCCCAAAAAAACACTATCGCGTTTTATGGATAGCTCTACCGAGTGCGATTGAATATATCGAACTCTGCCAAGCTGATTTAATCATTTATTACTGCGGAGATGATTTTTCAGCACTAACTGGCGTTGATCATGATAAAGCAATGCAAGCAGAACAAACATTAAGTATGCAGGCCGACCTTATTTATGTGGCAAACAGACAATTAATGGCGCGCTTCCCGAAACACAAGACACATTATTTGCCCCATGGTGTTGATCTTCATTTATTTCAATCAAAACATGAATGCCCACCAGCCATTGATAAAGAGACAAAAAATATTGGCTTTTATGGCAGTTTAAATAATTGGCTTGATTACGATTTATTACAACAACTCGCATTAGCGCGCCCACAGCTTCAATTTTATTTGCTTGGGAATAAGGAGTGCCATCAAGTTCAGCAATTGCAAAATGAGAATATCCATCTGTTACCAGCGATACCTCATCACCAACTCGCTAGTTATTTACAACATTGGCATATCGCTATTTTACCTTTCATCTATAATCAACAAATTAAAATGTGTAACCCCTTAAAATTAAGAGAATATTTAGCAGCCGGATGTCCTGTCATTAGCAGTAAATATAAAGCCGCAACAGAGTACTCACCTTTAGTGTCAATTGCGACAACTCAGAAAGAATGGCTCTCGGCAATTGATCGCATTACACAGTTAACCCCACAACAAGTCGATGAATATAAACAAAAAGCATACCAAAGCGTCCAGCATGATAGTTGGCAACGTCGTATAGAAAAGATAATTAGTACTATACAAAAAATACGATGTTCAACGACTGAATAACAAACCCTTACATCAGGCACTCTTTTTGCAGTCTTTCTTATACACACAAGAAAAAGGAATGCGTGATGATAAGAACAATCTATCTAATCATCTTACTAGGGCTGGTTGGGTGTGCCAGTACCTCACAATCCAATAAGAAATTAGAGCTTTTTTTTAGTTCAGAGCAAGTGACGTTAACCGCAGAGCAACACCGTAAAATCATCCAATTTTTTTCAACCTTCTCATATAACCAAATAACAGCAACAGTAGGCCCTGCTAAGCTCAATAATAAATTTGACGCTTTATTACACAGTCAAAAACGAATGCAAAACATAGAGACGATCGCACAAGAGCATCAAATCCCTTTAACGTTGGAGTATTCTCCTCAAATAACAATCGATACGTTGCTCCTTCGGAGTAACTAAGGTATGCGCCACCTCTTTATAACGCGCTTATATCCATTACTTTATGGATTATGGCTTCATCGTTATTTATTAGTTTTACCCATCATCATTATGCCTTTTCTAATGACAATAGGCGGCTTTCTTAAAACTAAGTATTACTACTCTGAAACCACTATTTTGGTTCAGGAGGCCGCATTGCTTAATCCTTTTTTAGAAGATTTATCTATTTCAATGAATCTAGAGCAGCGAATTAAAGCACTCCAAGTCGTGATCCAAAGCCAATCAACGTTGGCGATCGTAATTGATGAACTCGATCTAGTGCCTGATAAAAACCCGCAAAAAATTAAACACGTCACCGCTCAACTCGAAAAAGGGATAACCCTTGATTTGACAGGTAACGATCTCGTTCAAATGAGTCTTGTATGGCAACAACCCGAACAAATTCCAGAAATATTAAATATTCTTTCTCGCATTTTCTTAGAAAAGCTACGAGCCCCTGGACGAGCATCGATTGATAATTCAGAAGTGTTTTTACAAAAACAATTAACAACAACCCAAAAAGATTTAGAGCTTGCAGAAAGTGAGCTTGCCACCTTTAAAGCAGAAAATGCGGATAACTTACCGCTCCTACAAGGCGTCAATGTTGATACTAGTATTAAATTGTTAAGGAAAATAAACGAATCAGAATTGGCTTTACTCCACGCAACAAGTAAACGTGATAGCATGTATAAAACACTGATAAATACCAACCCTGTTATCGGCAAACTAGAGCAAGAAATTGTAATGGCCGAAGCCGAGCTTGCTATATTACGTGCCAGTTATACCGATCAACATTCATTAATTAAAAATGTACTCCGCCGTTTAGAGCGTTTAAAACAAGAGCGGACTCGGCAAGTTGAGTTACAGCAATCACTTTCCCCAGATCAAATCAACAGTTTATGGCAACGGCTAGTTAATAGCACTCAAGATCCTGAAAACCAAACCCAACCTATATTGCTCAGCCAATTTGAAACCTTACAGCAAGCAGAGTCTGAAATCGATGCCATTAATCAAGAGCTCGTATTACTCAAAAAACAAGCTGCAAATATCATAGGAAAACGGGTGGAGTTTGCAGAATTAGAAAAAAAACTCACCAGTTTAGAGCGAAACTATAAGGTCAAATCGAACATTTATAACCAACTACTAGAGCGCTATGAAATGGCCAGAGTCACTGGCCACCTTGGGCGTTTTGAAGAACCAGACAAGCTCAAAATAATAGACAAACCCTCAGTACCGAATGCTCCTCAAAATTGGCCATGGTGGATGAACTTTTTGTCCGGCATTCTTTTTGGCGCAGTCATTGCTTTATTTCTTGTAGGCATCTCGATTATTTTTGATACGCGATTATATCAATCCAGCCATATCCGACAGTTAGTATCTTACCCAATCTTGGTGCGCATTCCTTACTTCTCAAAGGAACATGAACATGGTTAGAACACTACAAGTCGTCCAACATTTACGCCCTGGCGGGTTAGAAAAGCTCGTTCTGAATTTGGTGCGTTTTGCCTCATCAAAGCATCGTGTTTATGTTGCTTCATTAGAAGAAACAGCCACATCTGCTATTTCAGCATGGCCTGAGTTAGCAGCATTTAAAAACCAATTAATATTTTTAAATAAACCCTCAGGTATACATCTTCAAACCGCTTATCAATTAAGAAAAATCATTAATAAGCTAAAGATCACCACGGTTCACAGCCACCATTTAGGTCCTTTACTCTATAGTCGACTCGCACTATTAGGGCTAAGCACAACCCATATACATACTGAGCACGACAGTTGGCATCTAGAAGAGCCAAAACAACAAACCCTCACTCGTTGGCTATTAAAAAATAAACATGTTGAACTCGTCGCCGATGCCCCAACAATAGCCAAAGATCTTCATCAACGATTAGGTCGTCCAGCTGATCATATTATTAATAACGGTATCGACTGTCACTTTTACTGTATTGGTGATCAAGCCGACGCTCGTCATGACTTAGCGTTGCCTCAGAAACAAATACTCATTGGTAGTGCTGGGCGACTGGTTTCAGAAAAAGGGATTGATACCATGCTTCTCGCCCTATCATCACTTCCAGAGCATTATCATCTTGTTATTGCAGGTGATGGCGAGCAGTTCTCAAACCTCAAACAGCTCGCCTGTCGTTTACAGCTTGAGCATCGTATTCACTGGTTGGGTTATTGTAAAAACATGCGTTCTTTTTATCGCGCTATTGATGTGTTCTGCATGCCGTCACGTCATGAAGGACTCCCCTTAGCTTTGCTTGAAGCACAAGCGTGCGGTAAACCGATTGTGGCATCAAATATTGGTGCGATCCCCGATGTCGCCCATCCAGAAAACAGTGTATTAATATCGCCTAATGATCCTGTCCAATTAGCTCACGCTCTAAATCATGTACTGACACATAAGACTAATGAAACAAAAACAGCGCATTTCATCCAACACGTTGCTGATGTAAGAACGATGACAGCAGCGTATGAAGCCCTCGCGAAGTAAGGAGCTAACCATGATGGTAAGTTGGTTTATTCTTTTAATTCTAACGCTAATTATTATTTATCATCATGTTATCTATAGTGCTGTTATGGTGTGGTATGGACAACATCTAAAACGAAAAACCATTACAGTAGAACCAGATAGTTTTCCAGCCATTGCGATCCTTATTCCGGCTTATAATGAGGAAGCACATATTAACGATAAACTGGCTAATTTATTGATGCTTGATTATCCCGCAGAAAAACTGTTTATCTTCATTTGTTGCGATGGTTGTAATGATGCAACCGCAAAACTTTGTCGCCAATGGGAGAGGCAATTTCAACGGGCTAATATTCATTTTCAGTTGCAAATAAGCACCAGCAATAAAGGAAAGTTAGCGCGCCTAAATCAACTTATCACGATGGCACAACCTTATGCAGAACTGGTTGCATTAAGTGATGTATCAGCGCTTATCTCGATCGATGCCCTTAAACAAGCAACCCATAGTTTTAACGATCCTAAAGTTGGTGCAATCACAGGTAATTACCTTATTTATGATGGTAATACAGGTGAGAAACAATACTGGTCTTGGCAAAATAATATGCGCTTTGCGGAATCACATTTAGGTAGTGTTATTGGTGGCAATGGCGCTTTTTATATTATGCGATCACGCTTATTTCAGCCATTGCCTTACGACACCATCAACGACGATTTCATGTTGCCGATGCAAGTGCTTAAGCAAGGTTATAATGTGATTTATAATGAATGCATAAATAGTATTGAGCTCGATATTAGTAGTAATGAACAAACCCATCAACGAAGACAGCGTATTGGCGCCGGTAACTTACAGCAACTGATCCGCTGTCGTTTTGTATTTAATCTCCACCAGCCAGGGGTAAAATGGTTATTCGCATCTGGTAAAGGTTTAAGAACCTTAATGCCTTTTCTTTTCATCATGTACTTAAGCATAACCTGTTACCTTGCCGTCCATGGCTCACTTCTCGCCATATGGTTAACGGGATTGCAAGTCGTTGGATATGGTCTTGCGGCACTACCTCTATTAGGTGTAAAAAATAAACTGTTAAATAAATTACATTATTTAATAGGTGGTTACCTATCTTCTTTAATTGGAATGCTACGCTATCTCTTTGGGCAATTTAGAGATGGCTGGAAAAAAAAGCCGCCTCTCAATACCTACCAACATTCTTTTACGATTATTCTCAAACGCTTCTTCGATATTCTTCTCAGTTTTATAGGATTATTACTCACACTTCCATTATGGCCCCTGATTGCCTTGCTTATACGGTTAGATTCCAAAGGTGATATTTTTTATCGACAAGTGCGTGTAGGACAAATTAATGATGAACATATCATGTTGTTCTCCATGTTGAAATTTCGCACCATGCAATCTAACGCTGAAGCAAAAAGTGGCGCGGTATGGTCTCAAAAAAATGATCCTCGTATCACTCGAATAGGAGGGTTCTTAAGAGATACGCGATTAGATGAACTGCCTCAATTTATTAATGTGATAAAGGGAGACATGTCATTAATTGGCCCTCGCCCTGAACGCCCTGAACTATGTGGAAATTTGCAAAATGCATTGCCTTTCTACTTAGAACGAACTCGAGGCTTACGCCCAGGTATAACAGGCTTAGCACAAGTAAATCAAGGCTACGACAGCTGTATAGAAGACGTTAAAGCGAAGATCGCATGGGATCATGCTTACGCTATCGCATTAGCATCACCATTACAATGGCTTAGAATGGACTGCTGGATATTGCTCAAAACAGCATACATTATGGTAACGAGACGTGGACAATAGTTGGCACAACCTTTGAATCATATTAGTTAAAATAGAGAATAAGGAATACCTATGTTCGCATCGTCCAGCTCAGTTATCGCACTTGCTCTACAAGATGAATTTGATGCGCAAAGAGCAAGGGAGCTTGAAAGTGAATTTGATGTTCTCAGTCAAACCGAGCGAATGGAACTCGTCATTGATATGACGCAAGTCCAATTTATCGACTCATGTGGTATTGGTGCCATTGTTTTTCTTTATAAACGCTTAAAAAGCCGAGGACGTCGTTTACGTCTACTTAATGTTAACGGTCAACCTAGAGAGTTAATGCAAATGCTCAGGATTGATAAAGTGATCCCACTCATCACATCAGCAGAGTTAACTTAATGAAATCGCCTCTATTGCTGCTTATAGCCTTATTATTACTACTGACAGGTTGTAGTACTTTTTGGCCTGCGCAAGGAGAAATTCCACTTTCACCGCCAAAACAAACCCAACTCCATCAACTCGAACACCATCAGTTTGAGCTCCAATTACTCGCAACACGAGGCGCCAAACATTGTCTTCCTGGTCAATATATCCGATTACAAAACCTTTATTTAAAAGCAAGAGAAGAAGCCCTTAACGGTTTTGATCGTGATGCTGAAATTACTCTTTTAAAATACCAAACCCAGAATGCCGTGATCCAAAAGCAAATGGATTGGTTGGAATATCACACCCTATGCCTTGACCCCAATTATTCTGAAGTAGAACTCAAAGAGCGTTTCTTATTATATATGTCCGTCGATAACCAGTTTGCGTTAAATAAAACAACCTTGTTGCCTGATTATCAAGAATCACTCCGCTATGCCGCTGGAATAATTAAACGTCAAGAGCACTGGCACTTACAACTTATTGGCTATACCGATAGCCAAGGTAATGAACTGAATAACTATGCTCTTGGCTTAGAAAGAGCGAATACAGTTAAAGACTTCTTTGTTGAAAATGGCGTTGATCCTAACCAAATAACGGTGCTTAGTGTTGGAGAAACACAGGCCATTGACGATAACACTCTCACAAAGCAGCTCAATAATAGAAAAGTAGAAGCAAGAGTATTGGTTGAACACCACGCTCAGTCTATTCATCGCGTATTTGATATAAAGGACTGGCATACAATTCGAGATGGCTTATGATCCGTATCTTCTGCCTACTCATTCTCTTTATCTGCTTCCCTTTACGGGCAGACAATACAATCACGCTAACGGCAGGCGATCGCATTTTCCTGTTTGTACCAGGCGAAAAAGCATTCAGTGACGATTTCACGATTGATGATAACGGAAAAATTCAACTCCCAGAAGTCGGTACAATATCGATCGCAGAGCTCACCATCAAAGATGCTGAACAAAAAATAAAACAAAAACTATCATCTATCTATCTTAACCTTGATGACTTTAAGCTTACCTTAAAAGAACAACTCATCCGTATTCATGTACTTGGCTATGTTGAAACTCCAGGAACTGTTTCACTCAAACCTAACAGCAATATTCAATTAGCACTTGCTGCTGTTGGCGGTGCAAGATCAGGCGCGCAGTTAAACAAGTTCTCCATCATACGTAATGGCATATCTCAACGTTTTAATTATAAAAAATATTTAGATACGGGTGATACCTCCAATCTACCTACCTTAACCAATGGCGATACCCTCTTCGTCCCTGTATCTCCACTGCTCGGCAACATTGAAGTTGATTTTGATGCTGCAGCGATTCAAAACACAGGTGATTCAAACAAAAAAAATGGCTTAACATTATTTGGTGAAGTCCGAAACCCAGGAACATTTAGTTATAAGCCAGAAATGAATGTGGTTGATGCCATCATGCGTGCAGATGGTGTAACACGCTATGCCGACGTAACTAAAATTCGAGTGGTTACCGATAATAAACCTTATATATTTGATCTAAAAACCTTCTTAGATACAGGTGATACCCAGCATCTTCCTCCTATAAAAGAGGGAACCACAATTTATGCTCCGATTGAAATTGATGACATCAGTACAACGGTAAGAACCGCCTTTGTCATGGGGGAAGTGAAAGCCGCTGGCGCTTACGAAATAGGAAAAAATACAAAATTTATTGATGTGCTAGCCAATGCCGGTGGTCCAACACGTTTCGCAGATACAACTCAGATCAAAATACTCAGTGAAACAGAACCGCCAATAACGATCAATCTCGTTGAGTTTACTAAATCACCACAAGATTATGATATCCCGCTGATGAAAACAGGTGATGTCATTTTTATTCCAGAAAAAACCACCGTAAATGTAAAGTCATGGCTTAAAATTACGGATGATCGCTCTATTAAAATTATAGGGGCAATCAATATTCCAGGGCGTTATGAGTGGAGCCCAGCGATGGATTTCATGGATCTACTCGCTCACGCAGAAGGCCCGACTAAACGTGCAAATTTAACGAATATTCGACTCATCACCGAAGACAAAGATCTTAATAAAGGCCATGAGGTCTCTTTCTTTAATTTCCAAAACTTTATCAAAAAAGGCCATCCTAAAAGATTACTTCCTGAGCTTTCTGCAGGAATGACCATTATTATTGATGAATTACCCGATGACCCCAGTGATAATAAAGCCAGTTGGTTACGCCAAGCACCAAAAGATTCTATTTATATCTTTGGCTCAATTGGCGCGCCTGGTCGCTATGCGTTTAATAATGACCAAGGGTTTCTTGATATCCTCTCAGCCGCTGATGGGCCAAGTAATGAAGCTGACTTACAAGAAGTGCTTATTACGCATCGCAATGGTACTCAAAGCCATGTTACTCAGTTAGATCTTTCCGAATACTTTCGAACTGGGGATGAATCAGTCTTACCCAAAGTCGTTCCTGGGGACGTTATTTATATACCAAAAATATCAAAAGCTTCAGATCATCATGCAATTAAGATTATCGGTGCGGTTTATACCCCCGGACGTTTTAATTTCAACGAAAAGCTAACATTTTTAGATCTACTTTCCATGGCTGGAGGACCAAAAAATAAAGCTAACTTATCCAGTATTCGTATTGTAAGACTTCCGAAAAAAGATCAACCCTCGGCTCAAGGGCATCAAGTACTCTTTTTTGATCTTGAGAATTTTATTAAGCAAGGAAGCCCTGAAAGTAAACTCCCCAAGCTCACATACGGCGATACCATTATCGTTGATGAACTCCCGCACAACCCTAGCGACAGTAAATCCAGCTGGCTCCGTCAAGCAGCAAGCGATTCGATCTATATTTTTGGGGCCGTAGGATCTCCTGGTCGGTATGGTTTTAATAAAGAACAAGGGTTTCTCGACATTCTCTCTGCCGCAGACGGACCAATTGGTGATGCAGATATTCAAGAGTTACTCATCACACATCGCAATGGTAAAAAAACAACCGTTTCTCGTCTCGATCTTGCGAGGTACTTTGAGACTGGTAATGAAAAACTTCTTCCTACCGTACTCCCCGGCGATGTCATTTATGTACCACAAACAACTCAAGCGAAAGATGATAAAACTGTCATGGTTATTGGCTCAGTAAAAGGTCCGGGGCGATTTAAATGGAATAGAAAACTGACTTTTTTAGAGATTTTTGCTCTTGCTGGCGGCCCATTAGAAAGCGCGAACTTAAGCAGTATTCGCATTATCAAGAAAAACAAAAACGATCCAAATAGTATTATTTATTTTGATTTAGAGAAATTTATCGATCGCGGCGGTAACTTTGCAACACTCCCAACCATAAGGGCGGGAGATACGATAATGGTCGATGAACTCCCACGTGATCCCAGTGATAATAAATCCACATGGATTCGACAAAACGCAGAGGAATCTATTTATGTCTTTGGGGCAGTAAACTCACCTGGGCGATATGCCTTTAATAGTGACTTAGGGTTTTTAGATATTATTTCAGCAGCAGATGGCCCAAATAAAGATGCTAACTTACAGCAAATAAAAATCAGCCATCGTAACGGGACCCATGCCAATGTCACAACACTAAACCTTACTCTGTATTTTGAAACTGGCGATGAAAGTTTATTACCCAAAGTAGTCCCTGGCGATGTTATCTACATTCCGCATCAAGATGGAAATTGGTTAGATAAACCTGCAAATCGCGTTGTAAGACTGATGGGAGAAGTAAAAAAACCAGGGCGTTACTCATTCAATAGCCAGATGTCTTTACTCGATTTACTAGCAGAAGCAGGCGGCCCCACGGATAAAGCCTATATAGATAAAATAATGATCGTCAATAGTTCATGTTGCGGAGATAAAAGCCAAACATTCAGCTTACGGAACTACATAAAATATCCAGCAGAAACACCGATCCCCATGCTTCGTCCAGGAGATACGGTGTATGTCCCCAATGAAGATGATTCAACAAGCACACTGTTAAGACAAGGCCTTCAAGACGCATTTAGTTTTGTAACAACCTTGCTTGTAATAGGAGCCGCATTATGAAACCTTGGTTGAGCGAAGAAATGGAACACCTATTCCAACAATTGCACCAGCAACAACTTCGCATAATCTGCGTTGCAAGCTGCAATCAAAAATGCGGAAGTTCAACAATGAGCTATTGGCTAGCTGAACGTTGCTCTGTAAACCAAACAAAAGTGCTATTGATCGATCTTGATCTTTCTGGATCAGGGCAAGGATTCGAGCCAACACAGTGGGAAACCGAAAATAAAGAGCAAAACCTTATTAATAAGCATCCCTTTCTAGATATTTTGCCCCAACCCAAAGATCAATCCACAGTGCTCACATTGCGACAGCCCCATAAACTTCGTTATCTTCTCCAGTATTGGCAACAACATTATCACTATATTATTTGTGATACAGGCAATATCAACACCGCTAACTGGCGAAATTTACCAGCCGTTAATATCGCTAATGCCAGCGATGGCATCCTTTTATGCCTTTCCGCAGCCAAGACGACAGAAAGTAAACTGCTAACAAGTATTACCAAACTAGAAAAAAGTAACTGTAATATCATTGGCCTTATTATTAATGATCAATTTAATCCAACACTCGCACAACGAATGCTAAAAAGTCTCAATACCAAAGCATGGTGGCTCCCCGAAAGGATCAAAGCAAAAATTACCGCAATGCTAAATAACAGCCAACTTCTACAAGGAAAATATCAATGATCAATCAGGTATTATTCAAACAGACTTTTTGCTTAAATTACGAGAACTTAAAAACCATTAGGCACTGGCTAAAATCACAAAGCAATAAGCTCAATTTAAGTTATGAGCTGAGTCAACATATGATTCTAGTTTGTAATGAATACTGTGTTAATTTACTTGCACATCAACGCTTAACCGCAAGTCACGTTGAATTAAAATATGGCTTACGTAATAATCAAGCTCGATTTGAAATCATTGATAACGGCTCTCATTGGCAAGCAATGAAAGAAAAAATCAGCTCCGCAATATTACCTGAAGAGCCCGCTTGCAATAAATTAGGGCTCGCTCTGATCAATACCTACTTCCCTGACTTTAAATATTTTCTCACCAATCACCAAAATATTATTCAATTTAACCTTCCACAAAAAAAGTCAAAACCGCAACTTCTGATCGTTGATGATAGCCCAAGCCAACTCGCACTCTTTGCGACCTTTCTCCGCGATCACTATCAACTCATTCTCTTCAGTAAGCCCATTGAAGCACTCGATTGGCTAGCTCATAGCCAATGCAATATGGTGATAACCGATTTACACATGCCCAATATAAATGGTTTCAGTTTTAGAGATAAAGTGACAGAGTTCAAGCACTGCCAGTCATTACCCTTTATCTTCATCTCAGCAGACAACAAAGACGCAACACTTTTAGAAGCAGCAAGAGCAGGTATTGATGACTATTTAACAAAACCACTCAATAAAGAAAAATTACTCACAATACTGAAACGAGTGTTAAAGCGCCATAGCACGCTAGCGTCTGTTTTTGAAAAACAGCTATTGGCACAGATGACACCTTACCAATCAGAATTTCCATCCAAAATTACGCTTCGAGATATCACAATAGATATTGATCAATACCCGATAAACCAAGGTGATTTTTTATTATATCGAGAACCCAAAAAAGACAAGCCTGCTATGCTCATCCTCGGAGATAATATGGGACATGGTCCATTGGCTAAAGCTAACGGTATTGGCTGGTTTGGCTATATTGCTGGCTTGCTTGATGCAGGTATAGAAAGTCCAAAAGAAATATGCGAGATACTCAACCAACAACTTATTGCTGCACCCAATAATCGTCATTTGATTTGTTTAATGATAATGATCATAGATAATAATAATACTGTGCACATCTACAATGCAGGCATGCCTGCAGCACTTCAACTAAGTCATGATAAGAGCATACATCTAGAAGAAAATATGGGCTTATTAGGGATCAATACCCAATTAACCATAGAACCAAAACGCATTACACTAACCAAAGATGTCAGCCTTCATTGTTACAGCGATGGACTTGCTAACCACCCTATAACTATTAACCAAATCAATCGATTAACACATTATCAAGCGAAAGAAAGGCATATGAAAATTTGGCAAAATCCGCAACGCTCAGCCATAGATGATAAAACGTTAATCAGCATATATAGATAAATTACTGCTTAATTCCATAAGCGTTAGCAAGTATATTCCAACGTTGTTTTCCACTAAATTTAGTAACAACTTGAATATAGCTATATTTAGAGCATGCCTGCCACTCTTTGTTGGTCATAGAGTCAAAACATAGGATATACCAAGCTAACTTTGACCAATCAAACTCATCAACAAGCCATCTCGTATCTACAAGCAAAGGCAAATCACCCACTTTTGTGCCTATTACAGGAATGCCATATGCCATCGCCTCTAAAGCTGCCATTGGTAGCCCTTCTGCACGTGAAGAGATAAGCAGTAAATCAATTTTATTCCAATGAAGTGACATATCTTCAACGGCACCATGCCATTTAATATTGGGATAACTGCCCAATAAATTAGACTCTTCACCATCACCAAAAACATGAAATTTAATAGTTGGGCATTGGTTAGAAAGCTGTAGATAGCGGTCAATACCTTTGACATGACATAACCGGCCAACAAAACCGACTTGAAAAGTTGTATGTCGGCGACGTAATACAAAGGGAGGAATAGAATGAATAAAGTTATTTAAGACGTAACACTGAAAAGGTACTTTCGATTTTATCTCGTCACTTACAGCAAAATTCGTTGATAAAAAACTAGTCGAACGATTAAGCCATTCATAAAAAGCTAAACGTCCAATTAAAAACTCACCGGCGTGAAAACTGGTAAGCACTCTACATCTGCGTAGCAGTTTTAAACATCGCGCCCATAATGAAGATTTATATCCATGAGCATGCAGAATATCATGAGACTGAACTAGCAATGAAAAATGGACAAAACTTGCTGAAGTAAAATATTCAATTTGGTTTTTTTCTAATAAAGGGTAAAGCGGGTGATTAGATGCTTTAGAGATAAAAACAACTTTAAACGGAATTTTCTTATCTTTAAGAAGCAATGAAAGCTGTAACACATGGCTTTCAATCCCACCAAAACCTGAACTATCAAGCATCACATAGAGCATAGTAACCACATAATGAATCCATCATTATAAATTACATGCAAAAAAAAAGCCGAGTCTAATGACTCGGCTTCTCTTCTTATTTAACGGCTATTGCTTATTCAGCAGCAGCTTCTTCCTTTGCAGGACGGTCTAATAACTCGATGTAAGCCATAGGAGCTTTATCACCAGTACGGAAACCGCACTTCATGATACGAGTGTAACCACCAGGACGCGCAGCAAAGCGTGGACCTAGTTCGTTAAATAGTTTCGCAACAACTTCGTTGTCACGAGTACGAGCGAATGCAAGACGACGGTTAGCAACACTGTCTGTCTTAGCTAGGGTAATCAAAGGCTCAATTACGCGACGTAGCTCTTTTGCTTTAGGCAAGGTAGTCTTAATTAATTCGTGACGTACCAGAGAGCTAGCCATGTTGCTGAACATCGCTTTACGATGACTGCTGTTGCGGTTGAGTTGACGACCACTCTTACGATGGCGCATGACCTAATCCTTCTAACTAGATATCAGTAAACTATTAATCTTCAGCGATTGAAGCTGGCGGCCAATTTTCTAGGCGCATACCTAGAGATAGACCACGAGATGCCAATACATCTTTGATTTCTGTCAAAGACTTCTTACCAAGGTTTGGCGTTTTAAGAAGCTCAACCTCAGTACGCTGAACAAGATCACCGATGTAGTGGATCGCTTCTGCTTTTAGACAGTTAGCAGAGCGAACAGTTAGTTCAAGATCGTCTACAGGACGCAGTAGGATCGGATCGAACTCCGGCTTCTCTTCTTTCTCTTCAGGAACACGTACATCTCGAAGATCTACGAATGCATCCAATTGTTCAGCAAGAATAGTTGCTGCACGACGGATAGCTTCCTCAGGATCAAGAGTACCATTAGTCTCCATATCGATTACTAGCTTGTCTAAGTCAGTGCGTTGTTCAACGCGAGCTGCTTCAACAGCGTAAGCAATACGGTCCACTGGGCTGTAAGTAGCATCTACTAACAGACGACCAATTGGACGCTCATCTTCTTCAGTGTGAATACGAGCTGATGCTGGTACGTAGCCGCGACCACGCTCTACCTTGATGCGCATGCTTAATTCAGCATTGTCATCAGTAATATGGCAGATTACGTGCTCTGGATTCGCAATCTCAACATCACCATCATGGGTGATGTCACCTGCAACAACAGGGCCTGCACCAGATTTGTTCAGAGTAAGAATAACTTCATCTTTACCCTCAACCTTAACGGCTAGACCTTTAAGGTTTAGAAGAATTTCAAGGATATCCTCCTGAACGCCTTCTTTGGTGCTGTACTCATGTAACACACCGTCGATTTCAACTTCTGTTACAGCACAACCTGGCATAGAAGATAATAAAATACGACGAAGAGCGTTTCCTAAAGTGTGGCCAAAACCACGCTCTAATGGCTCTAGAGTTACTTTTGCGTGTGTCGTGCTAACTTGTTCGATGTCAACAAGACGCGGCTTAAGAAATTCTGTTACAGAACCCTGCATTGTGTCCTCTCTTAACTGTAGCCTTACTTAGAGTAAAGCTCGACGATCAGGTGTTCATTGATGTCGGCAGACAAATCAGAACGTTCTGGAAGACGCTTAAACGTACCTTCCATCTTGCTGCTGTCTACTTCGACCCAAGTCGGTAGTTCACGCTGTGTAGCAACTTCTAGAGCTGCTTTAATGCGTGCTTGGTTCTTAGCTTTCTCACGAATGCTAACAACGTCGTTTGCCGCTACCTTGAAAGAAGGAACGTTTACGACTTGACCGTTAACTAGGATCGCTTTGTGGCTTACCAGCTGACGTGCTTCTGCGCGAGTTGCGCCAAAGCCCATGCGGTAAACTACGTTATCTAGACGACCTTCAAGAAGCTGAAGCAGGTTTTCACCTGTGTTACCCTTGATGCGGGCAGCTGTCTTGTAGTAGTTACGGAATTGTTTTTCTAGTACGCCATATGTACGACGAACTTTCTGCTTCTCACGAAGCTGAACGCCGTAATCAGATAGACGACCACGACGAGCACCATGTTGGCCCGGCGCGTTATCAATCTTACACTTGGTATCAATCGCACGTACACCAGACTTAAGGAATAAGTCAGTGCCTTCGCGACGGCTAAGCTTTAGCTTAGGACCCAAATATCTTGCCATTTTTCTTTCTCCAATTTCCTAGAAACGAAACGTTATACGCGACGTTTCTTAGGTGGACGACAACCGTTATGAGGGATCGGAGTCGCATCAACAATGTTAGTGATACGGAAACCCGCTGCGTTTAAAGCACGGATTGTAGACTCACGACCAGGACCAGGGCCCTTAACCATAACTTCTAGGTTCTTAACGCCATATTCTTTGGCCATTTCACCACAACGCTCAGCAGCAACCTGTGCAGCGAACGGAGTAGATTTACGAGAACCACGGAAACCTGAACCACCTGCAGTAGCCCAAGATAGAGCGTTACCTTGACGGTCAGTAATGGTTACGATTGTGTTATTGAAAGAAGCATGGATGTGCGCAACGCCATCAGCTACTTGCTTGCGTACGCGCTTACGAGCGCGAGTTGGTTGTTTTGCCATTGTACTCTACCTTATCCGACTATTTTTTGATCGGCTTGCGCGGACCCTTACGGGTACGAGCGTTGGTTTTAGTACGCTGTCCACGTAGAGGTAGACTGCGACGGTGACGAAGACCACGGTAACAACCAAGATCCATTAGGCGCTTGATGTTCATGGAAATTTCACGACGAAGATCACCTTCTACAGTGTACTTAGCTACACCATCACGCAGTAGATCGATCTGCTCTTCAGTTAGTTCACTGATCTTAACATCTTCAGCAATACCCGTTTCAGCTAAAATAGCTTGAGAACGTGTTTTACCAATGCCGTAGATCGCAGTTAATGCGATAACAGCATGCTTTTGATCAGGAATGTTAATGCCTGCAATACGGGCCACTATTCACTCCTAGTACTTTACAAGAATAACCGCTGCAGAGCCCGTTGAGGATACGCAGCGGTGGTACAATTCTTTTGCACATAACAAAATATGGTTGGCTAATGTAGCCAACCTATCTTCAATTTGCAAGAAATATTTCTGCTAATTAGCCTTGGCGTTGTTTATGCTTTGGCTCACTGCAAATTACACGCACAACACCGTTGCGCTTGATAACTTTACAGTTACGGCAGATTTTCTTAACGGAAGCACGAACTTTCATTGCTAAACTCCGTAAATATGGATAACTAAACTTAGCGACCGTAGCCTTTCAGATTAGCCTTTTTCAAAACTGACTCATATTGTTGAGACATCAAATGTGTCTGAACTTGAGCCATGAAATCCATAATAACAACAACTACGATTAGTAGGGAAGTACCACCAAAATAGAAGCGTACATTCCATGCTATCATCATGAACTCGGGGATCAGACAGATAAAGGTAATATATAACGCACCAGCAAGAGTCAAACGCGTCATCACTTTATCTATATATTTTGCGGTCTGTTCACCCGGGCGTATACCAGGTATAAATGCACCAGACTTCTTCAAATTATCAGCTGTCTCGCGTGGGTTAAATACCAACGCGGTGTAGAAGAAACAGAAGAATATAATCGCAGCAGCATAAAGCATTACATATAAAGGCTGTCCAGGGCTTAAAGCAAGTGAAATATCACTTAACCAACCTAGACCTTCACTTTGACCAAACCACTGAGCCAGTGTGCCTGGGAAAAGAATAATACTTGATGCAAAAATTGCTGGTATAACACCTGCCATGTTGATTTTCAACGGCAAGTGTGTGCTCTGCGCAGCAAAGACACGACGGCCTTGTTGACGCTTGGCGTAGTTAACGACGATACGACGCTGACCACGTTCCATGAACACTACAAAGTAAATAACAGCAAAAGATATAACTGCAATTAACAGTAGAAGAAGTACGTGCAATTCGCCTTGACGCGCTTGCTCTACGGTCTGTCCAATCGCTGGCGGTAAACCAGCAACGATACCAGTGAAAATAATCAACGATATACCGTTACCAATACCACGCTCGGTAATTTGTTCACCTAACCACATTAAAAACATGGTGCCGGTAACCAAACTAACCACTGCAACAAAATAGAAACTAGGGCCTGGATTATGTACAAGCCCTGGAATCATACTCGGTAACCCCGTTGCAATACCAATTGCTTGGAAGGTTGCCAAGACAAGCGTACCGTATCGGGTGTACTGACTTATCTTACGACGGCCAGCCTCACCTTCTTTCTTCAACTCAGCTAATGCTGGATGAACTACAGTTAGCAACTGGACAATAATAGACGCAGAAATATACGGCATTATTCCCAGAGCTAAAATAGAAGCACGCGAGAGTGCACCACCAGAGAACATGTTAAACATCTCAATGATGGTACCCTTTTGCTGTTCGAACAGACTGGCAAGTACAGCAGCGTCAATACCAGGAATAGGTACAAAAGAACCTGCTCGGAATATTAAGATCGCACCTAATACGAATAATAGGCGTGACTTAAGCTCTGCTAGGCCACCTTGTGCACTACGAAAATCTTGTCCTGGTTGTTTAGCCATCTGTACCTCATCCTCGAGTTAATTATTCCTCGATTTTACCGCCGGCAGCTTCGATAGCAGCTTGAGCGCCTTTAGTAACGCGTAGGCCTTTCACTGTTACTGAACGAGCGATTTCACCAGAAAGTACAACTTTCACGAACTTAATGTCCTTAGTGATAACATTCGCAGCTTTTAGTGTTTCAAGGCTTACAACATCACCTTCAACTTTCGCTAGCTCAGCTAGACGAACTTCAGCTGTTACAAGGCTCTTACGAGACGTAAAACCGAATTTTGGTAGACGCTGTTTCAAAGGCATTTGACCGCCTTCGAAGCCTGGACGTACAGAACCACCTGAACGTGATTTCTGACCCTTGTGACCACGGCCACAAGTTTTGCCCAGACCTGAACCGATACCACGGCCTACGCGCTTCGCAGAAGGCTTAGAACCAGCAGCCGGTGATAGAGTATTCAAACGCATACTGATTACTCCTCAACTTTAACCATGTAGTAAACCTTGTTGATCATGCCGCGTACGCAAGCAGTATCTTCAAGTTCTACAGTATGGTTGATGCGACGAAGGCCTAGGCCACGCAAAGTAGCTTTATGCTTCGGTAAACGACCGATAGAGCTCTTTGTTTGGGTTACTTTAATAGTTTTAGCCATGTCGATTACTCCAGAATTTCTTTAACAGAAAGACCACGCTTAGCAGCGATCATTTCTGGAGAGTTCATTCCACTAAGACCATCAATTGTTGCGCGAACAACGTTGATTGGGTTAGTAGAACCGTATGCTTTAGCTAGTACGTTACGGATACCCGCAACTTCTAGCACTGCACGCATTGCACCACCTGCGATGATACCTGTACCTTCTGATGCTGGCTGCATGTACACTTGAGAACCAGTGTGACGGCCTTTAACAGCGTGGTGAAGAGTACCTTCGTTGATTGCAATTGTAACCATGTTACGACGTGCTTTTTCCATCGCTTTCTGGATTGCAGCAGGCACTTCACGTGCTTTACCGTAACCAAAACCGATGCGACCGTTACCGTCACCAACTACTGTTAGTGCAGTAAAGCTGAAAATACGACCACCTTTAACCGTTTTTGAAACACGGTTAACAGCGATCAGCTTTTCATTCAAATCTGATTGTGTCTTTTCGTTAGCCATCTTCCGCCTACCTTAGAATTTCAGACCAGCTTCACGAGCAGCTTCTGCTAGTGCAGCGATACGGCCGTGGTATTGGAAACCAGAACGATCGAATGCAACGTTAGAGATGCCTTTTTCAATCGCGCGCTCAGCAATAGCTTTACCTACAGCTGTAGCAGCGTCTTTGTTTCCGGTACTCTTAACTTGCTCACGGATCGCTTTTTCTACGGTAGAAGCGGCTGCGATAACCTCAGAGCCGTTCGGTGCAATTACCTGAGCGTACACGTGACGTGGAGTACGGTGTACAACTAGGCGAGTTGCGCCCAGTTCAGCAATCTTACGACGTGCTCGGGTCGCACGACGGATACGAGATGCTTTCTTATCCATAGTGTTACCTTACTTCTTCTTAGCTTCTTTAGTACGCACAACTTCGTCGGCGTAACGAACACCTTTACCTTTGTAAGGTTCAGGGCTACGGTAAGCGCGAATATCAGCAGCTACCTGACCAACTAACTGCTTATCAGTACCTGTAAGTACGATTTCAGTTTGTGATGGGCATTCAGCTTTGATACCTGCTGGAAGTTCGTGCTCAACTGGATGAGAGAAACCTAGAGTTAAACCTACAGCGTTGCCTTTAACAGCAGCACGGTAACCTACACCCTTAAGAGTCAGCTTCTTAGTGAAGCCTTCAGTAACACCAACAACCATATTGTTCACTAGTGCACGAGCAGTACCTGCTTGTGCCCAAGCTTTATCGAATCCTTCACGAGGACCGAAAGTAACTTTGTTCTCTTCCAAAGTTAAAACTACTGCATCATGGATAGTACGAACTAGTTCGCCTTTACTACCTTTCACAGTAATTTCCTGACCGTTAAGTTTAACTTCTACGCCGGCAGGAATAACTACAGGTGCTTTTGCAACACGAGACATATCCTACTCCTATTATGCTACGTAGCAGATAATCTCACCGCCAAGACCCGCTTTGCGTGCAGCACGGTCGGTCATAAGACCCTTGGAAGTGGAAACAACAGCAATACCAAGGCCACCCATCACTGATGGTAGCGCATCTTTTTTCTTGTAGATGCGTAGACCAGGACGTGATACACGTTGGATTTGCTCAATAACTGGGTTAGCTTCGAAGTACTTAAGAGTAACTTCTAGCTCAGGCTTAACATCACCAGATAAGGTGTAGTCAGCCACATAACCTTCTTCTTTAAGTAGAGCAGCGATAGCTACTTTAAGCTTAGAAGATGGCATTTTTACAGCAACTTTTTTCGCTGCCTGACCGTTACGAAGACGGGTCAGCATATCCGAAATCGGATCTTGCATGCTCATAAGTTAATACTCCGTGATTCTGAATTGCTTACTGGATTACCAGCTTGCTTTACGTAGACCCGGAATCTCGCCTTTCATGCAAGCTTCACGAACCTTGATACGGCTAAGACCGAACTTACGTAGGTAGCCGTGTGGACGTCCAGTCTGGTTACAGCGATTACGCTGACGAGACTTCGCAGAATCACGTGGTAGTGACTGAAGTTTAAGCACTGCATTCCAGCGATCTTCTTCAGACGCATTCACGTCGCTAATTAGAGCTTTTAGCGCTGCACGCTTTTCAGCGAACTTAGCTACTAGCTTGGCACGTTTAGCTTCGCGTGCCTTCATAGATTCTTTAGCCATTAGTAACCCTTACTTTTACTTACGGAATGGGAAGTTAAAAGCAGACAATAGAGCTAGAGCTTCTTCATCAGATTTAGCAGAAGTTGTAACAGTGATATCTAAACCACGTACACGATCTACTTTATCGAAATCGATTTCTGGGAAGATGATCTGCTCACGAACGCCCATGCTGTAGTTACCACGACCATCGAATGACTTAGGGTTTAAACCACGGAAGTCACGAATACGCGGTACAGCAATTGAAATCAGGCGGTCGAAAAAGTCCCACATACGCTCGCCACGTAAGGTTACTTTACAGCCAATAGGGTAGCCCTCACGGATCTTAAAGCCTGCAACTGACTTACGTGCTACAGTGATTAGCGGCTTCTGACCTGAAATTGCAGTCATGTCAGCAGCAGCATTCTCTAGCAGCTTCTTGTCGTTGATAGCTTCGCCCACACCCATGTTAAGTGTGATCTTTTCGATCCTTGGGACTTGCATGATACTCTTGTATTCAAACTTTTCAGAAAGCTCTTTTACAACAGTCTCTTTGTAGTAATCATGCAGTTTCGCCATAGTACTACTCCAAACTTACTTGATAGTTTCGCCAGTCGACTTGAAGAAACGAACTTTTTTGCCGTCTTCAAATCGGAAGCCTACACGGTCCGCTTTACCTTGACCGTTAACGATAGCAACATTAGACGCATCGATCGCAGCTGCCTGCTCAACGATACCGCCTTGAACACCCATTGCCGGAACTGGCTTCTGGTGTTTCTTAACCATGTTGATACCTTCAACGATAACTTTACCGGTTGCTAGAACCTTAGTTACTTTACCAGTCTTGCCTTTGTCTTTACCAGCAAGAATGATAACTTCGTCGTTTTGACGGATTTTAGCTGCCATTATAGTCGCTCCTTAAAGTACTTCTGGCGCTAGTGATACAATCTTCATGAATTTCGCATTACGAAGTTCACGAGTCACAGGGCCAAAGATACGGGTACCGATAGGTTGCTCAGTAGTGTCGTTCAACAATACGCAAGCATTACGGTCAAAGCGAATGACAGAGCCATCTTGACGACGAACGCCTTTACGGGTGCGTACAACCACCGCTTTCAGTACATCACCTTTCTTTACTTTACCGCGAGGAATTGCTTCCTTCACTGTAACCTTGATGATGTCACCGATATGTGCATAGCGACGGTGAGAACCACCCAGAACCTTAATACACATTACGCTACGTGCGCCGGAGTTATCCGCTGCATCAAGCATACTTTGCATTTGGATCATGTTAGTGCTCCGCTAATTTTTTAAACATCTAGACCCAAAACGAGTCGATATGCCTTTTCTTCAAAGGCGGCGAATAATAACACCATTTTCGCTCGATGGGTAGATAAAAAATGAACGGCCCCAAGATTTTTAGGGCCGCTAACTTAAATAGCTGAAAAGTCAGTAATTAGATACGTGCTTTTTCAACTACTCGTACCAGTGTCCAAGACTTAGTCTTTGACATTGGACGACATTCACGAACTTCAACAGTATCGCCTAGGCCACACTCGTTGTTTTCGTCATGTGCATGAAGCTTAGTCGTGCGTGTGATGTACTTACCGTAGATCGGGTGCTTCACTTTACGCTCGATAGCAACAACAATAGACTTATCGCCTTTGTCGCTAACTACGCGACCAAGCTGAGTACGAATTTTCTCGCTCATTATGCGCTAGCCTTCTCAGTCAGAACGGTTTTAACACGTGCGATATCACGACGTACAGTTTTTAGATTGTGAGTCTGCTGTAGTTGACCAGTCGCAGCTTGCATGCGCAAGTTAAACTGTTCACGTAGCAAATTCACAAGCTCTGCATTCAGCTCTTCAACGCTTTTAGCGCGTAGATCTTGTGCATTCATCACATCACCGCCTTAATTACGAAAGTGGTTTTGATTGGTAGCTTACGTGCAGCAAGGTTAAATGCTTCACGTGCTAGTGATTCAGAAACACCGTTCATTTCGTATAGAACTTTACCTGGTTGAACTTGAGCAACCCAGTAAGCCACACTACCCTTACCTTTACCTTGACGAACTTCAAGAGGCTTAGATGTGATTGGTTTGTCTGGGAATACACGAATCCAGATTTGGCCCTGACGTTTGATATGACGAGTCATAGCACGACGTGCAGCTTCGATTTGACGAGCAGTTAGTCGACCACGACCAACAGCTTTAAGACCAAATTGACCAAAGCTTACTTCAGTACCGTTCGCTAGACCGCGGTTACGGCCTTTAAAGGCCTTGCGGAATTTAGTGCGTTTTGGTTGCAGCATCAATAAACTCCTTATTTACGGCTTTTGCGCTGCTTCTTAGGCTTCTCAGCCTTTGGCTCTTCAACCGGCATGCCGCCTAGAACTTCACCTTTGAAGATCCAAACTTTAACGCCGATAACACCGTATTGGGTGTGAGCCGAAGAAGTTGCGTAATCAATGTCAGCACGAAGAGTGTGTAGAGGCACACGGCCTTCACGGTACCACTCAGTACGTGCGATTTCAGCGCCGCCTAGACGACCACTTACTTCAACTTTGATACCTTTAGCGCCAAGACGCATAGCGTTCTGAACTGCACGCTTCATAGCGCGACGGAACATAACACGACGCTCTAGCTGAGACGAAATGCTGTCTGCTACTAGTTGACCGTCTAGTTCTGGCTTACGTACTTCAGCGATGTTGATCTGAGCTGGAACGCCCGCGATCTTCGCAACTGCTGCACGTAGTTTCTCTACGTCTTCACCTTTCTTACCGATTACTACGCCTGGACGAGCAGTGTGAATCGTCACACGGATGCTCTTAGCAGGACGCTCGATAACGATGCGTGATAGAGATGCTTTTGCTAGTTCCTTAGTAAGGAACTGGCGTACCTTGAAATCGCCGTCTAGGTTGTCAGCGAACTCTTGGCTGTTAGCAAACCAAGTGGTATTCCAAGGCTTAACGATGCCTAAACGAATACCATTAGGATGTACTTTCTGACCCATTGCTTTCTCTCCTAGTCTCTTAGCGGTCTGCTACAACAACAGTGATGTGGCTAGAACGCTTCAAGATGCGATCGGCACGGCCTTTAGCACGAGGCATAATACGCTTCATGGTAGGACCTTCGTCAACGAAGATTTTAGCAACATTAAGATCATCAATGTCTGCGCCTTCGTTGTGTTCTGCGTTAGCGATAGCTGACTCTAAAACTTTCTTGATTAAATCAGCAGCTTTTTTGTTGCTGAAGTTAAGAATTTCTAGAGCTTGAGCAACTGGCTTACCGCGCAGTTGATCTGCAACCAAACGAGCTTTTTGCGGCGAAATGCGAGCAAAGCGATGTTTAGCGATAGCTTCCATTACCTACTCCTTAGCGCTTTTTAGCTTTCTTATCCGCAGCATGGCCACGGTAAGTACGTGTTGGTGCAAATTCGCCTAGCTTGTGACCGATCATTTCTTCAGAAACGAAAACAGGTACGTGCTGACGACCATTATGGACAGCGATGGTCAAACCGATCATCTGAGGGATGATCATTGAGCGACGGGACCAAGTCTTAACAGGCTTTTTGTCACCGCTTTCCAACGCTTTCTCTACCTTCTTCAGCAAGTGTAGGTCAATAAATGGACCTTTCTTGAGAGAACGTGGCATGGCGTATCCTCTTTATAATTACTTATTACGACGACGTACGATGTACTTGTCGGTACGCTTGTTCTTACGAGTCTTGTAACCCTTAGTTGGAACACCCCAAGGTGTTACTGGGTGACGACCGCCTGATGTACGACCTTCACCACCACCGTGTGGGTGATCAACTGGGTTCATTACAACACCACGTACAGTTGGACGAACACCGCGCCAGCGTGAAGCACCAGCTTTACCTAGCTCACGTAGCATGTGTTCTGCATTACCAACTTCACCTAGAGTCGCACGACCTTCAGCAAGAACTTTACGCATCTCACCAGAACGTAGACGTAGAGTCACATAAGTGCCTGCACGTGCAATGATCTGAGCGTATGCACCAGCTGAACGAGCCAGCTGAGCACCTTTACCAGGCTTAAGTTCAACACAGTGTACTGTTGAACCTACTGGGATGTTACGCATTGGTAATGTGTTACCAACTTTAATAGCAGCATCTTGACCAGACTGGATAACATCACCAGCTTGGAGACCTTTAGGTGCGATAATGTAGCGGCGCTCACCGTCTGCGTACAGAACTAGAGCAATGTTTGCGCTACGGTTTGGATCGTATTCTAGGCGCTCAACTTTCGCTGGGATGCCATCTTTAGTACGTTTGAAGTCGATTAGACGGTAATGTTGTTTATTACCACCACCGATGTGACGTACAGTGATACGACCGTTATTGTTACGACCACCAGTCTTAGAGTTTTTCTCTAGAAGTGGTGCGTACGGCTTACCCTTATGCAGGTCAGAGTTAACCACTTTAACTACGTGGCGACGACCTGGGGAAGTCGGCTTACATTTTACAATAGCCATTCTTCTTTGCTCCTAGCCTTACTCTGCACTACCAGCGAAGTCGATGTCTTGACCTTCTTTCAAGATAACATACGCTTTCTTCACGTCTGAACGACGGCCTTGGCGCATACCTTGACGTTTGGTCTTACCCTTAGTAATAAGAGTATTTACAGACTTAACTTCAACCTCGAACAGTTTTTCAACTGCTGCTTTGATCTCTTTCTTCGTTGCGTTCAATGCTACTTTGAAAACGATAGTATTCGCGTTTTCTGCAGCCATTGATGCTTTTTCAGAAATGTGCGGAGCACGTAGAACTTTTAAAATACGCTCTTCAGTGATCATGCTAGCATCTCCTCAACTGCTTTAACTGCTGCTGCAGTCATTACAATCTTATCGAAAGCGATCAAGCTAACTGGATCGATTGCCGCTGCATCACGTACGTCTACTTTGTATAGGTTACGTGCTGCAAGGAATAGATTCTCATCTAACTCGCCAGTTACGATTAGTGCATCAGTTAGCTCAAGCTCTTTAAGCTTAGCTACTAGTGCTTTTGTCTTTGGTGCTTCTAGAGTGAAGTTATCAACAACGATTAAACGCTCTTGACGAACTAACTCAGAAAGAATGCTCTTCATAGCACCGCGGTACATTTTCTTGTTTACTTTTTGGCTGTGATCCTGAGGACGAGCAGCGAAAGTAACACCACCAGAACGCCATAGCGGACTGCGGATTGTACCTGCACGAGCGCGACCAGTACCCTTCTGGCGCCATGGCTTAGCGCCACCACCAGAAACGTCTGAACGAGTCTTCTGAGCACGTGTACCCTGACGAGCACCTGCTGCAAAAGCAACAACTACTTGGTGTACAAGCGCTTCATTGAAATCACGCCCAAAAGTAGTTTCGGAGACAGTTAGCGCGTCAGCGCCTTTGACTACCAATTCCATTACTAACTCCTCGACGTTACGCTTTAACAGCTGGTTTAACGATCACGTTGCCGCCTGTTGAGCCCGGTACTGCACCTTTAATAAGAAGCAGATTGCGCTCAGCGTCAACACGTACGATCTCTAGGTTTTGAGTCGTTACACGCTCAGCACCCATGTGACCAGCCATTTTCTTGCCTTTAAATACGCGACCTGGAGTTTGACATTGGCCAATTGAACCCGGTGCACGGTGAGACAAGGAGTTACCATGGGTCATATCTTGAGTACGGAAGTTCCAGCGCTTAACAGCACCTTGGAAACCCTTACCTTTAGATGTACCAGTAACGTCTACTTTTTTAATATCGTTGAATAGTTCAACACTTAGCTCAGCGCCAACTGCAAACTCTTCACTGTTTTCTAGACGGAATTCCCAAAGACCGCGACCAGCTTCAACACCTGCTTTCGCAAAGTGACCTGCTTCTGGCTTAGATACGCGGCTAGCTTTCTTAGTTCCAGCTGTTACTTGAATAGCGTTGTAACCGTCAGTTTCTACAGATTTAACCTGAGTAACACGGTTGTTTTCAACTTCAACAACAGTAACTGGAATAGAAATGCCATCTTCGGTAAAGATGCGGGTCATGCCCACTTTACGACCGATTAGACCAATCATTCTCTTATCTCCCCTTAACCTAGGCTGATCTGTACGTCAACGCCAGCAGCTAGATCTAGACGCATAAGAGCATCAACAGTTTTGTCTGTAGGCTCAACGATGTCGATAAGGCGCTTGTGAGTACGGATTTCGTACTGATCACGTGCATCCTTATTAACGTGAGGAGAAATAAGAACAGTGAAGCGCTCTTTGCGAGTAGGAAGAGGGATTGGACCCTTAACCTGTGCGCCAGTACGCTTAGCTGTTTCAACGATTTCCGCAGTTGACTGATCGATCAAACGGTGATCGAACGCCTTTAAGCGGATACGAATACGTTGGTTCTGCATTAGACAGAGCTCCAAATAAAAATTACACAAACAATATCGCCACTCACACTCGTAAAGACGAGGGAATGTCGATTGATTTATGTGAACGTAGCATCCCTATCGGATGCATTGTCAGTCAATTTAATGACTGCGAACATAAGTCAGAGTATTCATTATGAAATAAACCCGGCGTAGCCTGCAGTTAATTTCTCCTCAATGCTTATTGGTTCACAACTGCGCTTACAAGACTAACTCTCGGGCAGTGCGGTGCATTATACAGATCACAATTTTGAAAACAAGCTCTGTTTGATTGTTAAACAAAAATAGTTATAAAGTCTTTTATTTTCAATGAATTAATCTGATAGTTATATATAAGATTTGCTTTATTAAACGAATAAAGCTCACTTATCACCATAAAATCAAGCTACATTTTCGCGTATTCCTGCTTATACAATACATACAAGGAAAATGTTAGTAATTTTAGGCAATAAAAAAGGGAGCCGAAGCTCCCTTTTTCTGTACGTAAGTACTAAATGTTATTAAGCAATGATAGTTGCAACAACACCAGCACCAACTGTACGGCCACCTTCACGGATAGCAAAACGTAGACCTTCGTCCATCGCGATAGGTGCGATTAGAGTAACAGTCATAGCAATGTTATCACCAGGCATTACCATTTCAACGCCTTCTGGTAGCTCGATAGTACCAGTTACGTCAGTTGTACGGAAGTAGAACTGTGGACGGTAACCTTTGAAGAAAGGAGTGTGACGACCACCTTCAT
>NZ_PYNV01000028.1:0-32724 GCF_003026095.1 Photobacterium sp. GB-72 | reverse complement strand
GTGTATGATATTTTTATATTATAATTTTAAATGATTGTAGTGTATTTATAATATAGAAGGAATCATTTAACTGTAGATGAAATATCAAGAGTGGATGCTGGAGGTGATGGCGGTTTTATACAAAATGCTGTTTA
This sequence comes from Photobacterium sp. GB-72, assembly GCF_003026095.1. Lineage (NCBI taxonomy): Bacteria > Pseudomonadati > Pseudomonadota > Gammaproteobacteria > Vibrionales > Vibrionaceae > Photobacterium > Photobacterium sp. GB-72. The sequence continues at coordinate 32,590 of NZ_PYNV01000028.1, read as the reverse complement.
TGGTGCCGTTTCTGCTGGTGCCGCATACTATGCAGCAGCAGCTTTTGGACCTGTAGATGCTCAATACCAAGGCCAGTAGTACGTCCCCCTTTTGAATCAGGAAAGTGGGTAGTGGCCACTTCTTATTAGTATGGATAATTTTTTAACTACCATGGAATTTCAGTGCCATCGTAACTGAAGAATTTTCCATTATCTTTTAAGTTCAGTCGCTGTATCAAGTTAATTAATGCTGCAGCGACTTTTTCTGGCGTTTGTAAATTACCTTCTGGCACGTTGCGCTGAAAAGGCTTTGATAAGTTTGTGTCTGTCGTGCCGGGGTGAAAAGCGAATACACAGGTATTAAATTTTTTATTTTTCCATTCAATACTAATGGTTTTCAAAGCCATATTTAATGCTGCTTTTGAACTTCGGTAACTTATCCATCCACCCAAATGATTGTCTTCAATACTGCCAATTTTTGCCGAAACAGTAACAAAGTAATTCAATGTTTTTGATTTTAATTTAGGAGATAAGTGCTTAGCGATGAGCAGTGTAGGTAATACGTTCGTTGCGATATTTTGATTGAAAAAATCACTATCAAATTGAGTAATCGTTTTTTCTGGCATCATATCGCCATTGTGTAACATGCCAACCGTATTGATCACGATATCAAGCTGGCCAACTGTTTCTGATAATTTAGCCACATCAGAATCTTTGCTGACATCAGTACGATGCCAAGTAAGTTGAGGGTATTCAATAGTTGGATGGCTGTTGTGGTATGTCGCATGGATATGATTGACTGAATCTTGGCTTAGATATGCTTTTATTAAGGCTGAACCAATGCCACCTGTGCCACCTAATATCAATATATGCATAAAGAGAAACTCATCGTATTGAAATAACAAAGTATCTATACGATGAGTTTAGCTAAATAGTTTTGTTTTAATTACTTACGCTTAAAGTAATCTCGAATAGATTCGAAAATGAGTAATACACTATAAAAGGGATTATCAGCTTTGTTATATTCTTCTAATACGTAGATGAAGTTCGACTTATAGTGCTCTACTGCTTCTTCACTTGTTTCTGCATAAATCACATCATCTAACACTTCAAAGCCTTGAGACAGTAATGCTTCTTTCTCTTTCAGAAATGTCGAAGATGACATATCTATAAAAGTGTATTGTTTTCTGTCGTTGTTAAGCGTAAAAAACTGAAATTTAATCGCCATAATTATTCCCTTATATTTCACCAAACGTATAAAAATTGAAAACGAAAGTTTGAGTAATACGTCTTTGGTGCTGCTAATACATTGAAATAATATTTAGCTATAGCGTTCTAATTAAATTTAGCTGTAAAAGTATGCTTTTATCCTATGTGAAAGGTGAGTTTATAAGCAAGGCTTTGAACTCACGTTTTATTTTGTAACGGGATGTAAAAAATAAAATGTAATCTGATGTATTAGGTGAGCTTTAGCTTAGCGTTTTTGGAATACATCCAAGTAATATTGATCTCGCGGTTTTTGATTAATCATATTTATCGTTACGACAAAGAAGTGTGTTTTTTAACGATTAGTAATTACTATACTATCCGCGTCAATTACTCCTGTATGGTATATCGAATTGACTACAACATCTTCTACTGCGCTGTACACTGATCTATCTTCTTACTACGATCTCATGTGTGCAGATATTAACTACCAAGCCCAAGCAGAATGTGTTCGTCGACTTCACCAATTATTTGGTAATAAAGGTACGCGACATCTAGATCTTGCCTGTGGAACAGGTCCTCATGTTCGTCACTTTATTGATCATGGTTTTCAAAGTTCTGGCTTAGATATCAATCAGCCAATGCTTGATCTAGCAAAACTTCGCTGTCCAGAAGCCGACTTTGTTTTACAGAATATGTGCGAATTTAAAGTTGATCAGCCATTGGATTTGATTACCTGTTTTTTATATTCGATTCATTACAGTGACGGTCTTGTCAATTTAACGCGCTGTATTGAAAGTGCACATGCGGCATTAAAAGAAGATGGTATATTTTGTTTCAATGCGGTTGAAAAGAACTTAATCAACAATAATTACTTTGTCAGCCACAGTGTGGAACATGATAACAGTCGTTTTACTTTTAGCTCTGGTTGGTATTATCAAGGTGAAGGTGAGAAACAAGCGCTGAAATTGAGTATTGAAAAAGCCGACACACTCAATACTGAAATTTGGCATGATGAGCATCCAATGGTTGCGGTGAGCTTTATTGAACTTCAAGCACTACTTGAGCCATATTTCGATGTTCATATGTTTGAACATGACTACGAGAAACTTATTCCTTGGAATGGGGAATCAGGTAATGCAATCGTCGTGTGTGTGAAGAAGTAACGATTAAAGGGGCATCCAGCAGTGATTAATGATGACTGCTGGGTAACCCGTTTTAGATTTATCCATTTGTATTTTTCTATTTCTTTAATTGTCTTGCTTCAATTAATGCTGAAGTCATTCTATGGTAATTTATATATTCGTTTATGAAACACAATAACGAATACTGAGCTGATGAATAAAATGAAGCATGTCGAAAATAAACTGGGCTTATGTATTGCCTGCATTGTTTTAATTTGTGTCGTTGCAACAATAGGAAGTTCTTCCAATACGCCATGGTTACAGATGCCATTTGAAGCATTTAATGGCATAGCATTTAGCTTTGGATATTTCTTTCGTTTATCTGCTATGTGGGCGTACGCATGTAGTAGTGTCTTTTTTATCTCATTGTTTGCGGTTAGCTTTTGGCTGGGGAAAATAGTGGTAAGATTTTTTTGTCGTCGACGTTAAGCCACTAAAAAGAAGAAATACAAGAAGCAGACGAAAGCGAGCAATATAGCCGAGATGATAGGGTAAATAATGTAGCTATCATCTATTCTATTCGCGCGATGAAAACAAAAAAACGCTAACAAACCATTATAAAAGATCAATAACAGGCTGATCATTGTGCCAGTACGTAAATCGAGCGAACCAAGCTGAAATAGAAAAAAAGACAGCAGAACATAATCAATGACGATCAGCCATAGAAAAGTCTTTTGTAAATTATCAGCTTTACGCTGTTTTATTTGTGTATGAGTCATTGGGCACACATCCACTAAAATCTCACCAAAACCAAGCATTGTATTCAATATTTATAAAATATAGCTTATAAATTAGACACGACGGGCTGTATTTCTTTTGGTTGGGTGACTGAATGGTTTATATAGTCGCTTCGTAGCACGGGTTGATTAAGACGCGCTTTTTCGTAAGCTTTATCAACAATGTTATCAGGATTTCCTGTACCAAAAAGAGCATCTACAACACTGGCTGCGGGTGTCGTTAAGATAAATAACTCAATTCGACGATTTTCACTGGCATTAGGGGATTGTTTGTTCAGTAGGGCACGTTCTGCCATTGCTGCAACTTGAAGTACTCGATTGCTTGGCATGCCGCCAGCAATCAGCGTCTGTCTTGCGACATTGGCACGGGAAGAAGAGAGTTCCCAGTTTGATCTATTACTAAACTGGCGTTTAAACGGAGTCGCATCTGTGTGGCCACTGATGATCAGTGAATTGCTGATTTGTTTAAAAATAGGGGCAATGTTTAATAATACATCTTCAAAAAAGGGCGTTAAATCAGCACTGCCACGATGAAACATATTTTGTTTGAAGTCATCTTGTAAAATGATCCTCAACCCTTGCGGTGTCACATCAACTGAAATATTACCTTGAGCTGATACTTGCTTAGCCGTTTCTTCAACAACTGAAGCAAGGATCGCTAATTGCGCTTGGGTTTCAAAACTACCTGGAATTAACGCATCACTTTCAGGGCCATCACCGTTACCATCAAAAAACGATTTTATTGTCATCGCTGCATTGTGAGAACTTAGATCGGCAGCTTCGCCACCGAAATCAATAGGGGATAAGCTGTTGGCGGTATCAAAAGGATTGCCAGCGCCTTCGTCAAAAACACTGGCACTATTTAAATAAGCAACAATGGCTTTACGTTCCTTTTGATCAACCACTTGCATTAACCAAAGCACTAAAAATAGTGCCATAAGAGCAATCATAAAATCAGCAAAAGCGACTTTCCATGCGCCACCGTGATGTTCATGTGAATGTCGTTTTGTTGCACGTTTAAAGACGATCTGCTCTGTGTTCTGCATTATCCCTCCTGTTCAGTTAGCCACCTCTCCATTTCGTTAAATGTAGGTTTAATGTCTAGCTGAATATGTTTTCTTCCTGCGTCAATAGCTAATAAGGTCGGCTTTTTAGCGACATAGGCGACAAGTGTTGCTCTTATACATTCAAATGCTGACATATTGCGTTTAACACGCTGTGCCATGGCATTACTGGCAGGATCTAGAATGCAATAACAGCCAAAAATTCCAAGAAAAGTACCGACTAATGCGGCAGCAACGTGATAGCCAATCATGGCGATAGAGCCATCAATGGCTTGCATGGTAATGATGATCCCCATGACCGCTGCCAAAATACCAAATCCAGGTAAGGCTTCTGCGGTACGTTGCATAGAACGCGAAGGCAAGAGTAAGTCTTCTTCTATTGCACTGATTTCTTGTTCTAGTAACCCTTCAAGTTCATAAGGCGACATTTGTCCCATTGCCATTAAACGTAAATTGTCTGTAATGAAAGAAATAACATGATGGTCATGCTTAATGAGAGGGTAGCGATTAAAAATCGTGCTGCTTTGAGGCGACTCAATATGCTCATCGAGTGCTTTAAAGCCTTTATTACGAACGGTATCAAGCAAGGTTTGCAGTAATGCCATTAATTCCATGTAGTACTGAGCCTCATTATTACGAGGCGAGAGTACTTGACGAAATTGCTGACGCATTTCCTTTAAAACATGCGGTGGGTTACCAATGATCAAGGAGCCCAATGTTGCTCCGGCAATAATTAAAAACTCGGCGGGTTGCCAAATTGCACGTAAATTTCCGCCAGCCCAAACATAGCCACCAAAAACACAAATAATAATGATGATGGCACCGATTAACTTTTGCATATACAGCTCCTAAGCCGATAAATAGTGATTGAGGGATTTCAGTGCTTGTTTATGCAGCTGACAAATACGCGGTGGAGTAAGGTTTAGCACTAACGCGATCTCATGTAGATTGAGTTCATGTTGATAAAACAGGGTCAGCAATAACTGCTCTCGTTTTGATAATTGCGTTAAAGCGTATTCCAGTGTGCGACGCATATGTTCATGTTCAACACCGTTATATTCCAACGGTGCATCTAGCTCTTTACCGGCCTCTAGCAGTTGATCAAGGCTTTGCATTTCACTTGCCATACTGGCTTGTAAACGCAGTTGATAATTTTCACTATCAATACCAAGCGCAGATGTGATCTCAGCTTCTGTGGGCTGTCGGCCAAGTTGTTTCATTAAGTCACGGGTGATGTCGTTCAGCTCATGAGCTTGTTGGCGTGTATGACGAGAACGCCAATCTAATCGTCGCAGTTCGTCTAAAATCGCCCCACGAATACGACATACAGCAAATGCTGGAAATTGAGGATCTTCGACATCGCCATAACGTCGCGCCGCTTCTAACAGCCCAATTAATCCAATTTGCTGCATGTCTTCATAACTGCAATGTGGGCTAGTATGGTGACGAAGTTGATTAACCACGCGCTTTACTAAAACAAGGTGATGACGGATTAATAAATCTTCATCAATATGATGCTGTTGCGGCGATGGGGCCGTGTCGAGGTTATAGTGAGTGGTTGGGTTGTGATCAAGCATACTCACCTCATTATTGAATGACGTATTTGGTAAAAAGCACATCATCAATATCACGAGCGATCGTGGTATTGGCAAAGGCTGCGGTCAGGGTTTGTTTTACTTCTTGCTGTAATTGATCGATAGATTGTTGGTTTTGTAACTCTTCATACTTTTTCTTGCTGAACATTTTGAGTAATGCATTGCGAACGAGCGGCATGTAGCTATCGATTTGTTTTATTCGTTCGGGATAGTGGGTTTGGACTGCTAGCTCAATCATCACATAATGAGTTTGGCGTTCACCTTTTACACTGACAACGACCTTATCGAGAGGATGAAAGGCAGGTTGTGCCGTAGCTTCTGGCTCTGATTCAAAGACGTTTGTGAACCATACATCGATGTTTGGAGTGGACGTATTCTGTTGGCTATACCATAGAGTGGCGCTAAAAGTGGCAATAGCAACAATAATGCTGATCAGCAATATAATAAACAGGTTAGAAAGTGTTTTTTTATTAGTCATCATCCTGATCCTAAATAAGAAAATTATGCGAGCGTAGATAGCCAATGCTCATTGGTTGTCGATGTTTCAACGTCTGCAGATGACGTGGAAGTGATTACCCTGTGATCGTTATCATCTTGGGTTGAGTGTTGTGCGGTTTGATCTGAATGGGAATCTTGCTTACCGTGACTGATGTTGACATCGACACTGACAAATTGCTGCTGGAGATCATGGCGTAAACGTTCAGAGACTTGGTTAAGTGCATCACGTACTGCATTGTTATTAGCACTGATTTGAACATTCAACTTATCGCCATCCATTTTGACGATCAGATCAAGCTTGCCAAGATCTGGTGGATCTAAACGAATACGTGCTTCTTGCATGTTTTGTGTCGCTTGAAGAGAAACGCGATCTTGTAGAATATTCAGCATTTTCTCACCCCATTGTGAAGATTGAGGATCAACACTTATGGGAGCCCAATTCACACGATTAACCGTTATGTTGGTTTGTGTTTGTGTTTGTGCTTGAGCAGATAAAACTTGTTCGACTGCGGTAAGATTTTGAACCAATTGTGGTGCAGGCATTTCACCATTGAAAAGCGGTGTTTTTACCGCGTTTAACGATGACATTTGTTCTAAGGCAGAACTGGGTAGTGAAGTTATAGTTAGTGGTGCGATGACTTCCTTAATAGGATTGTTTGCGTGGTTAAGCGCAGATGTATTGACACCGTTTAGCATCTGATGAGAACTTGATAATGCATTCTGCGTAAATGAAGCAGAGGACAGTGTGCTTGTTGTTGATGGTGTAGCTAAGTGATTAAGTGGAAAATTGCCAATGGTTGATGTAGTTACGGCTATTTCAATTTCACTTGGCGGTATCGGCAGCAATGTTTGATGTTGCGGTACTGAGGCAGAGTCTCGCTGTTCAAGATCTGTTGTATTGGCATTGCCTGATAGTAGCTCTGGTAACGTACTTTCGCTTTGCTGAGAAAATATTTGTAATGTTTGCGAGAAACCTTCTTGCCCTACCGTAGCGTCTGAGCTTTCAACAAGCATCCCAGCTTGTTTGATATCAGATGATGACGATACATTGTCAATTTTGGTGAGCGCAGTATTAATTAACATCGTTCACTCCATATTGTTGGCTGACTGATAAGCCTCAAGGCGTTCTTTTTCCTTGTCAGCAGTTGCTATTTTTTGTTGCAGTATTTGTTGTGCTTGTTGTAACGCAAGATATGCTTGGCGATGTGCAGCCATTAACGCCTTTATTTGTACTTGCTGTTGCGCTGTTTTAGGTTTCGAGTTAAGCGGTAGTAACAGCGTACGTAACACATCATCAAGCTGCTGTAAGCGAGACCAATTTTCAGTCGCAGCAGCTTGCTGAATTTTTGCGGTAAGCACTTTTAGCGATATGGAATTACTTGGCTGCATGCTGCCCAAATCCTTGCCAGCCTTCACGAATGTTGTTCATCACTAAAGTGACATTATCGAGGTGGGAGATATCGTTTTTGACACTTGCTTGGTAAAGTTCAAGCTGACAAAACTCATAAAGATCATGCAAATTGGCCGCAACTTCGCCGCCAAGTTCTAAATCTAATGCACTATCTAGCCCTATTAAGATATTCATGCATTTATTGATACTGATCCCCTTGGCATCGAGTCGTTTTGCTTCGATATGTCCTTGTGCACGGATCAGTTCATCTTGAAAGCCATCAATAAGCATTAAAACTAATTGATGAGGGGAGGCTGAAGCGGCTTGTGCATCCAAGTCGACTTGTTGATATGAATTAAAACCTGCATCTTGCATTAACATTGTTGTACTCCTTTTAACCAAATAAACCTTGGGTTTGCTGCATTTGGGTCATGATTTGATTCATTTGGGTGAATTGTTTGAGGTAGCGGGTGTAAGCCATGTCATATTTACGTTCAAGGTTGGCTTGTTTATCGTCGATACGATCGATGTTGTTTCTCAGGGCATCTTTGCGAGAAGTAAACATGCCTGAAGAAAATTGGAGAAAAGGTTTAAGCGAATCTTCTAATGAATCGAATAAATTACCGTCACCGTTGAACATGGATTCAATGGTTGAACCCATGGTTTGTTGGGCGTTTTTAAAGCTATCGTTATCAACTTCAAGTTTGCCTTCGCGGTTAATACTGATCCCAATTTCAGACAGCCTCTTGCCTTCAAATTGATCGCGTAAAAGGTTATTTAATTGCGATTCTATTGAGCGAAGAGTGGGATCATTGGCCAGTGCACCACGTTTGGTATCTGCTGAGCCTGTTTGGGTATAACTATCAAGGTTGGATATCACCTTGTTATAGCTTTCAATAAATGAATTAACTTGCTCCAAGGTGGCATCTTGATCGGCATCGATAGCCATAGAAATGGCTGTATCACCAGAGGTTTGTGCTTTGGTTGCAGTAATATCAATACCATCAATAACATTGGAAAACGTATTACTGCTATTGGTTAGTTTTAAGCCGGTGGTTTCCGCGCCAAGCCAAATCACTGCATCTTGTGGCGCACTTATTTCAGTTAAGTTAGTAAAAGCATCATCAAACCATGTTGTGCCTGTGCTCGAAGAAACACTTAATGTGTTCGCAATCCCTGTTTCGTTACTTGCTAGCATGAAATGAGTTTGACCACTGGTACGAACTAACGTGGCATTGACTCCGGGGTTATCGGGGTGGTTATTAATTGCTGTAGTGAGCTCTGATATGGTGGATTGCCCGTCACCATCGCTATCTATTGTCGAAAGATCAAGATCTAGAGTCTGACCATCGACAGTGAATGAAAGGGTTCCTGTATTAGGTACAGACGTTGTTGACTCCAAGTTTGCTGGCATATCAGTTTTGACCTGATGGGCACTGGCAACTTGCTCAACAAAGACTTGATAATTGCCGCTTAACGCTTTTGCATTTGCACTGACGGAAAAGTGGCTGTCGTCACTTAATGTCGCTTTATTTTGAATAATGCTGGCAGTTGAGCTGTTGATGCTTTGAATTGTTGCGCGAAAATCACGTAGGGCAGATTCTACTTTACCCAATGCACTTAATTGGCTCTGGTACTTATCTGCTTGTAATTGATACCGCTGCTGAAATGGCTGTACATCAAAGGTGGCGAGTTGAGTGGCCATTTGAATAGGATCTAACGAATTCATTGATTACTCCTTAAGTGACTATTTATATTGGCAAGAGCTATGCCAAAACTTTCTCGATATAAAGCATTTAAAAACAGGTGGTTATGATTGTCGCGTTAGGTGGCGGAAATGTGATTTCCGTTTGTTATTTCCTGCTTTATTCCTATGTTCCGTTTATTAACCAAAGGGTTACTAATGGCTAGCTTTCGACATACCGACTTACTGATATTTAATGATGGCTACAAAAAAGCCTCCACGAGGGAGGCTTAGGAAAAAGAAACTACAGTTTAGCGAAGTAGCGACATTGCCATACCCGGTAACTGGTTAGTTTGTGAAAGTACCGTTGTGCCCGCTTGCATTAACATTTGGTTTTTAGTCATGCTTGAAGATTCCACTGCAAAGTCAGCATCAACAATACGACCTTTGGCTGCAGATACATTCTCAACCATATTGCCCAGGTTAGTGATGGTGTGGTCAAGGCGGTTAATGTTGGCACCCAGTGCAGAACGTGCATCACCGATTTCTTTCAGTAAACCCGCTTCACCGTTAGCACCTGTTAAAGTCGTTAGTGCTGTTTGTGCGTTAGCTGCAGACGTTAAATCACCTAAAGCTAATGCGCCTGAAGTACCAATGGTTGCATTCACGGCTTGTACTTCAGTTGATACATCAACAGCTAGTTGATCACCTGATTGCGTACCAATCTGGAAGTTGACTGCGCCTGCACCAAATGAGCCTGCATCGGTCAAAATATCTTGTCCACCAAAGCTGGTTGATGCCATTACGTTGGCAAGCTCTTCACCAAGCTGTTGGAATTCTGCGTCCAAAGCTACACGGTCATTGGCTGATACTGTGCCGTTTGATGCCTGTGTCGCAAGGTCGTTCATGCGGTAAACGATGTTAGTCATTTCATCCATCGCACCTTCAGCGGTTTGCATCATTGAAATACCGTCTTGCGAGTTACGCATAGCTACAGACATGCCACGAGTTTGCGCATCTAGACGTGTTGCGATTTGAAGACCAGCAGCATCATCTGCAGCTGAATTTACACGGAAACCTGTACTTAAACGTTCCATTGCTGTGTTTAACAAATTGCTAGTATTGCTCAGTGTATTTTGTGTAACCAGTGATGCGTAATTGGTGTGCATAGATAGAGCCATGATAGTTCTCCTTGTAATCAATCTATCGAGGTATTTCCTGCTCACTGTATCTATGCGGTCAGTTGGAAAAGATCATTAATTTTTATTTTTAATATTTTCAAAAAATAAAAGAATTGGAGAATAAATTTGATATTGAGCCAAATAAATGAGGTTTTCTTATTAAATCGTGTTGATATTAAATAAGAAAACCTCATTAATTTTTAAGGGGATGTAGAGATATAAAAGTCATGGTTTTATATTTGATTATTATTCGCAACCTTTTTTTTCATTGATACCGACATTGGTATATCACTGACGTAACCGAAATAATATTGCGCGCCAAGTAGACGATATTGATTGAGTTCGTGTTGGCTACCCACCCGCCCCGCAATAAATAATGTATTGTTTTTACGGATAAAACGAATGACGGGAATCAGGCCTGAGCGCTTATGATCATCATTGAGGATATGCGACGTTTTAATTGCATCAGGTTTAATGTTTTTTATTGTCTCTAAATAGCGGGTGGGTGGGATAATATCTATCCAGAGTTTAACCGCTTTCTTTTTTAATGATTCTAAATTTGCATTTAACGTCATCATGTTATGGCATTCACTATTTTCCATGTCATGAAGTTGAACACAGGGAATAATGTACTGCATTGCAACGGAATGATGTTGAAAAACCTGATTAATAAACCCTTGTCCAATAGGCCATGATAGCGTTTCTGAATTTATCGGCACCACTAACGGATTAATAATATCTTTATGGAAAGTCGATAGCTGAAACTCAATATGGCGGACGGCTAAATATAAGCTATAGAGATCAAACAGAAATTGTACAGGTTTAGAAACATCAAATTGGTAAACACTTTGCTCGTTATTACTACCAAAACGTAATGTTAGGTGTTGGTAGGTGACTTGATTGGTGGTGGTTTCGCGAATAGCCTGACACACATGACTAACATCGTTTTGCTCAAATGCGTCAAGTAGGATCGCATCGTCGTTATTGCGGGTTAACGATGGGATAATACTTTGAATATAGATGTAAAGTTCGTCCATGGTGTGTAATGTGTGTTGCGTTGTCATAGCTCGTCCTCGTTCAATTTCACGGGAATGAATTAACCTAAGTTGCCAATGATATTGATATTCTTATTTTCAGGAATTTCGTTATAAGACAATACTGCTAAGCCTTGGGCGAAAGTACGCGCATAGCGAGATAGCAGTGGTCGTAATTGTGGCATTACTAGCAACACAGGGGCTGCGCCTTGCTGTTTTAATTGTTGCTTCGCAAGCGGCATATTTTGTTGAAATTGGCTTAAAATATTTGGCTCAATTGGAAAGCTATCTAGCATCACATTGCCACTGGCTTGTGCTTGTTGAAGTGATGTTAATAACATTTGCTCAAGCTCATCGGATAGGGCATAGACGTTAAGATCTTTCTTATCACCATTGAGTAGATTCACCAAGGTACGGCGTAAGCTGCAACGCACATCAGCAGCAATTAAGATTGGATCTTTGGTGTTTTCAGACGCTTCTAACATGGTATTGGCAATGGTACGGATATCTTTAAGTGGCACTTGATCAATGAGTAATTGGCGATACACCTTCAGTTGCTGAGCAGGCGTTAATGCTGCACTTAAACTTTCCGCCAATTTGGGTGCCTGTTGCGCCAAACGTTGATTAATAAAATCCACATCATCATGGGTAAACAAATCGGCTAAATGTACTTTCATCACTTTGCTTATGTGAGTGGCAATGACGGTAGCGTCATCTACAACTTGGTAACCCATGTTCAAGGCCTTTGCTTTGTTGCTATTTTCAATCCATACCGCAGGGAGTTGATAAGCAGGATCGTGACCAAGGATGCCATCTATTTCGCCATAAGTATCACCCACGGCAATAGCCATTAAACGCTCAGGCTCAATGCTGCCTTGTTCAATGATCTCGCCATGAACGGCAATAGTATAGTGATTCGGTTTTAAGCTTAGGTTGTCGCGAATATTCACTTCAGGCAGCAAATAGCCGACTTGCTCAGAAAGATTTTTACGAACACCGCGAATACGCTGGGTGAGTGGCGCGCCTTGTTCTTTATTAACCAGATGGACTAAACGAAAACCGAGCGACAACGACATACTTTGAACATGAGGAATGTCATCCCATGTTAATGGCGTTTCGTGGTCGAGTTGCATGGCTTGAGAAACGGCTTCAACTTCGTCGAGTTGCTGGTGGTGGTGAGGTTTTTTATATTGTCGCCAGCCCGCAAAGGCTAATACTGCAGCAAAGCTGAAAAATGCCAAGTGCGGCATGCCTGGCACAATACCTATGATGGCCATCACAGAAGCAACAGTGAATAAGGTTGCAGGTGAGGCAAGCAGTTGGTTCTGCATAGCTTGCGTCATGTCATCATCACTGTCGTTAATACGAGTGACAATAATAGCGGCAGAGGTGGCTAATAACAGTGAAGGAATTTGCGCGACAAGACCATCACCAATGGTCAGTAAGGCGTAAGTTTTAAAAGCATCAGAAGCGCTGAGTCCGTATTCAAAAACACCGATGCTGATACCACCGATGATATTGATAAATAGGATCAATAAACCCGCAATGGCATCACCACGAACGAACTTTGAAGCACCGTCCATTGAACCGTAAAAATCCGCTTCATTGGCAACATCACGACGGCGCTGTTTTGCTTGGTTTTGGTCAATAATCCCCGCGTTTAAATCCGCATCTATTGCCATCTGTTTACCGGGTAGGGCGTCAAGGGTGAAACGGGCTGCTACCTCAGAGATACGTTCGCCACCTTTGGTGATCACCACAAAGTTGATGATCATTAAAATCACGAAAATCACCATACCCACAACATAGTTACCGCCAATAACGACTTCACCAAAAGCTTGGATCACTTTACCTGCTGAATCGCCACCATTGTGACCTTCCAGTAATACAATACGTGTTGAGGCCACATTCAAAGTGAGTCGCATTAATGTCGCGACCAATAGAATGGTGGGGAAAACAGAAAAGTCTAACGGCCTTTTTGCTGTGGTACTGACTAACAATACCAAGATGGCCAAGACAATATTAAAGGTGAATAAGGCATCGAGCAGCATAGGAGGTAATGGCAAAATTACCATTGCCAGAATCATCAGTAAGGCGATAGGAATACCGATATAACCTTTACTCGACTGTTTGAGTGTTGTGAGCCAATTTAACATGTGAAGTCCTTCATCCAATCCGGTAAAAATGCGCTGAAATTAATGCTGTAAATGTTTTGGGATAACAAAATTGGGTAATGTTTGTGGTTGATTTCCTTTACCTTGTCGAAAGGCTTTAAGCTGTAAAACATAAGTTAATATATGCGCCACAGCGACATAGAGCTGGCTTGGGATCGCTTGCTCTATCTGGGTGCTGTGATAAATCGCACGCGTTAATGGTGGTGAATGTAAGATCTCAACATCGTGCTGTTTGGCAATGGTTTGAATATGCATCGCCGTTTCATCTATGCCTTTTGCTACCACAAAGGGCGCTTCAGACAGCGTGGTATCGTATTTAATCGCAACGGCATAATGGGTTGGGTTGACGATCACCACATCAGCTTTAGGCACTGCTTTATCTATTTTTCTTCGGGCGAACTGCTGTTGAATTTGACGAATGCGTTGCTTGATTTCTGGGCTACCTTCATTGTTTTTAAATTCTTCTTTCAGCTCTTGTTTGGTCATTTTCAGCTCTTTGGCGTGCTCCCATTTTTGGTAGGGAATATCAATTAAACCAAATAACAATAGCGCCACGCCCATCAGCAAAATACCATGAAAGAGAATCGTCAGAATTAATGACACGCCTTGTTTTAGTGGCAAGTTTTGCATCCCTAATAAGCGGCTTAAATTGGCATCAAGATAGAGATATAGCAGGAGGAAAATCACACAGACTTTGAGTGTCGATTTTAAAAGCTCAACCAAAGATCGGGTTGAAAACATCCTTTTTATCCCCGCAATGGGATCGATTTTTGATAATTTTGGCAATACGCCTGCAGGGTAGAATAGCCAACCACCAATCAGTAAACTGCTGGCGATAGTGGTGATTAGAATTAAACCAAATAATGGCAGTAGTAATTGAATAATAATGGCTAAGCTTGTGCCTAATGCTTCAATCGCTAGCCAAGGTGAGCGTAAATCATCACGAGAGATTGTCATGTTCAATGTAAATACGCCATTCAGCGCCTGCCAAATCGCATCAATTTGGAAATAAAAGAAAACCACAACCGCAATAAAAATCGTAGCTGCTGTGAAGTCTTTGGCGCGTGGGATCTGACCTTGCTCTCGGGCCTGACGGATCTTCTGCGGAGTGGCTTTTTCAGTTTTATCTTGTGCCGATGACTGACTCATGCGCCTCCCGAAATATAGAGTTGAAGTTGATCTAGGCTGTAATGGACTAACTCGACATAACGCGCAGGCACACCGCTGACAGAAATTAAGACACTAAAGAGTCCCAACAACATGGTCATAGGAAAGCCTAATGCGTATACGTTCAAACTAGGTGCGGCGCGGTTCATGACCCCGAAACTGATATTAGCCAGAAGCATTGAAACAATAGCGGGCAGAGCGATGGCAAGGGCTGAACTGAACATCCAACCAAAAAGTGCGAGTATTTGTTTTACTGAAGATAGAGCCAACCCACTGCCTACAGGCCAAGAGGTAAAGCTTTGCACTAAAATATCAATAACCAATAAATGCCCATCTAAAGCCAGAAATAACAAGGTAGAAAACAGTAAAAACATTCGCCCAAGAATCGCGACTGAAACACCATTAACGGGATCGTTCATCATTGCCATCCCTAAGCCCATTTGCAGTGAAATGATCTGACCTAACAATGTCATGATGGAAAATAGGAAATGGATAATTAAGCCAAATAACAGACCCCATATTGCTTGCTCAAAAGCCAGCATAAGTGCCGAGAGAGAAAGTAAATCTGTCGTGGGCATAGCTGGCATCAGTGGCGCGGCAATAAAACTGATAGCAACTGCTAATAAAGCGCGTACCCAAATAGGAATTAACGCATCACCAAAAAATGGCATGGCTAACATGGCAGCCCCAATGCGAAAAAACGGCCACCAAAACTGAGCGAGAAGGGCGTTGAGCTCTGCAAACGAGATAGCCATTAGCCAATCATTCCCGGAATGTTATAAAAGAGGTAATCAAATAATTCCATTAAGCGTCTTAGCATCCAATGTCCGGCAAAAATCACCATCAGCAAAGTCATGATTAAACGAGGGAGAAAACTTAAGGTTTGCTCGTTGATTTGGGTCGCGGCTTGAAATACGGCAATCACTAACCCTACTAATAATCCCGGTATAACAAGTACCATTACCATATTAATAATTAGCCAAACCGCATTGGAAAATAGATCGACAGCAAGCTCTGGGGTCATCATTTACTCCTTTCTTTTTTATCCAAAGCTGGCAGATAGCGATCCGACCGTCATGGTCCAGCCATCAGCGAGTACAAACACAATTAATTTGAAAGGAAGAGAGATAATCAGCGGTGACAGCATCATCATACCCATTGCCATCAAAACACTGGCAACCACGAGATCGATGATCAAAAAAGGAATGAACAACATAAAACCAATTTGAAAGGCTGTTTTAAGCTCACTGATCACAAAAGCAGGTAACACGATAGCAAACGAAATATCTTCCACATCTTGGTCTAATGGTTCGTTGGCAATACGCATCATCTGCTCTAAAGCACTTTGATGGGTTTGTTTTAACATGAAATCACGAACGGGCTTTTCGGCAGTATCAAAGGCTTGTAAAAGGGTAATATCTCCGTTGTCATAAGGGACAAAAGCATTATCGTAGACATCAGTCCAGACCGGACGCATGATCAAAATTGTTAAAGAGAGCGCGATACCCACCAGTATTCTATTTGGCGGGCTCTGCTGTAAACCCAGTGCTTGGCGCAAAATAGAAAGTACGATAATGATGCGGGTAAAACTGGTCGCCATTAGCAGAAAGGCAGGGATAAAACTCAGTGCTGTCATTAACAACAAGATTTGTAATTTTACACTGTATTCTTGCTCGCCTTGATCATCTGTAACGGTCAAGAAGTTCAGCCCACTATTGGCTTCTGCGCTCGAAGAAAACAGTACGCCGAGCGCAATAAGTAGCAAAGTGAGTAAATACAGACAATGGCGTTGTTGAGATGTTGTTATCAGCAAGCGGTATCCCTGATCGATCATTTTTTAACTATCCATGGTGTTAAGAGGTGATTCGACGACATCAATTAGCCGTAGGCCATATTTATCATTGATCACAACCACTTCGGCATGGCCCATCAGTGACCCATTCACTTTCACATCAAGCGGTTCACCGTTGAGTTTATCTAGCTCAATCACACTGCCTTCACCGGCTTTCATTAACTCACCTAATGAGATTTCTGTGCTTGAGACCTCAAGAGTCACAGTCACGGGGATCTTTTTGAAAAAACTTAAGCTACGTTGCGACATGCTGCTATTAAGTTGAGGTGTTTCATCAAATTGTTCTAACTGAATATCGTCGAAATTGAGGTCATCACCATTAAATAGGTCGGATTCGTTAATATCGCTCATGCTTATGTGTCCTTACTGGTGTTGATGATTAAAACAAGTTGACCGTTTTGCTCTGCGACATGGCCGTTAAATAAATGCTCTTGACCAATACTGATCGGAGAGGATTGCAGTAAATCAATATCAAAGATGTCACCGGGCTTTAGCTGCAATACTTGGTCTAAAGGCATCTGTCTTTCGCATAAAACTGTATTGAGTTTGACCTTGGTCGATTCAAGTTGCTGACTAAAGAGTGCATTAAGTTCAGATGTGGGTTGTAAGCCAATAACACTGGTTAATGTTTGAATTAATGCGGAATCAATACAGATGATGATGTCGCCAATCGTCTCTTCGCAGGTAACGGAAAGTTGAATGACTAAGCCGATATCATCTGATAGTGAATTATCACAGGCTTGCCACATATTTTCTGGTGCTATCTGGGCTGAAAAAAGTCGTCCTATGCGTTCTTGTAACCGCAAATCACTCGTTGTAATCGTTTGACTTTTAGCACTATTAAGACGATTTACAGATGAGTGATAAAAGCGATCGGCGAGTACAATGAGCAATGGCGCAGAACAGCGAAAATTCATCATCCCCCCGTCATTATGGGCCACCGTAAATGCCGCATGTTGTCCCTGTTTTGGCGATTGAAAATCAATACTAGTAACCGACATCGTCAGTTCATGGGTTTTCACCCACTTTTGTATTTGGTCAGTTAATCCCAGTAATGAATTACTTAAAATATTAGCTAATTCATCTTTGATTATATGAATAGGTTTTCCTAGCAATTCCACATTCAATATGGGATATCTATTGTCAAAATCTGATTTTATATATTCCATAGTTATCATAGTTAAGAGGGTAAAAACAAAGTGTAGTTGATGTTTATTCGTAATATATAAATATGTTTATCGCGTTTATAACTATGAAGATATAAATTAAAAATTTTTAAGAGCAAAAATGTGACTTTAGTTCATAGCATTAGTATTCGATGAAATAAAAATTGTTTTAATGTTTAAATTTAAAAAACTTCGATTATGATGAAGTTAAATCAAATGGAAGTGTGTTACTAAACTTATGATTAATAATGGAATAATATTAGACTTTAGTATGACATTAAATCGTTAATATAAACGTCAAAAAAATGCCCTTAAGAGCGTCAAATAATATTTATTCGACTTGTTTTCTATGGTTATTAAATAGATATATTCAAGCGTTAGAATATTAGGGTTAAATATAAAATCGCCATAAGATTTTTTGGCTATAATAAATCATGTGATTAATAGGTAGAGGTGAGTGCTTATTATGACACTCATAAAATATACAATTATATTTATATATTCGATTTTTATTTCTTTATTCTTTTCCATGAGTTCTGTCGCTAAAGAGTTATTTTTACCGATGGATCTTGTTTCGTGGGAATCTAAAGGCGATAAATTTAGTTGTTCATTGAGTCAAACCATTAGCCAATTTGGGGCAATTACCTTTGTTGCGAAACCTAAGCAGCCACTTGGTATACAGGTACAAAGCTACCATGTAAAACCGCCTTATGAGCGTGCCATATTGAGCCAAGTACAGTCACCTTGGGCATTGAATACCGCACCTATCACAGTCGATGAGGTGGATTTAGATAAAAAATCAGGACAAGTCTCTTTTTATACTGATATTGAACTGTTACTTGAAGCCATGGCGCAAGGTAATTGGTTAGGAGTAAGGCTGTCATCGTCGAACCAAAACAACACGTTTGATGTAACAGTCCCTTCAGTGAATATGGCTCATGCAATGGCTGATTTTAATTTGTGTCGAGCCAAGTTACCTGCAATGGCATACCAAGATGCGAGAGACGTAGTATTGCAATTTAAGTTAGGTCAACGTGTGGTCAGTTCATCACAAAAACAAATCTTGGCTGATTTAGCGAGTTATTTAAAACATGACAAAAATGTCAAACGTGTATTGATTGATGGGCATACAGACAATGTTGGCTCCAATGTTGCCAATTTACAGATTTCAAAAATTCGTGCTGACGATGTAGCCAGCATTCTGCGTGAAAACGGTGTGCGTTCATCGCTGATGGAAATTCGCTCTCATGGTTCTCGCTATCCTGTTGCCAACAACAATACCCAAGATGGAAAAGCTAAAAATCGTCGCGTGACTATTCGCGCTATTCGCAAGGAAGATGCAGTAAAAAGGAAGGGTAGCTAATGCAGCCTAACAATATTCAATTAGTCGAGCCAAATTTAAGTGCAGCAAACCAAATTATTGCTGTGCTTGAAGGCAATGGTTATAGCGTTAATCACTTCACTTCTGGACGTGCTGCGTTATATCAATCTCGCTCAGCCATTACTTTGGTCAGCTCGCATATCACAGATATCTCACTGACTGATTTTATTCGCCAATTCCATCAAAAAGCTGTCGCGACTCACCGTGCTTCCACACCTATTTCTATTGCTATTGTCGATCAAGCGCAAGGAATGATGGCGGCGGATGCAATGAAAGCAGGCGCAACCGATTATTTACTACGTCCTTTTGAATCTGAACAGTTACTGGGCTTACTCGCGCGCGTTGAAGCGCTAGATAAACCCTTAACCAATATCGTGGTGGAATCATGGCGTAGCAAGCAAGTGTTGCAGTTAGCACACCGTGCGGCAGGGACAAACGCGACCGTATTGATCACCGGTGAATCTGGCACCGGGAAAGAAGTATTAGCGCAATATGTGCACCAACATTCTTCGCGTTCAAATGCGCCTTTTGTTGCCGTTAACTGTGCCGCTATTCCTGAATCCATGCTCGAAGCAGTGTTGTTTGGTCATGTGAAAGGGGCGTTTACTGGCGCGACACAAACGCAAACCGGTAAATTTGAAGAAGCCAATGGGGGGACGATTTTATTAGATGAAATCGCTGAAATGTCGCCCAGTCTTCAAGCTAAATTATTGCGTGTGTTGCAAGAGCGTGAAGTCGAAAAAGTGGGGAGTCATAAAACCGTTCCATTGGATATTCGCGTCATAGCGTCAACCAATAAAGATCTTCGTGTAGAAATTCAAAAAGGGACGTTCCGAGAAGATCTTTATTACCGTTTAGATGTGCTGCCGTTGCATTGGCCATCACTGCGAGATCGAAGCGCTGATATTCTTCCTCTGGCGCGATTTTTCATCAATAAATATCAAATGGGAAGTGCGTGCCAGTTGTCGGAAGATGCGTGTTTTGCACTGTCTAAATATCACTGGCCGGGCAATATCCGAGAGTTAGAAAATGTCATGCAACGAGCCTTGGTGATGCGTCATGGTGATTTCATTACCGCACAAGATTTAATGTTGCCAATTGATCCTAATGCTGCGCCATCTTTACCTCAAACGGAGGGAGGGAATGGTCGGGTAGAAGCGAAGAAAATGGCAGAATTTCAATACATTATCAAAATTCTTAAACAATTCGGTGGTAACCGAACCAAGACGGCTCAGCAATTGGGCGTTACTACTCGCGCACTGCGTTACAAGTTAGCCGCGATGCGTGAACAGGGAATAGACATCGATGCTGTATTAGGTTCTGCGGCATAAAAGGAGAGTTAAATGAGCACAAATAATTCGCTACCGTCTGTATCATCTGAACAACTCATGCTTGATAAAATGCAGCAGATGCAGCAACGCACTCAAGCTGATTTCATCGTAAAACCTAATCTGATGCAGGTCGACGCAACCAATACACAGTTTGCCGCTTCGCCATTGTCATTTTCGCAAGCCATGACAGGTGTTTTAAACACCGTTAATCAACATCAAAAAATCGCCAGTGACAAAGTGACAGCGGTTGAATTGGGGAAAAGTGATGACTTAGTAGGCGCGATGGTAGCTAGCCAAAAAGCCAGTTTATCTTTTTCAGCCCTTATGCAAGTGCGTAATAAAGTGGTTGCGTCATTTGAAGATGTTATGAAGATGCCGGTGTAACTTATGTCTGAAATCATTGCCCAACCATCGATGACCAATACGGCAACAGGTTCAACTGCGAGCAGTGGGTTGTCGTCAAATCCGTATATTAATAACCTTAAAAACCTTTGGCATAGCAGTCAGCGCAATTTGGTTTTATCTGCTGTGCTTGCTGCAATTGTCGCTGCCATTATTGTGGTAGCGCTATGGAGTTCAAGTCAAAATTATCGCCCGTTATACGGGCAGCAAGAACGTTTTGATAGCGGCGAAATCATCTCGGTATTAGAAACAGAAGGGATCCCTTACCGCCTACAAGAAGCCAACGGACAAGTGCTGGTGGCAGAAGGTGAGGTCGCAAAAATTAGGATGTTACTGGCAGCAAAAGGGATCAAAGCCAAGTTACCGACAGGGCTAGATTCATTAAAAGAAGATTCGTCGTTAGGCACCAGCCAGTTCATGGAAACCGCACGTTACCGTCATGGATTGGAAGGCGAGTTAGTGCGTACTATTATTGCCCTTGATGCTATTGCTAATGCCCGCGTTCACTTAGCCATTCCACGAAAAACCTTATTTGTTCGCCACAATGCGGAAGCGCCAACAGCGTCAGTAATGGTTGAGCTAAAACCGGGTGAAGATCTAAAAACTGAGCAAGTTGAAGCCATCATTAACCTTGTTACTGGCAGTGTGACAGGAATGAAGACAGAAAATGTGTCAGTTGTTGATCAGTATGGGCGTTTACTCAGTGCTGATATTGGCTCGACTGAAATGGGTAAAGTGAATGCTAAATACCTCGACTATCAGAAGAATCTCGAAAAGCAGGTGATCCAACGTGCCGCTGACATGCTAACGCCGATTGTCGGACCAAGTAATTACCGCGTGCAAGTCGCTGCTGATCTTGATTTTAGCCATGTCCAAGAAACCAAAGAGGTGGTTGATTCAACGCCTGTAGTGAAAAACGAGCACCGTATTGAAAATAACAGTATTGATAATATTGCTTTAGGTGTGCCGGGTTCATTAAGTAACAAGCCACCCGTTACTGGCGAAGAAGAGAACAAAGACAGTAAAAACACCAATGAACGAACGGAAATTAATCGTCAATATGCGTTAGGCAGCAGTGTTCGCCATACCCAATATCAACAAGGCAAATTAAATAAACTCAATGTCTCTGTGTTGCTTAATTCTACCGCTGCGCCAAATGGTAAAGCATGGACAGAAGCGGAAACACAGCAAATTAGCAATATGATCAAAGATGCGGTAGGGATCAGCGCTGCTCGTGGCGATAGTTTGAGTATTTTAAGTTTCAACTTCACACCGATTGCAATTGATGCGCCACCTGCTATTCCGTGGTGGCAAGATCCAACCGTTCAGCAACCACTACGCTACATGATCGGCGGTATTCTCGGCTTATCGATGATCTTTTTTGTGCTAAGACCGCTTATTAGTCATTTAACAGGATTAGATCGTCGACGTGATGAGTTAACTTTTGCGGAAGAAGATATGGCGCACTCTTACGATGAAAGCCTGCAAACTCGCGAAGAGCAAGAACACGAAGAAACGTTAAATGAGCGTTTAGCCGCGAAAGGGATAAACGGGACGAATAACGCCTTTAGTGCCAACAATGATTTGCTGCCACCACAGGGCTCGCCATTAGAAATCCAACTTAAACACTTACAGCTTATTTCAAGCGAAGAGCCAGAGCGTGTTGCTGAAGTCTTAAAACAATGGGTGAATGTTAATGAGTCAATCACAAACAAAAAATCAGACGGATAGTAAAACCCCTGCACTGACTTATGTTGATAAAACAGCCGTCGTATTGTTGGGAATGGGAGAAGATGCCGCCGCGGAGGTATTGAAGCACTTTACCCGTGATGAAGTGCAGCGTGTGACCCGTTCGATGGCGGCATTAAGTGGTATTCAAAGTGATAGTGCGAAAGGGGTAATTCAGCACTTTTTTGAAGATTTTCGTGCGCACAGTGGTATTCGTGGCGCATCGAAAGAATACCTTTCAAATACTTTGCGTAAAGCGTTGGGTAATGATTTAGCCAAAGGGTTACTTAATAACATTTATGGTGATGAATTACGTAACAACATGCAGCGATTGCAATGGGTGGATGCAGAATTATTGGCTAAATACGTTAGCCAAGAGCACCCACAAATGCAGGCGATATTCTTAGCCTATTTACCGCCAGAAACCTCATCGAAAGTGTTGGCGAAAATGCCAGTGGATTATCATGACGAGCTGCTATATCGCATCGCACAACTTGATGAAATAGATCATGATGTTGCCGCTGACTTACATGATTTGATTGAACGTTGCATTGCTCATATGTCACAAGCGCAAAATGCACCTATTTTAGGAACGAAGCAAGTTGCCGATATTATCAACCGTTTCGAAGGTGATCGCGGCCAATTAATGGAATTACTCCGTTTGCATGATGAAGACATGGTGCACGAAATTGAAACCAATATGTTTGACTTTATGGTGCTTGGTCGCCAGAAAGAATCGACCATGGATAGATTGGTGCAAGAAATTCCTGTTGCGACGTGGGTGATTGCGTTAAAAGGTGCTGAGATCAGCTTACAACAAGCGATTAAACGTTCAATGCCACAGCGTATGGTGAAATCTCTAGAAGATGAAATGGCGCTAAAAGGTGCAGTACCTGTGAGTGAGGTAGAACGCGCCCGCACTGCCATTATGGATCAAGTGCGTGAGCTGGCAGAAAATGGCGAGATTGATCTTCAGCTCTATCAGGAAATGACGGTGGAGTAATGATGAAGAAAGTAAAAATACATCAGTTATCGCCGGGGCAATATCGACCTCATCGCTTTCCTCCTGTGGCAGAGCCAGTAAATCATGGTTTTAATGATGAATTAGGCGATGTTGATCCTGCGATAAATTGGCAAGACAGCCAGTTTGAATTACAACAAAAATTGGATGAAGGCTTTCAACAAGGGCTAAACAAAGGCTATGACGAAGGATTTAACCAAGGCGTTGTGCAAGGTCGTGATCAAGGTGTTATAGAAGGGCAAAAAGACGGTTTTCAACAAGGTTACGGACAAGGTGAACAAGCAGGGCGAGAGATCTTTAGCCAAGCAATAAAACCAGTTGAGAAAATCTTGTTTGAATTAGAACAATGGCAACAAGAAAAAGACAAACAACAACGTCAGCTTATTTGCGACTTGGTACAAAAAGTGTCGCAACAGGTTATCCGCGCTGAATTGACATTGATGCCACAACAAATTCTCGCTCTAGTAGAAGAAGCATTGGATGCGATTCCGGGTAAAACAGAAAAAATCATCATTGAACTTAACCCACAAGATATTGATCGGATTCATACCATCAATAAGAGCTTACCTGAGTCTTGGAAGCTGATTGCTAATCCCACATTACCCGTCGGTGGTTGTCAGCTGATAACCGATAACGCAGAAGCCGATGTGGGGTGTGATGCGCGACTAGAAGCCTGTATCGAGAATGTGCAGCAACATTTAGTTGAGCAGAATCACCCGTTAGATACCCCAATCCGTGTTGAACAAGGAGATCAGCATGAATCGTCTTCAAGCGGATAGTTTAACCGCACTTGCCGCTCTTGATAGTGTGCCTATTGCACGGGTCACGGGGCGGTTAGTCAAAGTGAATGGCTTAATGCTACAAGCCGTGGGGTGTCGTTTTAAACTTGATCAACGTTGCTTAATCGTCGCTGATGATGGTGAGCAGATTGAAGCACAAGTGGTCGGTTTTGATCACAACATTGCGTATTTAATGCCAGTTCGCCAACTCGGTGGATTATACGCAGGCGCAAAGGTGATCCCGATGCAAGGTGGCAGTACAGTGAATGTGAGCCACAAGTGGATTGGACGAGTTGTTAATGGGTTAGGAGAGCCGCTAGATAATGGTTCACCGCTACAAGGTGGTGAGTGTTTATCGTTAGAACCAAAGCCTATTAATCCAATGAAACGCCAGCCAGTTGAATCACCATTAGATGTTGGTATTAAAGCGATTAATGGTTTACTGACTGTTGGTAAAGGTCAGCGCATTGGCTTAATGGCGGGCAGTGGCGTAGGTAAAAGTGTCTTGATGGGGATGATCACCAAATACACTGCCGCCGATATTATTGTGGTGGGGCTGATTGGTGAACGTGGTCGAGAAGTCCGTGAATTCATTGAGCGTAGCTTAGGTGAGGAAGGACGAAAACGTGCAGTGATCATCGCCGCGCCTGCTGATGAATCACCACTCATGCGTTTACGAGCGACCAAGCTTTGTCACCGCGTTGCCGAATACTTTCGTGATCAAGGCAAAGACGTATTGCTACTGATGGACTCATTAACCCGATATGCGATGGCGCAGCGTGAAATTGCACTCGCACTAGGAGAGCCGCCAGCTTCTCGGGGTTATCCACCGTCAGTATTCAGTTTATTACCACAATTACTAGAACGTGCTGGTAACGGAGAGAATCCCAATGGCAGTTTAACTGCGATTTATACCGTGTTAGCAGAAGGGGACGATCAGCAAGATCCGGTAGTGGATTCTGCTCGCGCCATTTTAGACGGTCATATTGTGTTATCTCGCACATTGGCAGAGCAAGGGCATTATCCAGCCATTGATATTAATGCTTCCATCAGCCGATGTATGAGCAGTTGTACTGAGCAAGCCCATGTCACCGTTGCGAATCAATTTAGACAGTTAAATGCGAATTATCAGCAAGTAAAAGAGCTACTTCCATTAGGTGGCTATCAACAAGGACAAGATCCTGAATTAGATCAAGCGGTAATGATGCAACCTCAGCTTAAACAGTTTTTGCAGCAGCCTGTGACTGAACACTGTGATTACCAAGCGAGCCTAACCCAATTAGCTAACTTGTTTTCAGTCAATCAATCCAGTCCGTCAGCACCATAGCCACACCGTGTTTTAGGAAATGGAGCAAGAATAAACCATGAATTTGCCAGTCAAAGCTGTTGAGCAATTACAACGATTATCAGAGCAAAAGCGCGATAAACTCAGTGCTATTTACCAGCAGCAGCGCCGGCAAGTGGATAATTATCAGCAACAACTTCAGTTATTAAGCCAGCTAAAACAGCATTATATGGGGGCTGAACAAACACACGGCTCTGCGATTAACAGTGCGATGTTAAATAACAGCAATCAATTAACGTCACAGTTAACGACCATGATTGATCATCATCAGCATGAGCAAGCGATCATGAGTGCGGAATGTGATCACAGTGAGCAGCAATTACAAGCCAGTAATCAACAAGTTAAACGCTTTGAAGAAGTAAAAAAACGCTGGCTTGCCAAACAACAATATGAACAAGCCCGTAAAGAGCAAAAGCAATTAGAAGAGTTGATTAACTTGCGGCATAAAAAGCGCAAGGTCTGAAGTGCTCACTATAAAGGAGATATTATTGAAAATGTATATGAGCTGCTAATCAACAAATTTAATACTTTGATTTCTAGTTATATCCTCTTTATCGCTTATTATTAAAAGTTTTTATCTCGTCAGCAATACTCCCCAATCGCATTTTATACCTCATTCTTACACTCTAAAAATGTAATCAATGACGATTAATTTTAATCACGCTCCCTAAATAACGCTTGAACCGTTGTGCAAAGTGCTGATTGATATATTTAACGGTTAATATGCTAAGCGATGTTTCTAGTGAGCGAGTAATGCGATGGAGTGCACTGCTATCGTTATCGACTGTTGTCGCCAGATGAGTATGGTTACGAACCATTAAATAACAATCATGTAAGGATACAACAATGATCAAAAATTATTTCAAACTAAAAAAAATATTTAGCTACATTGGTACCTTCTGTTTAATTACTGCAAGTAACTCGGCTACTGCATTCTATGATGCCTACCCTGAAAGTGAAGGGCCTTATATTAGTGGCTCGGCATCTGAAAATTTTACGTGGTTAGGCGAAGATTTCTCAAGCTACCCTAATAGTCAGCAGCTAGAATGTTCGAATAATAAAAGCGCCATCGATCATTTTGATGTTACTTCAGGATGTTTACAGTCTAAATCTGTGGATAGTGGGAAGTTAGGTTGGACGAACGATAAAGTCTTTCGTGTCGTCGCGATAGGAAAAGACAATAATGGCAATGAAATAAAGTACACCGACCAAACGAATCAATATAGGGCGTACATTAAAGCATGGAAAAATTTCGGCACTATACCTGCTTGGTCTGGCTTACATGCGTTTGCTCGTTACCAAACATCTGATGATTTATATGTAGGCTCTATTCGTTATGACGGTAATGTAACGATTAAAGTAAAATACCAAGGTTCATACACTACTCTGGCTCAAACCAAATTAAGCAATGGCGTTAAAAACTACCTTAATACAGAGGGGAAGCTTGCCGCTGGTCAATGGTATGACATTCACTTTTCTGTAGTAGGTAATAAATTAACGTTGGCCCTAGATGGTGTCGAATTATTGTCGGTAAACAATGATTTATTAACTGAGGGTACTATCGGTATCCGCACCGATAACCTATCTGCTTACCTTGATGATTGGCAGTTGCTATCGAGTAATTCAATAGTTATTGATCCCCCAACAGATCCTGAAATACCCACTGATCCCGAAACACCAGCACAGGTCGTTGAATTTATCCCCGGAAAAACCAAAGCCATCAATGGTGAGATCTATTCGTATGATGGGCAGTGTTATCAAGCCAAAAATAGCCCTGGCAGTTGGGAGGTTCCAAGTAACGCGTCATGGTTTTGGGATGCGGTTGAATGCATAGATAATCCTTCGCCACCCACTGATCCTGAACTACCGACAGAGCCTGTACCACCAACAGATCCTGTGCAGCCAACAGATCCTCTACCACCAACAACTGCTGTTGAGTTTATACCGGGTTCAACAAAGGTTAAAAACGGAGATACAGTGACTTATAACAATATTTGTTATCAGGCAAAGAACAATCCGGGTAGCTGGGAAATTCCAAGTTCAACGTCTTGGTTTTGGACTGTGGTGAGTTGTCCATAATCCACAGTAATATAAGCATTAAACCTCAGTCTCACATTAAGGCTGAGGTTTATTTACAGCAAAGTGTAAATGTATTTCACAAGCCCAATAATGTACTTACAACTACTTCACTACACAATAAACTTGGTCGTTCTGTTGGTGCATCGACATGGTGATTAAATAATGGAAATTAAAGAAATACATATTGCAAAATGTCACTGTGGTGCTGTTGAGTTAGAGCTGACGATGCCAAATGGATTAGAAGATCCTCGTCGTTGTTCATGTTCTATGTGTCGAAAACGTGGTGCCATCGCTGCTTCTGTATTACTTGAAAACCTAAAGATAATAAAGGGAGAAGATAACTTGACCCTTTATCAATTCAATACAAAGACGGCTAAACATTACTTCTGTAAGACTTGCGGTATCTATACTCATCATCAAAGACGTTCTAATCCCCATCAATTTGCAATTAATGTTGCATGTCTTGATGGCGTTAATCCTTATGATTTGGAGCCCGTCAAAATTTACGATGGGATCAATCACCCAAAAGATACGATCAACTTGTAACTGCAAACATTTATGCGTGTTATAGGAAAGTGTATAAGATTACACTCCAATACATTGTTTTAGTGACACTTTAGTGCTTAAAGTAATGGGGTAGTGCTGCCCATATTTTAATTAAGCGTGATATGTTCTTATTTATAGGAGCAAACGAATGGATTTAAGTGTTAAACAAAAATTTGAAACGTATCCTGATGAAGTAACAGAGTCTCTCTTAGTTATTCGTTCACTTATCATAAATACAGCAAATGAACATGGGATTGCTGATTTAATCGAAACACTAAAGTGGGGAGAGCCAAGTTATATTTCTAAAATTGGAAGCACTATTAGATATGACTGGAAACCCAAATTCCCAAATGAATATCGTATTTACTTCCACTGCCAAACAACCTTAGTTGATACCTTTAAAGAGGTATACGGAAATACCTTTGAGTATGAAGGTAATCGGGCATTAATATTTAAGCTTGGCGACCATGTTCCAACGAAAGAGTTGTCACACTGCATATCTATGGCATTACGCTACAAAAAGATAAAACACCTTGATTTGTTAGGTGCTTAGAACATATAACAAAGTAATTAAACAAAGATAATACGCTGTGGGCTTGTTTCTATTGTCGGTTAACAGGCTATAAAATTAGTTGCGTTAAATTATATATAGCCTAAACAAGTTGATATTAATTTGCCCACGCACATTCTTACGTTTGAACTTTAGATTAATTAGTTACTGTATTGAGAATTCTGTGAATACCGAGGGAGAAGTTTAGTGATCACAATAAGGAAAGCAACTCAAGCAGATGCGGTTTTAATTCATGCGTTGAGAAGCCGCGCAATCTTAGATAAATGCTCAGCGTACTACAGTAAAGAACAGCTTTCATTGTGGACTGATGGGGGAGTGTCTGACGGATTCATTCAAGATGTGCTGGAAACTTTCTATGTTTCTGTCACTGATGGGCGAGTTATTGGTAGTGGTAAACTCAATATTGAAACCGGTATGGTTGATGCTATTTTTGTTGATCCTGAGTACTGTGGAATAGGTGCGGCAAAGCAGATGCTTACTTTTTTGGAAAACTTGGCTAAAGAAAACGGCCTATTGTTGCTGAAATTAGAATCCACGATAAATGCGGCGCCTTTCTATCGCTCATGTGGGTTTATAGGGGAGAAACTATCTACCTATCATTCACCAAGAGGCATTAGTTTGGATTGTATTCCAATGCAAAAGCCACTGGTAAAGCACGTTTAATAAACTCATTTTTGCCCCCAAATGGCTTGAGGTACTTCATTTACCACAAATTACGGTTGTGGTAACTCTTCTACCACAACTTACCACTAATTGAGATACCATCAAAAGCATGTCAGTCCAATGGGCTAGTTCTCTTGGCTAGCTCATATCAGCCCCAAAGTTACTTAGAACAAATACTCATTAATATCGCATTAACGTGATTTTGGATTAGTTTTATTTACTGTATATATCAACAGTTTAATGATACGTGGTGATTTTATCGCATGAGTTCTGTTTTTAATAAGAAATATTTCTTGTTAAAAAAGGAATAAAATCCATAACCGATTGAAAATTAATTAATTTAACATTCTATATTGTATTAAATAAGACTGATTAAATACATTTCTTACTTTTCACATCCCCTCACAAAGCGTTATATGTAAAAAAGTGCTATCAACTTCATGATATATAAAGATTATGTCGAGTATAATAAAAGTGTTTTATGAGTATACTTTTGCGCGAAAGTAAGAATGCTTATTAATATACTGTTATGCTTACAAGGAAAATACAGTGAAACTTGAACAAAAAATTCCTCCTCTATTACTTACATTTTTATTTGCTGGCTTTATGAAGCTCATAAGCTTTATTACACCAAGCTTTAATTTAAACTTCCCATTTGCACTAGAACTATGCTTCTTATTTATTGTATTAGGTATTAGCTTTGCCCTCGCAGGTGTTTATTCGTTTAAAAAACACAAAACAACTGTTAACCCTGTAAGCACCGATAATGTATCAACCCTAGTTAATACTGGTATTTTTGGTTACACTCGAAATCCAATGTATGTCGGTATGTTTACTACTTTATTAGGGTACGCATTACTTTTGTCTAACCCTATAAACTTATTAATACTAATTATGTTTATTCTTTACATGAATAAATACCAAATAACACCAGAAGAAACCTTTTTAACATCTACTTTTGGTAATGAGTATGTTGCTTATAAAAATAACGTCAAACGATGGCTGTAATTGTAAGCATAACAAGCGCTTCAACGGGAAATTTACAGCTTGGCTCCCGTCGCTACGCTCCGTAATTATAGCCAAGCCATAAATTCCCGTTAAGCGGGCGTTATGTGTAGATTGAGGATTTAGAGAATTGAGAAGCACAGTATTAAAGAATATCCGTCAGCGTTCCAAATCGCTGCTTGAATTAGTTGAGTCTCTTGAGCCCTCACTGCTTGAGGTACAATTAGATGTGCCAAAGAGTAAATCAATTGGTGAGCACATGTGGTGTATTGTAGGTGCAAGAGAAAGTTACGCACGTTCACTCTTAGTTGGTAAGTGGGACGGTTTTACTTGCTCTCTTGAAAATACTAACAACCTACTTGATATCGTAGCAAAGCTAAAGTCTTCAGAGGTCAAGTTCGAAGAAGCGGTTACTACCATAAAGAGTTGGACAGAGGAGAGAGATGATTTATTAGTTGACTTACTTGAGCATGAATCAATGCACGAAGGGCAGTTGATTAGGCATGTTTATGCCCTTAAGCAAGAAGTGCCAAAGTCAGTAAAATGGGCGTAAACACATATCCTTATCTGTTATATGCACCTCGGAGTATTGTCGTAATGGAAATAAACACCTTAGTATTGTTTGTAATTGCAGCTCTATCTATAAACCTGATACCTGGGCCTGATGTAATTTACATTGTAACGAATACAATGAAAGGGAAAATGAAGTCAGGTATTAAAGCTTCACTGGGTTTAGGTGTTGGTTATTTGATTCATACATTAGCTGCTGTTTTAGGTCTTTCTGCATTAATTCTTAGTTCTGCATTTTTATTTGCGATAATCAAGTATTTAGGTGCGGCTTACTTACTCTATCTTGGCGTAATATCAATTATTAATTGTTACCGTAACAATTCTAAAATTTGTGTGGAAATTTCAGATGAAAAACAAAGTAATGTTTTCAAGCAAGGCGCCATCGTTAGTGTATTAAACCCTAAAGTCGCAATGTTCTTTTTAGCATTCCTGCCTCAGTTTATTGATCCAACGGGAGTTAATGCTACAAGCGAGTTGCTGACTTTAGGTTTGTTATTTAGTCTGTTAGCAACATGTTGTAACTTGTTCTATGCCAGTTTAGGAAGTATTTTGTTTAGTAGTCCTAAAGCTCAGAAATACTCAAGAACACTTGAAGGAGTATCAGGTACAATCTTAATTGGTTTAAGTGCAAAGATAGCCTTAAGCAGCAATAAATAGTGCATATAACAAATAAGGATATGTGTCGCGTAGCCGACACCTATCCGAAGTGTTGGACAAGCCCAAGCCACCTTATATAAGTAAATATTGGAAATAGCATGAAGGGGGATGCCAAAAAGAAGTCGAGCGTTATCCTTGGTGTGAACCAATAATATTAATACCCTGATTTATAATAAAATTCTCTTTAATTATGAAGCGTGAAAGCCATTATTCTTATTATTTAACGTCGGTTATCTGGGTCGAAATATTCCCGTTAATTGCATGACATGTTGGCAGCAGGGGCAAAAGGGTTGGGCTTTTATACGTACCGTTTTATTCGGTGAGGGCAACGTTAGTTGCCCGGCTAACATGAACATAAATTGGATTGCTTGAAGCAGCTTCTTTTCATGACCCCGCAGCAGACCATAATCACGTATTCGTCGAAACCCTTTTGGTAACACATGTTGCAATATCAACCAAAGAAATTGCAACACGGGTAACGTGCGTGTCTTCATCGTTTGAGTTTGGCTATCTTTATAACGAAATGTCACCTGTTCATTATTGATATACAGAATGTCTTTATCCGCAATTACCCCTCGATAAAGGTATGTCGATAAATACA
>NZ_PYNV01000027.1:0-34116 GCF_003026095.1 Photobacterium sp. GB-72 | reverse complement strand
TCACGGTACTCCATGAATGTGTTTTGATCAGTTGTGTAAAATGTTGTTTAAGATCTTCGGTAGTTAATGTGTCTGGTGATTTATCCAGTTGATGGGTAATGCGACGTAGAGCACGACTATAAGCATCTATCGTAGCGGGGCGTTTACCTTGCAAGGTGAGATGGGTAAGGTGTTGTTCATAAAGATAATCTGAACGATGTTGCTGTGCTTTATTCATGATAAATACTCCTTTTGGAAAGGTGTATTTACCGTAGTTGAGCTTATGGGTTTTCACTCTGCCGCGCAGCGGCTTCGTTCAACAAATTGCTTAACAGGGACTCCTAACGCATGGCTACTTTCATTCAAATCGGCTTCAGTGTTTAGGACACAAATTTTAAGTTGGGTGGTATAGCGTTATCGCCCGTTAGCAAGGCGTTATATGCCTAGGAGAATTTAGTATTGGACTTCGAGCAACACATCAAAGAAACCTGCGAACATCTTGAAGAAACAGTTTCCTTAATGGGAGAAAAATTAACAAAAGAGATAGGCTCTATAAAACTTCTAGAGGAAGTGTTAATTGCTCTAATCAATGAACAAGATGAGGGTTCGATTTCTGGTGCTAGATATTTGATTGCTGTTTACCTTGGTGAAATAATATTAAATAAAACTGGCGGAGAATGGTATAAAAGTGAAATAAACAATCACATTGCTATTCGCATTAATAATCGCCAATCCTTTCCTTTAGAAGCGGTAGAAGAGTTTATTAAGGAGCCCCAAAAGGGAAAGCTTGAGTTTTTCGCAAAGGGACTAAGGCTGTAAACGGCATATAACAAGTTACTCAAAAGGACGCAAAACGCTTGGCTTGCGCTCCTTCGTCGCTAATTTTAGCCAAGCATTTATGCGCCCATTAGTAAGGCGTTAAATGGCAATCATGGATATCGAAGCTATCAAACAAGTTCTGAGATCTTGGTTAGAGGAAGGCTACCTAGAAGGTGAACTATCAGTAGAGCCAGAATGGTATGTCTTGTGGCAGCCTGAAGAACTGGAAGAATTCAATCGCGACTATCAGATCGCCGAGTACGCTCCTGGCTTTTTAACATTCGGCGGCAATGGTGGCGGTGAGCTTTTGGTTGTGAATGAAGCCGAAGAGGTGTTTTACATGCCAAGCATTGGTATAGCACCAGAATCGGCCATTAAGATTGCAAATAGCCTACAAGAATTTAAAGGCTACATGCAGCAATGAACAAGCCCAAGCAGCATCGCGCACTCCGTGCGCTGGACCTCGCTACGCTCGGCCGCTGTTGGCGGCGTTAAATGGCTTCAAGGTTTCAGTTTTTGAATAGGGATTATTGTAAACAATGGATATATCACCATCTTTAATCAAAACCAAGATTATCTACATTCCGATAACCTATCTATTCATTACCACGATTTTCATGTCCATTTTTCTAAAATGGTTATTGGAATATAACTTAGAAATATTTAATAAAAGTGAGCTATACCAATTTTTAAATCCTTTGATAGTCTCTATCATTCTTTGTTTTTTGGTGATGAGAAAGCGATTAGATATTCTTATTTATAAATATCGAATAAACAGCTTCGTTATAACTTTGCTTACTGCATTTTACCTATCTATAGCCATTGAAAACTCCCAGAAAATTCTTCCATATCTTCACTATGAAATCCAAAAAATTGAAGACTTTTCCGATTTGTCGAATATTGATTCAAAAGGCTATCTAAAAGTACAGGATTTCAACGCTATCAAAAGTAAGATGCTATCAAAAGTTAGTTTTAGAACACGAATCACTAAAAGCGGAGAGGTGATTTCAATTTATAGGCATATATCGATCCCTTTAAATAAACAGCTTACTGTTTGGGCTGTATTTCCTTTTAGTAAAGATATAAGCAAAGATGTTGCGATTGAAGATAAGAAGTGGGCCCTTCATGAATTAAAAAAACAGTCGAGTAAAGTTGTTAATGGCTATGACTTTTCTAATGTTGAATACTTCGAAGTCGTTCCTGACTCTGATTACAGAGATCAGTATATCTTATCGATTCATGAAAAGTACCCTAGATTAAATGGTAAAAAATTAACGATTTTATCTTCAGAAAATAGGGGGTTAGATCATAACCTTTACATTGATCTAGGGTTTTTCTTGATTTTTATGGTCTTTGGCGCAATGTGCATATTTGTTTTAGTAGAATTTCAGGGGCTTGATCCTGCAAAGGTACGAACCTATTATAGCAGTGAAAAATAGCCAGCCATTTAACAAGGCGTTTAAACGGAACAAAAACAGTGGGTTACGTTTCGCTTCGCTCCACATTATAACCCACATTTTTTGTCCGCTTAACGCGGCGTTATTCGAACGTTCCCCCTACTTTTCCTAATACCTATCAGTCCAAATAGAGCAAAGTGCCTAACTCGTTTTTGTCCGTGCGACCTGAAGTCGTATGAAGCGTTGTTCACCACGATAAGAGTGAACCATCTGTATCACCAGATGACCCTAGGATTCTGAATAAAGCAGCGAATCCGACAATGTAACGAAACTTGGTTGTTAGACCGAGTGGGAACTGAATCGTGAGAGGACGTTCTTCCTGATAACCACAAATCGGGTAAGTGCTAGGGTGTCAGTATGATGAACGTAAGTGAATCCACGTAAGGCGCGTTATACGATGAAGCAGCGGAAGTGGTTAATACGCTGTGGCCAAAATGGCAATGAGAGTCGGAAAGAGGTTGGACAATACTCTTTCGTGATCGATGTACTCTCCGCACTATAGTGGGCATCTAACCTGATATTTTTCGCGACATACGGAACAGGGTAAGCCTGTATATCTCCCATTGGGAAAGCAGTCTGCGAAGATTGCCGATAGGTGTGCAGGTAAAGGAGGTTAGAAAAAGCAAAGGCCACCTTGTAATGAAGTGGATACAGGTTTATATCTGGCGCGAAAGCGAGCTGACTTCTAACTGGTCTCCCGTTGCAAGATGATTTGAAGAACTTTATTCAAGGAGAAACGCAAATGGTGACTTCATCAGAAGTTAGTGCCTCTCCTAATGGCACTCAGTGGCAATCCATCGATTGGAAAGCCGTAGAGTCGCACGTGTTAAAGCTTCAAATGCGCATTGCAAAAGCAACCCGAG
This sequence comes from Photobacterium sp. GB-72, assembly GCF_003026095.1. NCBI lineage: Bacteria > Pseudomonadati > Pseudomonadota > Gammaproteobacteria > Vibrionales > Vibrionaceae > Photobacterium > Photobacterium sp. GB-72. The sequence continues at coordinate 30,998 of NZ_PYNV01000027.1, read as the reverse complement.
AGGGAAAACACAGTAAAGTGAAAGCTTTGCAGTGGATTTTAACGCACTCCAGAACAGCGAAATTACTGGCTGTGAAGCGAGTGTCCCAAAACAAAGGCAGTAACACTCCTGGAATAGATGGTGTCATCTGGAATACGGATGCTCGTCGAATGACCGCAGTTAATCAATTGAACCGTAAAGGTTATCGAGCCAAACCCCTCAGACGTATCTACATCCCGAAAAAGAATGGCAAACTCAGACCTCTAGGCATTCCATGCATGATAGATAGAGCGCAACAGGCGTTGTATTTACTTGCTTTGGAGCCGATATCGGAAACGACAGCAGACCCAAATAGCTATGGTTTTCGCCCCAATCGCAGTACGGCAGATGCAATTCAACAATGCTTCAAATGCTTGTGCCTTAAGCGTTCAGGCCGTTGGGTTTTAGAGGGTGACATTAAAGCTTGCTTTGACAAGATTGGGCATGAATGGCTACTTGATAATGTTCAAATAGACAAAAGGATGCTGAATCTGGTTATATCGATAAGGGCTTGTTCTACCGAACATCGGAAGGAACTCCGCAAGGCGGAATTATCTCCCCAACGCTTATGTTACTGACACTTGCGGGTTTAGAAAAGCTCGTAAAAGAAGTGGCTAAGAAATCGGGAGAACGAGTTAACTTTATAGGTTATGCGGACGATTTTGTGATAACGGGTTCATCAAAAGATGTTCTGGTTAACGAAGTCAAACCACGACTGATTGATTTTCTAAAAGAGAGAGGGTTGGCACTCTCTGAAGAGAAAACGCACCTTACTCATATAGATGATGGCTTTGATTTTCTGGGTTTTAATCTCAGGAAGTACAAAGGCAAGCTGCTCATCAAACCGAGTAAAACTAACGTTCTCTCCTTCTTGGGAAACTTGCGTGAACTCATCAAGAAGCACGCAACAATGCCAGTCAATGATCTTATCAGACTATTGAACCCTAAACTGAAGGGTTGGGCGAATTATTATCGCCACTGCGTTGCAAAACGTACTTTCGGTTATCTCGGTCATCAAATCTTCTGGTTGCTGTGGAGATGGGCGGTAAGACGTCATCCCACCAAACCAAAAGACTGGGTAAGGCGCAAATACTACATGAACAGAAGTGGTGGTTGGCAATTTCATGGTTGGCAGAAAATCGCGAACATGGACTGTCACTACAACTTGGCTCAAATAGCGAAAACGCCAATTAAAAGACATGTGAAGATCCGAAGTGCAGCGACACCGTTCGATCCTCAGCACCAAGATTACTTGGCAAAGAGGAAGCCGAAAAAGGAAAGCCGTCACTCTTGGTTTGATCCTGCTTTAACTGCTATCTAGGTTGCTGGGTAACGTAATACGCCTTAGCGGAGGCTTGAGCCGTATGCAGTGAAAGTTGCACGTACGGTTCTTAGGAGGGCGGCACTCGGTAACGAGTGCCGCCTATCCGACAAAAATGAGTTAGCTCATGGATATATATAACTTCAGAGAATTGATGACATCTTCTGGTAACAACCAATAACGAAAAAACGGCTCGATGCAAAAGCAAAGAGCCGTCTTTCCGTTCCATATACTTTGGGGTTCCAAACCAAAGTATCGTCCGAGCCGTTCCACTCGGAAATCTAGTACGTCATTGTCACTTATGCGTGCAATAGCGCCATTGATTCTTTTGCAATTACCCACTCTTCATTGGTTGGGATAACCATTGCTAGTGGTGTATTTGGCTTAGTGATAATACCCTGTGCGCCAAAACGTGCAGCGGCATTACCTTCTATATCTTCTTGGTAACCAAAGATCTTCATTAAACGTAGAATTTCACTACGAATTGGCATTGCGTTTTCGCCGATACCACCAGTGAAAATGATGCCGTCTAGCTCATCAAGTGCCACCATATATGATGCAATGTATTTTGCTACGCGGTACGTAAATAGCTCAAACGCGAGCTTAGCACCGTGGTGGTGAGGATGGCTTTCATCTTCCATTGCTTCAATAATGCCGCGACAGTCGCTTGTAAAGCCAGAAACACCAAGGAAACCAGAATTCGTAACGAGTTCTTTCTCTAGGCGCTCTTTACTCCAGCCTTTCTTTAATAAGTACTCAAGTATACTTGGGTCGATATCACCACAGCGTGTCCCCATCATTAAGCCGGCAAGTGGCGTGAAGCCCATTGATGTATCAATACTTTCACCGTTTTTAACCACACATACTGATGCGCCGTTACCTAGGTGAACAGAAATAAAGCTTGATGCGTCAACTGGCTTATTCACGACTTTCGCTGCTTCACGCGTTACAAAGTAGTGGCTTGTGCCGTGGAAGCCGTAACGACGGATGTTGTACTCTTTGCTAACTTCTTGAGAAATTGCGTAAGTATATGCTTTTTCAGGCATTGTTTGGTGGAATGCAGTATCGAAAATTGCATACTGAGACAATGTAGGGAATGCTTTGCTTGCTGCACGCATACCAATAACGTGTGCATGGTTATGTAGTGGTGCTAGATCGCTTAGCGACTCAATATCAGCGATAACTTTTTCATCAATCTTAACAGTATGATCAAATAAGTTACCACCTTGAACAACACGGTGACCCACAGCGACGATATTTTCTTTTAGACCAAGTTCGTCGACTAAATCGACAATACGATCAATCGCTTGTTGATGGTGATGATCTAAACCATCAAGCTTGTATTCGTGCTTTTCACCATTGACTTTCCAGCTAACCACTGCTTCAGGGAGGCCGAAGCACTCACCAAGGCCGCTTAACGTAGCTTCACCGTTGACAGTATCAATTAAAGCAAATTTAAGTGAAGAACTACCAGAATTGATTACAAGAACTAAAGAATTGCTCATGGTTATCTCATCAATATTTTTAAGGGCAAATTTCGGATATCACTATCCACCTTGAAGCTAGCTCACTGAAAATGTCGAAAAAGGTATCTGTCAACAAGCTGGCTCAACCATCTTACTCAATTTAATTTGAATATCTCAACTTTTGTTTTAAAAAAAACTTAAAAATTGAATTTTTACTGGTTCAGATCAATTTTTTAACTAAAAATCGATTTTTAAAGCATAAAAATTCATCTGAATTTCAAATTTAGTTGATCATTTACCGTAGAGTTAACCATAAAATACACATTTTCAGCATTGAATAATTGTAAATCAATGTAATTTTTTCAAACTAGACTGAAACTAATAACAAAAAGGCATATATAGAAAGGAAGCACATCAAAAAAGGAATGCTTTTATAAAGTAACTAAAAAAGTTTTAAACTTACAATATTATTTTATGTTATCTAAATAATATTGATAGAGTTCATCGACCTGCGTACTACACATCAACGGCATTGCTGCTTTTAATGCAGATTTTGGCCAGTTCCACCACTGCATCTCTAGCAATAAAGCGATCTGTTGCTCTGTAAATCGTTTTTTAACACATCGCGATGGGTTACCCACCATAACAGAATAGGGTTCAACATCTTTTGTTACAACGGCACGAGTACCAATCACGGCACCATCAGCTATTTTTACGCCAGGTAAAATAACGCATTCAGCCCCGAACCAAACATCGTTACCAACAACCGTATCGCCCGCTCGTTGGATCCCGGTTTTGACGCCATCGCCAAATTCTTGGAAATCAAATGGGAATGTCGAGATCCAATCATGTCGGTGTCCTTGATTACCCGACAACATAAACACGACTCCTGTGGCAATAGAGCAATAACGGCCAATAATTAATTGATCAACATCACCAAAAATACCTGACTGCCAAGCTTCAATCGTGGATTTATCACCCAGTAGATAATGAACACATTGATCTTCAAAATGGTGCTGATGGTAGTAGCCAGAATAATAACTGTAATCTCCAACTTTAATATTAGGATTAGTGATATAACGGTTAATTTCATACCCTCCTAACCAAGAGGGAAAAATAGAGGATTCCATATCAAACCTTCTTTGTGTTTATTGGTGTAAAAAGCGTATTATTAATGTTGTATTAACCTTTTTGGATATAACCACAATGATTGCTCAACTCTATAACGCTTATTTAGGTGAACTTTATGGCATTGTTTTTTTTAAGACCTTTGCTGAAAAGTATAGTGACGATAGCCATAACAACAAATGGCAAACATTAATAAAGGTTGAGGAACTCACGGCGCAATGTTTAAAGGATGGACTGGAAACGTTAGGACACCCTTGCCCTGATTACGATCAAGATATGGAGAATAAAGGTCTTGCCGATGCTAATAAATGGCTTGCATTACCTTGGCAAGAGTTAGTCGATACCATGGTGCCATGGGTTGCTCCCTATCAGCAGCGCTACCAACAACAGGCTGATGAAGCCACAGAGCATCGCTATTTATTTACGTTAGTCGCTGATCATGAAAATGCGATTTATGATTATTTGCTGGCAGAACAACGAGGGGATAACAGCGCCCTTGATATATTGACAACATTTATTAATAAATACGCCTAATGATTTTATTAGAGCAAGATTCACCTTCCTCCTTGCTCTAATAACCTACTGATAATTAACAAATTCATTTTAATTCACATACTTTTTTCACAGCCAGATAACCAGACCCTTTCATTCCCCTGACATTTGAACGATGTTTTTAATTAACAATGAATAAAACACATTCAGTTGCTGAATACTCGCGATTAAACGAGGCTATTGTTTAACAAGGATTAGATTTTGAAAAGAAAGTACTCTTACTTTCTCTACTTACTGCAACATCATTCGTTGGCTGTAAATCATTACCTATTCGATCCAATGCAAACATGGCAAACCCTGCAGCAACGTATTGTGTTGATCATGGCGGTCAATGCTTAGACATGGACGGTTGTTCAACACACTAATTGATTGTCCAATTGCTCTATTATTAATATCGGAAGGTTAATGATGAAAAAATTACTACTTGTTGTTGGTTTACTGCTTTCAGGCTCTGTTTTTGCGTTTGGTAATCCAGCATCCGATTTCTGTGTACAACATGGTGGTCATGTTGAAATTCGTACTCCAATGGGTGGCGATGGTGAAAAAGGTTACTGTGTCTTTAACGACGGTAGCTCATGTGAAGAATACGCCTTTATGAAAGGCCAATGTAAACCTTCAGGTAAAACGCATAAACAAAAATTAGTCGACCACTGTGTTAAAAAAGGTGGATTTGCAACCGGTGATGTATGTAAATTTGCTAAATGGAATACAACATGTGATCTAGAAGACTTCTACAATCACAAATGTAACCGTAAAAAAGGTAATCGCGTTTACTAAGTAATTAATCTCTTCCCCCTGATTAATCACTTTTAAACAATGCAGCTTAGCAAATGTTAAGCTGTATTTTTTATCTTCAAGCTTTTCCTCTTATTTCCCCTTTCCTTATAACCGTACATTAGCCATTAATCATATATATTTATCGTCAATGAAGCATTTACTATCCGTCACCATTAAATAACCGGCAACCTTACTGAGAGTTATTTTTTGTCATTCCGCTGACATTCGAACAGTGTTTTAAATACACAATACGCTCAAATCATTCATCACGTGAATGGATATAAAAACGAAGCCATCGTTTACATAAGGATTAGATTATGAAAAAGACATTATTGCTACTTTCTCTTATTGCTTCAGCCTCATTGGTTGGTTGTAAAACACTACCCACTCAACCAACTGCAAACATGGCAAATCCAGCAGCAACATACTGTGTTGAACACGGTGGCAATTATCAAATCACAACGAATGAAGATGGTAGCCAAGCTGGCGTCTGTCATTTCAAGAACGGTAGCCAATGTGATGGATGGGAATATCTACGCGGTGAGTGTAAACCCGCTGCTGACAAACCAATTTTGTACTAATTTCAGTCATTATTAAAAAGAGAAAATTAACATGAAAAAGTTTTTATTACTGATTGGACTATTAATTTCAACGGCCGCTTGTGCTGGCGGTCCGCACGGAAATCCTGCTTCTATCTATTGTGAACACCATGGTGGTCAATCCGTTATTGTTGATGGCCAAGGTTACTGCCGCCTACCTAGCGGTCAAATGTGTGATGAGTGGGCTTACAAAGAAGGTAAATGTTCACAGCATGCACAAGACAAGAAACAAAAATGGGTGAACTATTGTGTAAAACACAAAGGGACTGCTATTAGTAATAAGTGCCACTTTAATAAACAAGGTACGCAATGTAGCTTGAAATCCTTTTATAATGGCTCTTGTAAAAAACACCACCATAAACACCCGAAAGTATATTAGTCCTCTGAATCATAATATTAAATAAAAACAGCTCAACAGTGGTTGAGCTGTTTTCGTTTTACTTCTTTGTTTCATCGCTAGTTATCGATGTTGTTTGAAGCATCATATCTGACGATGATCCCCATGATGTCGTCCAATCATCCACTTTCATTGCTGGCTTTTCGTTTGAATTATCCGTTTCTATCGCGTTAGCGTCTGTCATCGATATTGCTATCTCTTCTTTTATTGATGTTTCATGATCATCACTCATGTCATCGTGAGTCTCGCCCAATGATTCAATATCAGCAAGGGTTGGACGATACCCTTTTCGGCCATAGCAATTATCTAATAAAGTAATAATCGAATGAGGAGTAACAGGCTGTTTCTTTAGAATTTTATAGATTTCCTTCGCAATATTTTGAACATTGAGGATCGATTCAATACCAATGAGAGGCGCGGCTTCATCTCTTGCTACTCTTGCTTTTTTATAACCGCCAGCATATGCCATTGAAAACCAAATATAAGCAATCGCGGCATTATTTGCACATGCGCCTAAATACATTTTACCTGCAAGATATTGTGCTTCTGGATGATCATGTTCCGCTGCGCGCTCTAACCAGTATTTGACACGATCCACATCCTTTTCAACCCCCAATCCAACTTTATAACAAAATGCTGTTTTCATTAATCCATCAAGATCATTGTGTTTCGCCGCTTGTATCCGCCAATAAAAGGCTTGTTGAGGTAAGTAATGATCGGTTTCTTCAGCAACATACCAATCAGAAAGAAACAGTGCAGCAGGAAGAAACTCTTCAGTTGCTGCTTGCTGAATATAATCGATACCCAAAGTAGGATCAGCCTCTACCCCTTTGCCTTGGATCAGTAACAAGCCAAAATGAAACAGTGATTCAGGTGATTTTTGCTTTACATCAATAAACGCTTGCCAGTAATTGGCTTTTAGCATTGCTTGTTGATCCAAGGGATCTCGACGATACAAACGTGCCAAAGCATATTGCGCCATTTCATTATCTTGCGCTGCCGCTTTTTCGTACCACTCAATTGCCGCAACAGGATTCGTCACCTCACATTCTTTTGCTAAAGATAATTGACTCGGTATATGCCCTGTACTGGCTTTAAAAATTTTTTCTTCTCGTTCCGCCTTTTTGGCCTTCTCTAATACTTGTTTATATTTAATGTCTTTCAGTATTTGCTGCTGCTTTTCTTGCTGCTGCATATTTCTGGTAGCAAAGTAACGTGAAATTAACCAGCCTAAAACGATAATAGGAATAATAAACAGCCAAGTAACATCAAACATAATCACTAACTCAAGTCGCGGACGCATAGGAGTGATTATCGGCTAAGACACAATAAACTAAAGTCACTGTCTATAACCATTAGACCTTGATCATTGTTCCAGTATTTTCATTGCCAATATTGCGATTTAAACGAGTATTCAATTATTTTATTACTCTATACACCACTAAACCTGACTCACCACCTACGAGCACGCCCTTTAAAGACAAAAGAATAATCTTAGGAGCACGTCAGGCTTTACCTCCACGGATCACCTAATAGGTCCTTGTCTGAATTTATTCTTTCTTGACTTAAGATCGCGGGAATTACAAGTGTTCCATGTCGGAATATTCCATGATCATGCTTCCATACCTCTCGACGCTCACTGAATTCATATTCATAAAATAGGTATTAAAAAGTCGCTGATTTCCTTTATTTTTGTCTGATTTACTCACAGGATCATCCTTGATCATCTTTCCAATCCATTTGACACTGACCGTTAATTCAGCTCACATGATCATCGTTCCGTTATAAAAACAAAGAGTTAATTCATCTATGGTATGAAAGAATCTGTTGTGTATATTGTTCTTATCAAGCAGGTAGGGTAATCATTAACGAAATAAAACAATAGGGGCACTGATATGAACGAATTAAAACATATTCAACACTTTATTGCCGAGCACCATCTACTGACATTATGCGCTAGTTTTAACGATAATATTTGGAGTGCTAACTGCTACTATGTTTTCGATAGTGACCATATGATGCTGTATATCATGACTTCTCCAGAGACACGTCATGGAAACCTAATGCTAAAAAACCACCATATTGCAGGTACTATCGTACCTGAACCTAGTGACGTTAGTGATATTCAAGGTATACAGTTTTCTGGTCAGATTAATTTGATCGATTCAAGCAATGAACAACAAGCATTAGCGTTATATTATGCAAAATTTCCGATAGCGAAAAATCTGCCATCTTCAATCTGGCAAATAGCATTAAATGAAATAAAAATGACAGATAATCGTATCAAATTTGGTTTTAAACTTAACTGGCAGAGACATCAGCTTTAAATGTGTCATAACGTTAGAAGATAGTTAGGAGAGTTAGAATTTTGTCAATAGGTGATTTCCCCCCTATTTTGTTAATAGAAGCTTAGTTATAGTTATGCTTGTTCGTTATTTAAGGTGATTTCACCTAGAAAACGAGCATTATCCAAAAGGATAAATCAGCGAAAACGATAATGTACCTCACTTCGTTTTTCTGATTATCTCTTCTACACGTCGTACAGAATTATGCTCCTAGAGCCAATTCTTGTTTTGCCGGCCATATTGGCCGGCTTTTTTTATATTTTTGTCTAATATATAAGCATCTTATTACCTATATATTTACAAATACGATAAAGTGACTAGAATGTTTTCGCTGACTGTATTTTTAGGCAATATATGAATAATAAAAACGCCTCATTTTCACCCGAAATTTTTGATCAGTTGCCTGGTTGCTGGGGTTGTAAAGATATCAATTCAACATTTGTTTATGTAAATCCTGAGTATGGAAGAATGGTTGGATTTGATAATCATTTAGATTGTATAGGTAAAACGGATTATCAAATGCCTATAACATCGACAGATTACGCAGATAAATATGTTGAACAAGATCAAATTGTAATAGAAACAGAGAGAACAATTCGTGTGCTTGATATTCATCCTTATCATGATGGTAAGTGGCGCGCTCACCTTTTTACTAAAACACCATGGCGTGATCATAATAATCAAGTAATAGGGACTATTTTTTCAGGTATTGAGTTAACAGACACAGCTGTATTAGAAGTTGGACATTGGTTGTGCCGTGCTATAGGGATAACTCAACAGCAAAAAAATTCTTCTATGTTAAGAATCAACATCAAAAAGGAAGACATTGGATTAAATACTCGAGAATCTGAAGTATTATTTCTTCTATTGCATGGGAAGAAACCGCAATATATCGCGAATACATTAGGTGTCTCTGTCAAAACAATTGAGAATTATGTTTTGCGCTTACGAGAGAAGTTTAATGCCAATTCTAAAGGTGAGCTTTTAGATTTGGCATTAGAATTAGGTTATGGTTCAAACATTCCAGAAAGTATGTTGAAAACACAGTTGTCTATTGTTTTAAAAGATTAAATACCCCATACAATAAAAGAGTAGTTATCTGCTCTTTATTGTTATGGTGCTAATCGATCAATTGTCCATTCTTCATTATTATCGTGATATAAAAAACGATCATGTAAACGATGTTCGCCACCTTGCCAAAATTCAATCGAATTGAATTTAACGCGAAAGCCTCCCCAAAAGGTAGGTACAGGTACCTCTCCTGCTAGAAATTTTTGTTTCAATTCAAAATATTTCCCTTCCAATGCTTGTCTTGCTGTTAAGCGTTGGCTTTGTTTACTCGCCCATGCTGCAACTTGGCTTTCTTTTGGACGAGAAGAAAAATAGCTTAGCACTTCACGCTTTGATAACGCTTCAACATGTCCGGTAATATGTACTTGTCTTTCCAACATATGCCATGGGAAATGCAAGCTGATTTTATTATTAATGGCTAGTTGCTGAGCTTTACGACTACCAAGGTTGGTATAAAATACAAAGCCATGCTCATCAAAGTGTTTTAGTAAAACAATACGTTGAAAAGGTTGTCCAGAAGCATCGACGGTAGCAACCGTCATTGCAGTGGGATCAGGTAACTGTGCTTCTACTGCTTGCTTTAACCATCGTTCAAATAAGACGAGTGGATCACTCGGTAAATCATCTCGTCGTAGACCTCCTTTGGCATACTCCCTGCGAATATCGGACAACTCCATTTTTATCTCCATAAAGTATAAATGATTTATTCTCTACAATATTGTGACTTCCTTTTGGAAGCAAACACTATTTTCTTATGAATATTAGTCTTGTTTGCAAAAACAAATAGATACATCTATCGAATTTCAACAATAAATAACAAAGAGTACAGTTGCAAGATGCGACTTTTGATAAATTAGACTAATACAAAATCAATGATTTAGTCAGCATAAGATATCTCTCTTTTACTGTTTATGTTGGGCTAGTACTCTACTTTGGTGCTCAGACTATGACACTCTTTAAACGACAAATAATAAGTATTACAACACTCATGTGTTCTATACTTGGCATTTCTGCAGGTACGCAGTTGTATACTGGCTATCATGTAATTAGTGATCAGCAAATAGCGACAGCTCATGAAGATATAAATCGTGCGCTTACTACATTACCGGATAAATTATCAATTATTGACAGTTTAATAATTTCACGACAGCAAGAAGAACAACTTGTTGATACGCTAAATTATTTATTTCCTGCACAACAATATAACCACGCATCGTTGTTACTTGCCGATTCAACACCTTTGATACGAATAGATAATAACCGTGATATCACTAATGTTCCACAATGGTTTCAATCTTTAATTAAGATCCCAGAACATATTGAAAAAAGAATAATAAATAATGACAATTTTGATGTCGGTATCCTAGCGCTGAGCGCGTCATCCCGCTGGGCATATACAAAATATTGGCAGTTATTTAGTAACACCCTTATTTCACATTTATTACTCATGCTTCTTGGTGGCTGCGCGATTTACTTTATTAGTAAAAAGCATTTCACATCGTTACGCACGCTAACCAACCGTGCGTATAACATAGATAATCTCAATCAAGCACCTTTAGCATTGCCTGATGAATCAGATATTAAAACAATAGTAAGAGCTTTTAATAAGCTTAGTTATCAATTAGATGTCAACTTTAAGAGTCAAGCAAACGAAGCCGTAAAACTGCGAGAACAAGCTTATCTTGATCCTATCTCTGGTTTAGGCAATCGAAGTTTCTTTATCCATCAAATTAGCTCTTGGTTGGATGAATCACATAAAGGTGGATTAGCACTAATCCAAACAACGCTAATCAGTGATTATTATGAGCAGGAAGGCTATCAAGCGGGTGATAAACTGATAAAGCAAATCGCAGCACGTTTGAATGATGTCATTAATTATAATTACACCACGATAGCACGCTTATCTCGTGATGAATTCGCCATTCTTATTCCTAACCTATCTTCTGAAAAGTTAGAATTGCTTGGAAAAATGGTGCTTAAAATATTTGATGATATCGTTAATAATTCAAATTTAGTTAGCCCATCAACCACAGATATTGGATTGGTTTATAACGAAGCGCAAATTACGCCAAGCCAATTATTAACCCAATTAGATAACGCATTAACACAAGCAAAGCTTACTCCTCATAAATCCATTGCTTTAATAAAAGATCCTAATAGCCATAACAGCTTAGGAAAACAACAGTGGAAACAATTACTGGAGCAAGCGATAAATGAAGATTTATTTCAATATAAATTTCAGCCTGCAACATTAGAAAATAAAAGTGTTTACCATTATGAGGTTTTCACCGCGATACAAAAAGATAAGAACTTTTATTCAGCTGGTCAGTTTTTAGGTGCTATAGAAGATTTGAAGATCGGCAGTTGGTTTGATCGACATGTCATCGTAACCATAGTTAACCGACTTAATGCCGATAGAACAATAGGTCCATTTGCAATAAACATCACTAACAGCAGTATTGGCGATCCGAGTTTTACTCGCTGGTTAGATAAACTATTGAGTAATAATACGCAGATAGCCTCTCGACTATTTTTTGAATTACAAGAAATCAGTTGTATCAGAAACACTGATGCGACAAGCCTGTTGTGCAGTATTATAAAACGCTACCACTTTGGCGTGGGAATAGATAACTATGGACGTCATTTTCAATCATTAAATTACTTAAAAGAAATTAATCCTGATTACGTCAAGATCGACTACGCATATACTTATCAATTAAATGACCAAACAAAATCAAATGTATTATCTTCCATATGTCGAACCGCACATAGTTTAGATATTAAGGCTATTGCAACTCGCGTTGAAACAGAAACACAGTTAGAACGGTTATCTGATTTATTCGTAAGTGGTTATCAAGGCTTTATTACTGAAAAATACACACAGTTAGAATCGGCGTAGGTCATTTACACTGTAAATATTATTTCCCCCGAAAACCAGTACCTTTGTACTGGTTTTTTTTAATTTCTATTTATTATCTAACTGATTCAACTTATAGGATGCAAATGGTTATCACAGCTTTTAATTTCAAGAAAGCAAGGTGAAGGTTCTACCTTATTTTAATCACTCTAATCACGGTTTGAATTGGACAACGGCAAATAGGTGCACTTTCAATTCCCAACCTATCAATGCTTTAATTGTTACCCCTTCTTTTATCGTCTTATCGATTTTCACAATATAATTCATTCTCGAAAAATAATACGAGTTAGAACTGGTTCTTCATTTACAGTGTAAATATAGCACTTCAACTTTAGCATCTAGCATCTAGCATCTAGCATCTAGCATCTAGCATCTAGCATCTAGCATCTAGCATCTAGCATCTAGCATCTAGCATCTAGCTTCTAGCTTCTAGCTTCTAGCTTCTAGCATCTAGCTTCTAGCATCTAGCTTCTAGCTTCTAGCAAATACTAATAAAAAATTATCCATTATTCATTTTATTTACAGTGTAAATACTCGTAATCAATTTCAATATTTACACTGTAAATCACCCTTATATTATACCATATGCATACAAGGTTTAGGCTTATGTCACTATCCAACCTTTCTATTAAATCAGTGATTATCAGCACTCTATTCATAAAGATACGAATCAATAAAAAATATTTTCATCGCTAATGAAGTAACAAGCACTATCCCACGGTGAATAAATGTTTCAGAGCAAGTTATTAAGAGACGCCAAAAAATAAGAAGTAAGAAGTAAGAAGTAAGAAGTAAGAAGTAAGAAGTAAGAAGTAAGAAGTAAGAAGTAAGAAGTAAGAAAAGAATAAGCGAGTAATTTACAGTGTAAAGTGAATATCCAATTTACACTGTAAATAAAAGAGAGAAACAATTTACACTGTAAACGTACTCCCAAAATCTAGGCTGAGACTAGATAAGATTCTCGCTGACAAATTGGCGAAGAATGTTTTCTGCTTGTTTTCGTCCAGTAAATTTGAACGAAGAGATAACATCAGCCCACGCTTGGCGCTGCATCACTTTTGCAATGACAAAAAACAATTCCTCATTGCTAGTACAGTCATTACTGAGTAAATAATATGATAGCTTTGTTTCAATACTTGCAACCACGTAATCATAGCCTAACGCCCCTAAACAAAAGCCTTTAAGTTGAGACTGAATAAAGGGCTCTGGTAGTTGATAATTAATTGAATGACTCTTGCCATTTCTATACAAACAAAGAAATAATTCAGGCGCTAGCCGTTGAAACTGTTCTACTCTTTGAGCACAAAAACTCGCGGAAAATAAAATTGTCGCATCATTGAACCAGGCGTCATAGCAGTGAGGATTAAATACTTTAACGCAGAGTAAAGAATGAAGACCACTGGCCGCATCTCTATTTATGCCTAACCGAATGGGCGTAAAACCTGCTTTATGCCAAAAATTGACTAGCTCATCAGAAGCACCAAAACTTGTTCCAATATAGTCAACGCCGCACGACAAAGCGTACTTCTCAGCACGAGATAATAACTGCTGACCAATCCCCTTACGATGAAGTGCCGGTAAAACAGCAATACGTAATATTCGATAACAAGACTGTTTCGCTGCCGCTTTTAAACCTAGGTGTGCTGCGATAGATTGCGCTAATAAATGCCCTTTGATTCTTCGCTGTCCAAGCATAACCGCTTGCGCTAAATCCTCATCAAACGCGCCTTCTTTGACGAGCAAACAACAACCAATCACGTGTTGTTCCGTACGGGCGACGAGTAGGTGTTGGCTAGCATCATCAAGAAGTTGTTGAACATCATTGGGAGAGGTTTGGTAGTGGGCATGAATTAATAGACCAACTATTTGAGACAATAAATTTTTATTGGCAATAAGCTCTGACTTAGTAACGCGTTCATAAGAAATGGTCGCATCAGATAATGTCTCTATTGTTGAGTACTCTGCATTAAGCAGTAATGCATTGAAAACCCACTGCTCTAACGGATCGTTGACTTGCCAACGAATAGGTTGCTCAATATGAAGCGCTTTCCACTGCGGTATTTTTTTATTGAGGGCTTGCTTAAATTTAATTTCAAAACCACGCCCTGTCCCTTCATAACCATGAATCGTCGTGGCAAAGACTAACCGATTATGTCTATTCAATAGCGCGATCAAGGTATCACCAGGAATCGCTGCAGCTTCATCGACAAGAATAAAATCAAAATTATCTGCAACATCACAAATAACATCTTGCGCAATAAAATGTAGCTCACTCCCTTGGCATAATAAGCGATGAGGGTGAGTGGTATCAGCGTCAACCAAGCGTTGCTGGGCATGCGAAAAAACGGTAGATGCACAAGAAAAAGAAGGAGACGTCACCGCAATTTTCATTTTACGCGTTAGCATTAATTCAGCAGCAGCAATACCTAACGATGACGATTTACCTCGCCCTCTATCAGCCGATAAAACTAACGGGCGCTTCCTATGACCAACAGCAACTTTGATAATGGCATCAACCGCAAGCTCTTGTTGTTGCGATATGCAAAACCGAGGAGCACTAGAGATAAAATCAACACTATTAGGTGACTGGTGAATCCAAGGTTTAAATATCGGAATAGGCGTATCTTGGCATAACGTAATCACATCAGGATCTGCACACAATAATGATAGCCGCTTCATAAATGGAGAAATATTAGCATCGCTTTTCCATCCAAGAGGTAAGAGTAATAACATTACCCCGCCCCCTTTTATTGTGCCGGACAACGCACCAATAACATTCGCATCAATACCGTGATGAGCGTTAATTGCAATACAATCTGTTTCTTGTCCCAACCACTTTTTCGCTGTTTTAAAAGGACAATGAAGCATAGAGTCAGGCGCATTATCACCCGCCCAAAGCATCGCTGAATAGTGTTCAGAGAATACTTGCGTGATCTGAGTTGACCAGCAAAGATCACCTTCAACAATAACAAGTCGACGGCAATTAGCTGCAAGAGAGTCCCCATGAAGCTTAGAAATAAACGTAGGAAGAAGTGATAACATACAATAACCTGAACAACATGATTGCTGAGATCATAACATGTGAAACAAAATTGAGATGAAAAAAAACCACGCTAGAGTGCGTGGTTTTAATAAGAATTGATTATTTCAGATAATCATTTAAATAATCAAGAATGTCACTGACTTGGCGATCGCTCATTTTTTTCAAACGTAACTGTAACTTATCACCATCGCGGGTATAACTTACTTTACCTTTAATAAGCTCTTGAGAACTAGGTTTTTCAACAACAGCTTTTGGCTGAAGTGCATCACCCATCTCTTCAAGTTTAACCGTCACTTCGCGAGTAATACGGCTGATCCCTTGTGCTTTGATTGTTTTCCAAAGTGCCGTATTTTCTGCACTTAGCTCTTCAATCATCTTTTTCTGTTGTTCAGCATCTAAGCCAAAAAACACACGGTGAAGTTTAACTATCGTAGGACGGCCAAGTTCGCCAACGCTAGGATAAGCCATCAGCAATTCCATCGGTAAACTTGCCGCTTTTAAAGCACCACTCACCAGGGCTTCACTGCATTGTAAATAACGCGCTAACTCTTTTTGATCCGCAACTTTTCCACTATCAAGGAGATGTTGCATCTCTTTACCACGCTCAAATAAACTTAACGGTTTATGAGCGTTAGCGACGTCAGATAAAAATTTAGCGTGTTCAGTATTAATGCCTTTAGCAACATAAATTAAGAAATCTTTATGAGCTAAAATACAAGACATTCGACGGCGGCTACCGTCTAAAACTTCAATACGACCATCATCTAACCAACGACCAACAGCGGGATATTGCTGTCCACGATCTTTCAATGTCGATAATATATCAGCGAGTGCATGCTCATTTAAAAATGCTTGTTCACGTGCATTCTCAGCAAAAACAGTGGTTTTAGTACTGACATCATCTGCATTAATTTTGATTAATTCAAACGCAACTGTTTCTTCACCCGCTACCGCTAATTCTATTACAGCAGCTTTATCGCGCGCAGCTGTTTGTGCTTCTGTTACATTAGTCGCGCGACGTTTGTCCGCTTTACCGAACAGACGAGCATTAAGATCAGTTGTTTTAATAGCCATCTGTTAGTTACTCCTCGTTAAGATTTGCCCAGTGGCTATGCATAACGCGTTCTAGTTCTAAACCAACGCGTTGAATAGCCTCTTGGGCGGTTGAAAGGGTCTTTTTACCCCCTTCAAACTCTGCTGCCGTTAAATCAAATACCGTACTATAGGTATCAGCACAAGTTTCAAATGCACGGCTACGTGGCACTGTTGCCATCATAACTTGATCACGAAGCAGGTAATTCATTTCAGTTAACACAGAAACTTGCTTCTTATTATCGTCTTCAAACATTGTCGGCATTAAACGAATAAATTCTAAACCATGCCAATCTTCAGGGAACATCTCGTAAACAGTCGGTAAATGCTGGAAAAAGTTAACAGTAGATGCCCAGTCAAGACGTTTTGCAGCACAAGGAATGATTAACGCATTAGATGCATACATTGCATTCCATACCAGTGGGTCAATGTGAGGACCCGTATCAATCATAATAATGTCGAACTCATCTGCAATTGGATCAATGACTTTTTCTTTGAGTAAACGAACAATATCAAGGTCTTGATTTACTGCAAGATCTTGCCATGCATCAGCATTAAACATCGCATCTTCAGGGAAGGCCGCTATCGTTTTAAGGTTAGGATATTGGGTTGGCATAACCACATTATCTTTTAAGAAATCTTTATCCATTTCAACGCCATCAGGTACGTTATCAAGCATAACGTCAACAGCGGAATAAATCGTTTCTTGTTTTCCCACACTTATAAGAGGGTTTAAAAACAGACGTAATGAACCCTGTGGATCAAGGTCGATAAGACAAATACGATAGCGTTTATCTAAATCTAATGCTAAACAAGCAGCGATATGAACCGCTGTCATTGATTTACCCGTACCACCTTTCTGATTCTGAACATTAACAACCCAAGGTTTACGGCCTGCTCCTTCTCTCTCATGAAAAGCCGGTTTTTTTGCCGCTTTCATCAGCTTATGGGCTTCTTCTAATGTAATAGAGTAGTGATTAGCATTATTTTTCGTAAATTGATGACCATCAGCCTCCATACGAGAAATTGCATCATCAAGTTTACGTCTTGTTAACCCTGAGCGTGTTTCCATTAAAGCCTTAGACATCGGAGGGAATAGCTCCTCACGACGCTCTTCTAAAACAATCTCAATTCGGTCCGCTTGTACTTGTTTTGTTTGCTCTGCAATGTTGAGCAAATTTTGGATCGTCTGTTCCCTATTCATTATCACTCTTCGCCATGATGATAGACTGAGCAATATTGTACAACAAACACAGAACATAACAATAAAAAGCTGAACAATCAGTGTGATATTAATCTAAAGTCAAAAAGCTTTATGTTTGATAAAAGCAGATATGAGATAAATATTTGAACATTTTATGACGTTAACTATGTGATTAACTACTCGAAATAAGAGACAGATTTAAAGTGTTACAGCGTCACAACTTTACAATGTAAATTGATTTTAGCTAGCTATTTACAGAAGCATGAGAAAAACAAGCTAAGTTACGGGAGATGTTATTTCAATTTCAGATACAGCTAAAATTAGACAAATAACGATAAGATCTAACACTATGATGAAATTGAATAATTTCATAGCTATTTCATTAAAATAATTATGAAATAGCAAATAAAGCCAGATCTCATCACCTAAAAGTCGAAATAGAGCGAACAAAATCTTGATCATTGTTCCGATAAAATAGCGGCGATCACGAAACGATGATCAAGTGCTCTAACGGCAATATAAATCAGAACTTCAATCGATTATAAGATCAAATTTTCAGGAAAAATGATCAAGGTAAAAGGGGGGCGCTAGCGCCTTACAACAATAGTTACGGAAGCATGATCGAAAGGTGATAAGTTACGGTGAATGTAGGTTCAATAAGGGTTTAGCACACAAAACCTCCCTTAGAAGGTGTCCAAAAGGTCAATATTGAATAAATAGTACAGATATTTGAAATGCAGATTCATTTACTTGATCATTTTTCCTAATATTAAACGACAAAATAGGCACTTCTTTAGCAACATAACGAATCAATGTAATATGGATTAATCGTTATGGTCGCGGTAATTACTTTTTATCCGACTTTAAAAAGTGAATAGAATTTAAACAAAATGGTTCGAACGGCATTTACATGATCATTGTTCCGACTAAAAACGCCTTAATAAATGACTTTTACAGCGTGGAATTAAAGATCAATCAATACAGATAAAGGATTACTGTGGATAACCCTGTGAATAAGCATTGAATCTATTATGATCATGCTTTCAATTGAATGTTGATCATCGTTTCAGAATCCAGATGATCATGCTTCCAATGTTATGATGATCATGTTTTCAATCAACTGTTGATCACACTTCCGATAAAACCATGATCATTGTTCCGTAACGTCACTATTTTATCTTCTTTTAAAACAAAATGTTACATTGTAAAATAGAACCAGATCATTAGATCAGTTAATCAAATAGATCAGAATTAATCATAAAGATCAGTATTAAAAATCTTTAAATAAAAAACTTTATTTATTGATCTTTTTCTATTAATCTTTGCGGAAAGATGATGAATCTACGGCCAATGACAAATGAAACAACCTCGTAATAGTGAAAATGCCCCAATTGAAAAAATATTGATCGAAGCCCCTAGATCGCACAAAGATGGTCATTTATTTTTGATCCATTCAAATCTTGTCGATTGGCTTCCGCAATATCAACATTTCAAAGGGGTCACCAAAAGTATTATTGAATTGCTCAATATTATTTCGCTACGTGGTTTATCAAGCAAAGATGGTTATGTATCAACAACTGAACTTGTTGAAGCAACGGAAGGTCAATTAACGCGAGCGGCAATTCAGCAACGTTTACGTGCAGCTGTGAGTGTTGGTTTATTTAATCAGCAGCCTGTAAGGTTCGAAGAAGGCTTAGCCGGTAAAACCATGCTGCATCACTTCATCAATCCATCTTTGCTGATCTCTCAATTGGGCACGGGGAGTTTACAATCAGACCAATTTAAAGAAAAAGAAAAACAAAAACGTTCAAAAGCATTAGCACAAAATCATGTTAATCGACGCTTACTGACAGAACATGGTTTAGGCACCCCACCTAGTATGCCTGATGAAGCTGATCAAATTGTGGTTTCACCAACCAGCTGGGCAGGGATCATTGATCAAGCGTTAGCGCCACCGAGAACTAAAAAAAGTTATCAAAAATCAATGGTTGCGATCAGTGGTACGAAAGCGATCATTGAGACACGATCATCAAAGTCGATCATGACGGTGGATGATCTCATGACACTGTTTGCGTTGTTTACCCTAACGGTTCAGTACCATGATCACCATATCGCTGATTATGAAATTCAAGCGCGATCGATGGTAAATAAGACGCCAGTCTATATCACTGATATTTTGGCTCTACGAGGCAAAAAAGACAGTGGCCCGGCACGCGATTCTATTCGAGAAAGTATTGATCGTATTGAATTTACTGATTTTCAATTACACGAACTCACTGGTCGTTGGCTAAGTGAAAATATGCCTGAAGGGTTTAAGAGTGATCGTTTTCGTTTTATTGCTAGAACGATCACGGCTTCAGAAGAAGCGCCTCAAGAAGGGGAAGATGGTGAGATCAGGATCAAACCTAATTTGTATATTTTGGTGTGGGAACCGTCATTTTTTGATGAACTATTAACACGCGATTATTTTTTCTTGTTTCCACCTGAAATTTTACGTCAGCATACGCTTGTGTTTCAGTTGTATACTTTTTTCCGTAGTCGCATGTCTCGTCGTGTCAATGACTCTATGCTTTTAAGTGATTTAAATCAAAAGCTTGCTAGAAATATTGAATGGCGACGTTTTTCTTCTGATCTTATTCGAGAATTGAAAAAATTAGCTGAAGGAAAAGTAACAGAAACGATATTTGCGGTGAATTTATGGGGATACCATTTAACGATCAGTGCTGAAGAGCCTGATAAACGTTACACAGATTATCGTATTGATATTAAATGTGATGCTGATGAAGTGATCCGATATTCACGTGCTAAAACGACCAATGAAGGTAAGCGTACGATGGCACCAACAATGCCAAACCCGTTACGTAATGAGATCATGCCAAAGCAAGAATTAGAACAATTATCCGCCATTATTGATGGTGAGTTTGAACCGATTCAGCGAAAGGCACCGCGTCCGAAAGGCCGATTAGGGCGTCGTATTAAGTTGCGTAAGCATCTTGTTGAGATTAATGCAGATGAATTAACGATTGTGTTATCTAAATATACCTCACCAGAAGCGCTCCAGCGAAGCATAACGGCTTTATCTGCAATGACTGGTCATCCATCATCAGTTATTACTGAAGAGTGCCACGGATACTTAGAGAAGCTAGATTGGTTATATGTTTCTGGTCAAAAAGTCAGTTATGAAACTTTAAGTCGTACCGTTGAGTTATATAACAGTCGCCAAGACGAACGTCATTTATCGATTGAACGTTTAATTTCAGGCTTAGCTGTTAGACGAAAAGTCTGTCAACTTGTCCATGAAGGCCATATTAATGAGCAGGTTTTAAAAGCACTTGATGATGTCGCCAAAGGCATTTAAAGCTGTTGCGTTAGAAAGAAAAAGAGCGTTTTGTACGCTCTTTTTTCATTTTATTAACGGAATATTTAGTATTTAGTGTATTTTATTAAGCGATTCGTAGTTTTAGTGAATATTTTAACGATGAGAGGAACTCGTTGGTTAAAATATTTTCATTGTGATAGCGCTAAATGATTGGGAACTTCATGGTGTTGAAAAAGCATAGAATAATAAAAACCGTATTATTTATGGCACTCAGTGTACAGTCTCTTACAGTGTATGCGAGTGTAGATGAACGTCCCAAACTGAATCGAGAACGGATTGGACTTGTTCTTAGCGGTGGTGGTGCAAAAGGAGCTGCTCACATCGGCGTACTGGAAGTACTAGAAGAAAACCGCATTCCTGTTGATATCGTAACCGGTACCAGTATGGGCGCTTATGTTGGCGGTATGTACGCCATGGGGTTAAGTGCTAAAGAAGTAAAACGTCGTACCTTTGGTGTTAAATGGGAAGAAGGTTACCTCGATCGTGCTAGTCGTAACGATCTTACGTTACGTAGAAAGCAGCAAAGTGATAGATATCAATTACATACTGATATTGGTCTCGACCTGAATGGTGAATTTAAATCGCGTTCAGGCGCATTTCAAGGTCAAGGATTTGCTAAAATTCTACGAGATGTGACTGATAACCTTCCTGCTTTAAAATCTTTTGATCAGCTCGCAATCCCGTATCGAAGTGTAGCTACCGATATTGCTAAAGTGAAACCTGTTATATTAAGTTCAGGTCATTTAGCGACAGCAATGCAAGCATCAATGACAGTACCAGGGGCGTTAAAGCCGGTTCACTTAAATGGGAAACTATTGGTTGATGGTGGTGTTGTTAACAATATGCCTGTTAATGTGGCCAAAGTGCTTGGTGCTGATGCCATTATTGCGGTTGATTTACGTGATAATTTAATGCCAAGTAAAGATCTTGATAGTGCGTTAAATATCGTTGCTCAATTAACGACTTATATGACCAATGCGAGTGCTGATCTGCAAAAAAGTCTCATGGCCGAAGGTGATGTATATCTCCAGCCTGATGTGTCATTTATGACTGCCGCTGATTTTGATCAAATGAAAAAAGCATATTTAGCGGGAAGGAAAGTGGCAACGGCTTCGCTACCAAAATTACTTCGTTATCAATTATCAGATCACGATTATCAAGCTTATATTAAACAAAAACAAAATCGTCGAAGCCAATTAACCGCAGCTTCTGCTTATTACATTGATAAGATAAAAATAAAGAATAATACCCGTTTACCTGAAAAAACCTTATTGTCTCAGTTGGATTTAAAAACTGGTCGAGTAATTTCTAATGAAGAATTAGAGCAAGCAGTTAAACGACTACAAAGTGAAGATGTTTATGGTCGAATTACTTACCAAATTAAGCAAGAAAACGGCGAAAACGTGCTTGATATGGATATTAATGAAAAATCATGGGGACCGGGGTATTTAAACTTTACTTTGGCGTTCGAAGATGATTTTGTCAATCGTTCAAACTTCTCTTTTGGTGCTCAATATCTATATACCGATCTCACTGATAAAGGGGGAGAGTGGCTAACAGAGTTCTCATTAGGTAGTTGGAAAAATATCAATACTGAATTTTATTTCCCACTCGATTATAAACAGCAATTTTTTACAGAAATTGGTGCTGGTGCAAGTAACGAGGTAAGGAAATTCAATCGTCCTACTATTAATTATGTCGATGGGAATAGTGATGATCGGTTTAATATCGAAACTGAATATCGACATGTTAATGGTTATGCTGCTATTGGTTGGAATTTAAAATCATCAGCAGAAGCAGTTCTTGGATACAGTGTTCAAAAAGGCTCTATCACGGTCCTTTCAAAACGAGATAAAGAGAATTATTTCGTGCACGGCCCTTATATAAACTTAATTTATGATGACTTAGATAGTTTCTATTTTCCGTCAAAAGGTTTATATGCGAATGCAACCACGGGTTATAACCAAACAACCAGTGAGTATAAAGATAAGGGTGAAGTAAATGGCAATACTACTTTTTATAACTTATCGATTAAAAAACCGTTTACTTATGATCGACATACCTTGGTGTTAAATGCGAAAACGGCTGGATCTGATTCAGACGAAATATTACCGATATTTGTTCAGGCGTTAGGTGGCTTATTTAATTTATCTGGTTATCACCGTTACGAGTTAAATGGCCGTTACAGTGCATTTACTAGCATTGTCTATCGTTATCGTGTCATGGATAATAACTTTGGCGCATTTAAATTACCTGTTTATGTGGGAGGGTCTTTAGAGCATGGGGGAGTTTGGGCTAAATCTTCAGAAATGTCTTGGGGCTCGGCAGTGACTGCAGGCAGTGTTTATGTTGCTGTTGACTCTATTATAGGTCCTGTTTACTTGAGTTATGGTCAAGCAGAAGACGGCAATAACTCGTTCTACCTTTCTCTTGGCTCTTCGTGGTAATCAATAAAGCAAGGTTAAGTAAATTTACTTAACCTTGCTTATTTTAATTTTGAATATGTTGTGTATTTACATTGTTATGACAAATATATCTACGTATATGGCAAAATAATTACCGATATAACCTTTGTCTTATCGTACTAAGGATTAATTATTTAAGAAGGATCTTGAATTATAATCACTTTTGTATTGTATATTACGTTTGCGAGCATCTTGCTCGCTTTTTTTTTAACTAATATTTTATTTAATTACTTGTTATATTTATCCTATTTTTAACATTTCAATGGTACTTATTTATTAAGTATTTTCTTTCTTTTAAACAAGACAAATAAAAAATAAACCGTTTCTATAATCACAAAGTTAATTTGTATTCGCAAAGTAAACTGAGATAAATAGAGGCTTGCTCATGAAAATTATCCGAGTGTTTATATGGCTCGCAATGCTAATAAGTATTGTGAGTTGTAATGGTAGCAGTGAAGATACAGTAGCACCCAGTAGTGATAGTAAAACTGTAGTCATTGATTTTACTCCTGAATTCACTGCATTTCGTATGGCTATCCCCTCCACAAAAAATGAACAAATAGGAAAAAATACTTCATCACCAATCTTATTAGTGGGGACTTTACAAGCAACGAATACAGCTACGAATGCTGTCGATGAGTTCGATTGGAAAGCGTATCTACATCTTGATACGTTTAAAGTGGAATCGGAAACAACGGTTGGCTTAACACCGGGTAATTATGATCTTATGCTTGATATTGAGCATGATGGACAAAAATATCATGGTGAAGCGAACACCAATATTGTCGATGGTAATTCCCCTATTGCGATGAATTTAACCCCTGTATTAGGCAAACTTGATATTGACGTTTCTGTTAATCCTGAAATGGCTAAACTCTTTTTTAAAGTCGATCCTAACGAATTAAATTTATTAGGTTTAGGAACCCCTATTGTTGGTATTGGGCTTGATAATAATCAAGAAATGAAGTTTTTAATCAACAAAAATTCAGCGCAATCTGATCTTTTTTTTAATATCCAATATGGTAGCTATTTCGTTGATATTAATTTCTACAATGACACTGAAAAAGTGGGACATTTAGATATACCAAACCAAGTATTAAATATTGATCAAAATACTGCTATTGCGAATTATGATGTGGTTCCATTGATGGGGGTCAGCGTCATTACATTTAATGAGCAAGGAGAGACTACAGATATCACGGTTAAAATTCCTAACTCGATTATTACCCATGTTCAGCAATTATCAGATCTTAATACTGAGCTTAAGCTATTAGATCCTAACAATATGATAGTGTTTGATGATCAAGTGATATTTACCCAAGATCCAAATACACCTGATAGTTACATCGCAACGCTACCGATGAATTTGAATTTTGCTCAAACACAGATCCATGGTTTGTTTTTAACATTAAAATTTTTCGATACCGCGGATAATCCGACTGTTGCATTTGCAAGTTGTACTTCAGAGAGTTTTCATTTAGAGCACAATGATAAAACCTTAGGCTGTCAGGTGACGTTTAACGATACAACGATTGATGTTGTAACGGCACTTAATGCCCATTTTGTGGTGAATGTTTATGATGTCAACGGTAACCCTGTTAAAGATGCTCAAATCTTTATTGATGATGCAGCAACTCCTATTGGTGTAACTGGGGAAGATCCGTCGACCAGTGATGGTGCGCTGGTATTCAATACATCTATAGGTGAACACGATATTAAGGCTAAAGCGATTGGTTATGTCGCTGAAAAAGTCGTTAATGCTGCACCTCTAAGCATCAATAATGTTGATTTATATTTAATGATCCCTGAATCACCACCAGCAGATGCTGTTGAATCAAGAAACTATGATACGCGGGTATCTTTAACTGAAAATATCAATATTTTACCCAGTACAGAGCAAATAAACCTTGCTAATGACATGATGGTAAGAATACCGCCGGTGAAAATTGATTATGAAAAACGCACAGGTGTAGCGCGTGTTCTTTATAATCAGACTGGCTATTTGACTGATGCTGATCCAAGTAAAACCACAGAGCAAGTGGTGATGGATTTTCTTGAAGATAATCGACGATTATTACATTTATCACCTACCGATATTGCCAATGTAGAGCAACAAGTTTATGAAACTGCAGCGACAGGTGCGAAGCGTTTTTACTTACAACAAAAAATCCATGGGCGTGATGTCTTTAATGCTTTGCTACAAGTAAATGTGAATCGTGATGGTCGTATCTTAAGTGTGAATAACACCTTCTCACCACATATTGATCAAGTGATTTTGAGTAAGCAAGCACCCACCATAACGATTAAGCAAGCGATCATTAATGCGGCTGAAAAAGTAGGGATCAAGGTTCGCCACCAGCCAACCATTGAAAATGAAGATCTTGGCGCAGATGATCAAGCAACAAAAGTTAATGCCGCCAGTGCTTCAAGAGAGCCGATTGACGCTAAATTAGTTTACATGCCAGTCAAAAATGATGAACTACGTTTGGCATGGTCTTTCTTACTCTTTACTCATGATCAACGTCATGTCTATCAAATGTTGGTTGATGCCAATAGTGGTGAACTTCTCGCTTACTTTGATCAGGTTGATGAGCACAGCTATGAAGTGTTTCAATATCCTGTTGAATCACCGAATCATGCAACACCTGTTAACGCTCGACAAATTGAAGTTAATCCGGCGGCAAGTCCCGGTTCACCATGGGGATGGCATGATATAAATGCCACCATTGGCAATGAATATACCATCATGCGAGGTAACAATGTTCATGCGTATAATGATTCAAATAATTCAGGTTCACCAACAGGAGTCGAGCCTGATTGTTTGGCGGGTATAAGTTGTGTCTTCCCACTGGATTTTACTCTACCACCACAAGACAACAGCGATGCGGCTGTAGCAAACTTATTCCACTGGAATAACATTATTCACGATATCACCTATCTATATGGCTTTGATCAAGCTTCAGGGAATTTCCAAGTCAATCAATATGGAGCACCCGGTGCTGGTGGCGATGATGTTAAAGCCGAAGCGCAAGATGGCGGGGGAATGAATAATGCTAACTTCTGGACGCCTGCTGATGGTACACGCCCTCGAATGCAAATGTACCTATGGTCATATACCACTCCACAGCGTGACGGTGATTTTGATAATGCGATTATTGTCCATGAGTATGCTCACGGTATTTCAAATCGTTTAGTCGGTGGCCCTGCCAATGTAAATTGTTTAAGTAATTACCAACGACCATCAGAAGGGATCAGTGATCTTTATGCCTTAATGATGACTCAACCAGCTGGGCTCACAGGGGCCGATCCTCGTGCGATGGGGACCTATGTATTAGGTCAACCAACCTCGGGTGCAGGTATACGTCCACAACGTTATAGTACTGATCCTGCCGTCAACAATTACACTTATGAAAGCATTATCTCCGGTATGTCAGTTCCTCATGGTGTCGGCTCTGTATGGGCACAAGCGGCATGGGAAGTGTACTGGGCATTGGTAGATGAACATGGTTTTGATATTAACTTGTATAATTCATTAGGGGGAAGCGGTAACCAACGTGCCATGTTGTATTTCACCGAAGGGTTGAAAAATACCATTTGTTCACCAAGCTTTATTGATACACGCGACGGTATTATCCAAGCTGCTATCGATAACTATTCGGGTGAAGATGTGTGCTTAATCTGGCGTACGTTTGCAGGCTTTGGACTTGGTGTTGATGCAATATCACCAAGTAGTAATAGTTTAAATGTTACTAATGGCTTTGGTATTCCAAGCTCATGTGACGAGACTGCTGATGTGTGGGTTGAAGATACCCATTATGATTACTTTGGTCCTGCACCTGATACGGGCAATGAGCCTGATGCCAATATGGTTGGTAAATCGATGTGGCGCAGTAAAGCGATTTGGAACCGTGTGGTTGCAGGTAGCCCAGGTCCGCATCAAAATCCAGAGTTTGGCCAGAAAAATGAAATTTACGTTAATGTGAAAAACCGTGGTGCAGCAACGGCCTTTAATACCACTGTTGAAGTGTATTGGGCACATGCATCTACTGGATTAACGTGGCCTGCGGATTGGACATTGCTGGGTACTGATACCATCGGCACTCTACCCGTGGGGGCAGATGTAGAAGCGACAGTTGCTTGGGAACCACCAACAACGGGACATTATTGTTTAGTGGCACGATTAATTAACCCACAAGATCCAATGAGCTTCCCAGAAACAGCGAGCATTAACTATAACACCCGTCAGAACAATAATATTGCATGGCGGAATATGAATGTGGTTGATTTATTGATTAATCAGCAGCAAAAAATATCGTTTATTGCTAGAGGGATCGAGACGAATAATCAACAGATTGTTTTACAAATAGGTCATGATGAACAGCAACGCTTCTTAGTTGATGGTGGTAAATTAGCGATTAATTTGCTTGAGTTTACAGGCGTTGATGAATGGCAAGAGATCACTCAATTACCCTTTATTATTCGTAATTTACAAACCCCAACAGGTAATGCTAATGAAGCAAATGTGCAATTACGCTTTAGCGCCGATCCTATGCCTATTACAGACAAAGAAAGTGCACTTTACCATCTTGATGTGATGCAGTTAGGTACAACGGCTGCGGGTAATAATCAAGAAATTGGTGGTGTATCGTATGAAATTATTACGCGTACTCACTTAACTGATACGGATAACGATCAGAAACCTGATATCCAAGATGATGATGATGATGATGATCAAGTCCCTGATGAGTTAGATGCTTATCCACTCGATGAATTACGTCATTAATTGTTAATAAGTGACATATTTAAGCCTCGCTATTTAGCGGGGCTTTCTTTTGTTGGTTAAATCGTATGTTTACTCTTAGCGTCTATAATGACTCTTAAATTATCAAATACCTGTATCAAAACATGTCTAATGACGAGTAGATGGTAATTAACTGTAACAGTGAATAAATAGCGAAAAGGGAGTGCTTGCTGCGTCAATCGTATCTTAATACTATCGCGAAAATTCAAGTTACTGACAACGTGTGATGGCATTTTTTAAATTAAAAATTACGCATGGACTTTCTCATTACCCTGATATTATTACCACAACGCGGGATCCACAGCGCGCTTTACAATTTTTAAAGTACGATGTATCACCGTATTCGCGTGGTTTTACTAAAATCGTGATCGTGGATAACAAGCAATATGTGAAAAATTTAGCGAATAATGCCACTGCTGAATTTCAATCTGATTATATCCACGATGGTGAATGCAGTGTATTTACTCTACTGAGTAGTAAAATTCTATTTGCTCGTTGGAATCGTAAGTAATTTAATATCAGTAATATGGATGCGAGCAGTAACAATATAGACAATTATATTTTCGGTGGCATCGCCTCATCACCTAAGCGCTGACGATATTGATCGGGTGTACTGCCTGATTGCTTTTTAAACGCAGTAATAAAGGGAGATGCCTGATGATAGCCCAGTGTTAATGCAATCTCTTTTACTGATAAACCACTACGCAGTAAATGTAGTGAGTAGATAAACTTTCGTCGTTGTCTCCATTCGGTAAAGTTCATCCCAAGTTTATCTTTGAAGTGACGGGCAAGGGTACGCTCTGTCGTATGAAGCATTTTTGCCCATTCCGCTAAACTGCGATTATTGGTTGGGTTTTTTTCAAGTTCAATCAATATTGTTTGTAGGAGCTTATCATCACTTGTTGGTAAGTATTGATGGTGTTCTTTACTCATTAATACCTGATCAAACAACACCTTCACTAAGCGTTTATCTTGCGGGGTTTCAGGGCTAACAATCCGGCGCTCGCGTAAATCACTCACCATGGCTTGCATTAATGGGCTGACTTCCAATAAACAGGCATAATTCGGCAACGCATTAGCGAGTGGCTTGGTAATGTTCATTGAACAATAATTTAAACTACGACGAATATAACTTTGATGCTCCATTGCTGGTGGTACCCATAATGCAAACTGGGGAGGGGCAAGAAAGTGTTTACTCTCCGCTTTTAATTCAATGATCCCTCCACTGATTAGTTGCAATTGTCCCCACGGATGAGCATGTTTCATTGTTCCTGTATTTGGCAGAAAAATCGTATGACCAAAAAAGATATCACCGGGTGGATTATTATCATCAAATAAAGGTTGGTATACGTTTTTCATTGAACTTTAGCTGTCATATGATGTGATAAGAATAGTATACGCAGGTTTTAGGTTATTGATCTACTTTGATAACTTATGGGTACCAGTCGATACCGCAAGTTTGTAGTGCTTTAAGGTAATCATGGGCTAAAGGGTAGCGGCCTACGGTTAATCCATGCAATGGAGTTTGAAATATTCGATATTCTAAAAACTCACCTGTTAGCATTTGATTAAATAAAGATTTAGCAGCATCACCTGTGGCAACGGTATAAGGCGATCTTGAAGCCAACGCTTTTGCCGTTACAGTGCTAAAACTGTGTTGTAATTCATCACGCTGATGCATGTTCATATGACTTAAGTAATGATCGTATCCTATTAGAATATGAGGTGTAATATCCATTTGTTGTTGAAGGTAATAGGGCATATCACGTTGCTTGATTAGCCAACGATAATGACTATCTACCTGTAATTGGATATCGCCAACGGGCAAGGGGTTTTGATCTGGGCTGTGCATGCCGACTCTTACCTGATCATGAACCATATCAACAATAGGATAATAGCTGCTATCCGTTTGCATTGGAGAGATTGCGCGTACACGACAAACAGGCTCACCTGTGAGTTCATCAATAACCGTGATGGCTTGCCATTGAGCGGGATAGAGCGCAACACAGCCCGAACAAAAAAAGATAACAGCAATAAGTATTATATAGAATGGCATATAACATCCTTGTGTATCTCAGTAACGCTTAAAAAGCGCGATAACTGATTTTAGTATATGCAAGCTTTACACATTGTGTTTAATCCCTTGCGAGAAGAGAAGATATGTAAAGCGCGGTATTGCTTGAAAAATAAACGTCGAAATGGATTACAAATGGCGATATTGTTACCTTTATTAACACTCTGATTATTTGTTAATCGAGTGGTGTTTTTTCTTAAAATTAGGCTTTACAGATTTTAAATCTATCGGTAATATTCGCCGCACTTACGGAGAGATGGCTGAGTGGTTGAAAGCACCGGTCTTGAAAACCGGCATACGTTTATAGCGTATCTAGGGTTCAAATCCCTATCTCTCCGCCATATTCTAG